>CALZRA010000008.1 GCA_945828345.1 uncultured Bacteroidales bacterium
CTGGGTTGGTTGACCGCCGCAAATGCGCCCTGCAAGGGCAAAAGCGTAAGCAAACTTTAAGTGCCTTGAACACTTGCATTCACACATTTATCCAAATGTCATGCACCGGGATTTCGGCTTGAGCCCTTTAAGCGGGCTTTTGCCCGACCTCCCTACGCTCCCGACGTACCCATAAAAATTAATCGGACTTGTTTTGGCTGTACGTTTTGTTTTACTACTTTTGTCGCGCATATATCCGACAGCCCACCCTGCTGTCTCATCCTAACCCAAAAAACAGCTGTTCAATACACCATGACACAACATTTTCCAGCCTGCTTCGTGGAGCTTCCCTCCCACACCGAACACCGGCGAGCCCCGTTCTATCTGGCCGCCGAAGAGTATATTGCACAAACTTTGCCTGTCGACAACTACCTGTTCTCCTGGCAGCTCGGACCCACTGTGGTCATGGGACGCAACCAGGTGGCACACCAGGAAATAGACCTGGACTTCTGCCGCAAGGAGGGCATCGATGTGGTGAGACGCAAAAGCGGAGGCGGCGCCATCTTCGCTGACAACCGCAACATCATGTGGAGCCTGATTACGGGCGAAGGAGCTGTGGAACCGCTGTTTGTAGAATATGCCGAAGAGGTGGCCCGTGCGCTGAACGAGCTGGGAGCCGACGTGGTACTGTCGGGACGCAACGACATCGTGCTGCGCGACGGCGGCAAAATATGCGGCAACGCCTTCTACCACCTGCCCAACCGCAACATCGTGCACGGCACCATGCTCTATGACACCAACCCGCGACTCATGGAGGGTGCACTACACCCCGATGTTTCGAAGCTGCAAGCCAAGGGCGTGAAGAGCGTGCGCAGCCGCGTGGCCCTGCTGAAGGATCATCTGACGTTTGGTGTGGACGAACTGCGCGTGAGGCTGCGCCACCTGCTGTGTGACCGGAGCGTCACCCTCGATGACCAGGCCGTGAAAGAAATCGAACAAATAGAGGAGGGCTACTATGAACCGACCTATCTGTACGGCCAGAGCGCGCTGTCGGACGTGTGTCGCGAAGCACGCATCGAAGGTTGCGGCACGCTGGCCATCCACTTCGCCCTGCGCGGCACGCTCATCGAACACGTCACCCTGTCGGGCGACTTCTTCGAACTGGGTATAGCGCAGCCATACTTCGACAGAACCTTCTCCGGCAAGCCCTTCACCCCCGAATCCTTGCGACAGGCCGTGTTCGAACACGAGCCCGAACGCATGATCCGAAACCTGACGATGGAAGCGTTATTGAAACTGCTGGGTGCCGAATGCGACTTCTGACCAATGTTACTTCGTAACTCAGGTTATCAGGTTATGGGGGCATCCTTCAGGTTATGAGGCGAAAGGGTATGAGGGATAAGGGTATGAGGTTATCAAGTTAGAGTTGTAACGCTTGAACTTCGTCCGCTCAAAGAGTCATCTTATAACCTCATCACCTAAAATCCCATAACCTGATCGAAAATCTCATAACCATCGAAAATAACCCTATCCCTCATAACCTGAGCAAAAATCTCATAACCTCAGCCACAAACCCCGACAACCTCAAATTAAAATACAATGAAACAAACCTGTCTGTACGACCGCCACGTGAAACTGGGTGCCAAAATGGTGCCCTTCGGCGGATTTGAAATGCCCATCCAGTATACTGACATCACCGACGAACACCAGGCTGTAAGACAAGCCTGCGGCGTGTTCGACGTGAGCCACATGGGCGAGGTGCTGGTAGAAGGCGCCGAAGCCGAAAAATTTGTGCAACACATCTTTACGAACGATGTGAGCGGCGCGCCCGTGGGCAAGATTTTCTACGGCATGATGCTCCACCCGCACGGCGGCACCATTGACGACCTGTTAGTGTACAAAATGGGCGATGAGAAGTTCTTCCTCGTCATCAACGCTGCCAACATCGACAAGGACTATGCCTGGATCAGCCGGCAGGCCGAACAGTTTGACGTACAAACCGAAAACCAGAGCGACAGCTACGGACAGCTGGCCGTACAGGGTCCCGAGGCCGAAAAGGTGGTAGAAGAAGTGCTGGCACTGTCCTGCCGCGAACTGGAGTTCTACACCTTCAAGCTCATTGAAGCCGAAGGCGAAACGCTCATCGTGAGCCGCACGGGCTACACGGGCGAAGACGGCTTCGAGATATACGGCTCACACGCCTACATTCAGGCAGCCTGGGACCGCCTCATCGAAAGCAAGCAGGCCAAGCCCTGCGGACTGGGATGCCGCGACACGCTGCGCTTCGAAGTGGGACTGCCCCTCTACGGCGACGAGCTGAGCGACGAAATTTCACCCATCATGGCCGGACTGGGCATGTTTGTGAAACTCGACAAGGAAGAGTTCGTGGGCAAGGAAGCTGTGGCCCGCCAGAAAGCCGAAGGCGTGCAGCAGAAGCTCATCGGCATTGAACTCGAAGGACGTGCCATTCCGCGCCACGGCTACGAAGTAGTGGCCGACGACAAGGTGATTGGCAGCGTAACGACGGGTTACTGCTCCATTTCGACAGGCAAGAGCGTATGTATGGCGCTGGTCGACACGGCTTACGCCAAGCTCGACACGCCCGTACAGGTGCGCATTCACCGCAAACTGCAACCCGGCAAGGTGGTGAAGAAGCGTTTCTACCAGAAGCACTACAAGAAGTGAGGAGGCGGTTCCTGGGTGATGAGGTCTTTGGGTTATGAGGGGTATGGTTGTCATATTACCATTTGAACGGACAACGTTTCAATCGCTCAATTGGGTGACTTTGTAACCTTATAACCTGACAATCCCGAAAAGTCCTCACGCCACCCTCTCCTTCCTTCAACTCCCCCCCCGACTCCGAACAACAAAAATCCAAACCTATCATAAAAAACAATCAACAAAATGGCTAATGTAATCGAAGGGCTCTACTACAGCGAGAGCCATGAATATGTGAAAGTGGACGGCGAATTTGGCTATGTAGGCATCACCGACTTCGCACAGGAACAGTTGGGCAATGTGGTCTATGTCGACATGCCCGAAGAAGGCGACGAAGTCGAAGCCGGCAGCGAATTTGGTGCCGTAGAGAGCGTCAAGGCCGCCAGCGACCTGATCAGCCCCGTGAGCGGCGAAGTGGTGGAAATCAACACCGCACTCGAAGACGAGCCCGAACTCGTCAACAAGGATGCCTTCGCCAACTGGATCATCAAGGTCAAGCTGTCGGATGCCTCCGAACTCGACAACCTGATGAGCGCAGCCGACTACCGCGCATTTTCTTCGAAGTAAACCTCTGTAACAATTGGGAACTTCCTGCCGAGGCGGGAAGTTCCCAATGCAACTTGAAACCATGAAATACTTTCCCCATACCCCCGAAGACATCAGCCAAATGCTGGAGGTTATCGGCGTGAAAAGCCTCGACGACCTCTACGCCGAAGTGCCCGAAGAGCTCAAGCTGCACCGCGAACTCAACATTCCCGCCGGAAAGTCGGAAATCGAGGTGCGCCGCATCATCGGCGAACTGGCTGCGCAGAACAAGCCGCTGGTGCCCTTTGCCGGAGCCGGCGCCTACGACCACTACACGCCCTCCGTCGTGCCCTACATCGCCAGCCGCAGCGAGTTTTCGACCTCCTACACTCCCTATCAGGCCGAAATATCGCAGGGCACACTGCAATACATCTTCGAATACCAGACCATGATGGCCGACCTCACCGGCATGGACCTCTCGAACGCATCGATGTATGACGGCTCGACAGCTACCGCCGAGGCCATGATGATGTGTGTGGCTGCCGCCAAGAAGCGCAACCGCGTGCTCATCTCAGCCACCGTCAACCCCGCCGTGCGCGCCGTGGTGCGCACCTACGCCAAGTTCCACGGCGTAGACCTGGTGGAGGTGCCCGCCGCAGGCGGTACGACCGACCGGAGCGAAATGAGCCGCCTGCTGGCCGAAGACAACGTGGCCGGCGTGATTGTGGCACAGCCCAACTACTATGGCATCGTGGAGGACTTTAGCGGCCTGGCCGACGAGTGTCACGCCCACAAGGCCCTGCTGGCCATCAACTCGGTGGCCTCCCGGCTGGCCGTGCTGCGCACTCCGGGCGAATGGGGAGCCGACATTGCCTGCGGCGACGCGCAGAGCCTGGGCCTGCCCCTGTCCTGCGGAGGTCCCTACATCGGCTATCTGTGTGTGAAGAACGCGCTGGTGCGCAAGATGCCCGGACGACTGGTGGGACAGACCGTCGATGCCGACGGCAAGCGCGCCTTCGTGCTCACCATGCAGGCACGCGAACAGCACATACGCCGCGAAAAGGCTACCTCTAACATCTGTACCGCACAGGGAATCATGTGTCTCTACGTGGCCATCTACCTGTCGCTCATGGGACCGCAGGGACTGCGCGAGGTCAACGAGCACTCCTATGCTGCCGCCCACCTGCTCCACAAGCTACTGCTCGAAAGCGGACGGTTCGAAGAGGCTTTTGCCGGCGCACCCTTCTTCAACGAGTTTACCCTGCGCTACAAAGGCGCAGAAGGCGTCGACGCACTGCGCGAACGGCTGGCCCAAGCCGGATTCCTGGCCGGCGTGAAGGCCGAAGGACTCGACGGTTGCCTCATTCTGGCAGCTACCGAACAGCGAACCGAACAAGAGATTGTTGAATTTGCCAAAATTGCCTGCTCATGAACCGTACGGTATATTCCCCCCTTATATTCGAACTTTCGAAAGCCGGACGCAAAGGCTACTCGCTGCCACAGAATCCCTGTCCGGACTACCAGACTTCGCAGCTTCCCACCGAACTGCTGCGCCAGAACGCCCCGACCCGTCTGCCCGAGGCCGACGAACTGACCGTGGCGCGCCACTACACCAACATGTCGGGCAACAATTTCGGCGTTGACACGGGCTTCTATCCGCTGGGCAGCTGCACGATGAAGTACAACCCCAAAATCAACGAGGAAATGGCTGCGCTGCCGGGCTTCACCGGCATCCACCCCGCACAGGACGCACCCTACATGCAGGGAGCACTGAAACTCTATGACGAGGTGCAGCGCACACTGGCCGAAGTGGCCGGACTGAGCCGCTTCACGCTGAACCCCTTTGCCGGAGCACACGGCGAACTGACGGGGCTGATGGTGATCCGCACCTATCACGAAAAGCGCGGCGACCTGCAACGTACCAAAATCATCGTGCCCGACTCGGCCCACGGCACCAACCCCGCATCGGCTGCGGTGTGCGGCCTGCAGATCGTACAGGTGAAGAGCACGGCTGACGGTACGGTCGACGTGGAGGACCTCAAGCCCCTGCTGGGACCCGACATTGCCGGCATGATGATGACCAACCCCAACACGCTGGGCATATTCGAAAGGCAGATTCCCGAAATAGCCCGCCTCGTACACGAATGCGGCGGTCTGATGTATTATGACGGGGCCAACCTCAACCCCATGCTGGGCGTATGCCGCCCGGGCGATATGGGATTTGACGTGATGCACATCAACCTGCACAAGACCTTCAGCACACCCCACGGCGGAGGCGGCCCAGGCAGCGGTCCCGTCGGCGTGCGCGCCGGACTCGAAGACTACCTGCCCAACCCGCAGGTACACTTCAACGCCGAAACGCAGCGCTACGAACTGCGGTGCAACGGGGAGGCGCTGGGCCACGTCTCGGCCTTCCTGGGCAACTTCGGCATCATTGTTCGCGCCTATGCCTACCTGCTCACACTCGGCAAAGAGGGCATCCCCATGGCCGGCAAACTGAGCGTGCTGAATGCCAACTACATCAAGGAATGTCTGAAGGACTACTACTGCCTGCCTATCGACGGTCTGTGCAAGCACGAGTTTGTGTTCGACGGACTGCTGCCCCAATACGGCGGCTCACATACCGATGCCTCGCACATCACGACGCTGGAGGTGGCCAAGCGGCTGCTGGACTACGGCTTCCACGCCCCGACCATCTACTTCCCGCTCCTGTTCCACGAAAGCATGATGATCGAGCCGACCGAAACAGAAAGCAAGGAAACGCTCGATGCCTTCATCGACGTGATGAAGAAGATTGCCAAGGAAGCCCTGCACCATCCCGAAATGCTGCGTCAGGCACCCCACTCCACACCCGTACGCCGACTCGACGACGTGAAGGCTGTGAAGGATGCCAAATTCTCGTTCTGATACGCGGCGTATAATGGATGAAGAACGGTGAATAGTTGCCACGGCGATTTGCCTCCGCTGCTCATTCACCGTTCTTCTTTATTTACTCAAACAAAGCAGAACGTTTCGACTGGTTTCCATATACTATAGAGAATACACTTCAATTGATTCTCCTCCCAAAACGCCTGCTGTAACTGACGTTCTCACCTATTCCCCTTTCTATTTCTACAACGCATCCCCTCTATCATGAAAACGCTACTTATTATAGGAGCTGGCCCGGGCGGCTATGAATGTGCCGTTCAGGCTGCCGCCGCCGGACTCGACGTGCATGTGGTGGACAGTGCCGACCACCTGGGCGGAACCTGTCTGGGCGAAGGCTGCATCCCCACCAAATGCCTGTGTCACACCGCCGAGGTGGTCGAACACGTACGCGCCGCAGAAGCCTACGGCATCAAAACTGACTTGACGGGCTTCAGCATGGAACAGGCCATACTGCGCAAGGACCAGATTGTGGCCCAGCTGCGCCAAGGCATACAAACCCTGATGCAAACGCCGGGCATCACCTTCCACAACGGAAAGGCCCGCTTCGCCAACGGCGACGCACACACAGTGGAGGTAGGCGGCGAGACCCTGAAGGCCGACTATGTGATAGTGGCTACAGGTTCTGTACCCAAATTCCTGCCTATCCCCGGTGCGCACACACCCGGTGTGATCACCTCAACCGAGCTGCTGCAACTCACCGAAGTGCCCAAGCGGCTGTGCGTGATCGGCGGCGGCGTGATCGGACTGGAGTTTGCCAGCATATTCAACACGCTGGGGTCGCAGGTCACTGTCATTGAATACTGCAAGGAGATTCTGCCCAACTTCGACAAGGACATCGCCAAGCGGCTGCGGACCGCCCTGAAGAAGCGCGGCATCGAGTTCATCACCGGTGCACCCGTCACGGCCATTCATGCCGACGAGTCGCAGGAAGGCCTGCTGCACGTAAGCTACGAACACCGCAGTGCCGTTCACGATGCCCTGGCCGATGTGGTGTTGATGGCTGTGGGCCGGGCCGCCCATGTGGAAAGCCTGAACCTGGCCGAAGCCGGCATTGAGTTCACGCCGCGCGGCATCACGGTCAACGAACACTTCGAGACGAGCGTGCCCGGCGTGTATGCCGTAGGCGACGTGAACGGCCGCCTGCAGCTGGCCCATGCCGCCACCTACCAGAGCTACCACGTGCTCGACCATATTCTGGAACGCCCCAACCACACCGACCTCTCGCTCGTGCCTGCCGCCGTCTTCACACAACCCGAAGCAGCCATGGTGGGTCTGACAGAAGAACAGGCCAAGGCGACCTTCGAGGCCACCCAAGTGCGCAAAGCCTTTTATCGCGCCAACGGACGTGCACTGACCATGGATGCCGGAGCCGACGGCTACGTCAAACTGCTCACCGCGCCCGACGGCAGCGTGTTGGGTGCCCACATCATAGGTGCCCACGCGTCGGAACTCATCCACGAACTGACCCTGCTCATGAGTCTGGGCGGCACCATCGACCAACTGTGTCACACCGTTCATGCACACCCCAGTCTCTCCGAAGTGCTATTGGCACTCAGGTAGGATGGATGAGGTTATGAGGTTATGAGGTTATCTGGTTATAAGAAATGAGGTTATGAGGTTATAAAGTTACTGCTGGAACTGTTGTTTCCTGCCGCTCAAACAGTAATCTTATAACCTTATAACCTTATAACCTCATAACCTCTTCTCTCACAGCACCGAATACTTTTCCAGCTCGCCAGCCATCTGCTGTTGCAGCTCCTTGGCCTTCTCGCCGGCTACGGCAGCAAAGTTCTCGCTCTGGTCGGCATAGATGATGCTACGCGACGAATTGACAAGCAGACCGCAGGTACTGGTCATGCCATAGCGACACACCTCTTCGAGCGAACCGCCCTGGGCACCCACGCCCGGTACCAACAGGAAATGGGTGGGCACAATGCGGCGGATGTCCTCAAACAGCTTGCCCTGCGTGGCACCTACCACGTACATCATCTTCTCGTCGTCAGCCCACTGCTGTGAACGGCGCAGCACTTTTTCAAACAGGCGTTCACCGTCGGCGTCCTGAGTCAACTGGAAGTCGTGAGAACCCTTGTTGCTGGTCAGTGCCAGCAGAATGACCCATTTGCCTTCGTACTGCAAGAACGGCGTCACACTGTCCTCACCCATATACGGAGCCACGGTGAGCGAGTCGATATCCATCTCTTCGAAGAACGAACGGGCATACATGGCCGAAGTGTTGCCGATGTCGCCGCGCTTGGCATCGGCAATGATGAACTGGTCAGGATAGTTCTCCTTGATATAGCGCACCGTCTTTTCGAAAGCCTGCCAGCCTTTCAGCCCGAAACATTCATAGAAAGCCAGATTCGGCTTGTAGGCCACGCAATAAGGTGCCGTGGCATCGATAATGGCCTTGTTGAAAGCCCAAATCGGGTCGTCCTCCTTAAGCAGGTGTTGGGGAATCTTTTTCAGGTCCGTATCCAGACCGACACAGAGGAAGGAGCGTTTAGCCCGGATGTTGTTGATGAGTTGTTGTTTGTTCATAACCGTGTTATTGGTGAATTTTAATTGCAAATGTATACAAAATCCCACATCCTATATACCTGTACCCCCAAGTTTCTGCTGCAATCCCTCAAGTTTGCAGAAAGTGGGGAGGAAGCGGCTGTCGTATTCCAGCCTCCAGCGCAACCCGCCGTATCTCGTGTGGCCAGCTCTGGATGAGACGGCCCAAAGCCTCTGAAGCACGGCAGATACTTGTCGATTTGTTAAACACAATGCTAAAAAGTCTTCAACCAGCAGCCTTATTGAACAAAATTGAGCACATTTGCTTGGCCTTACAAACAAGAACAGGCACTTTTGCCACAGGTCCATTTCACTCACACTCAAGCCGACCTATAGCCCAACAGAATGTTTCACCCTTCAACAGATAGTGCTGCCCGATGCCATACCGCCCTGGTGACAAGCGCAACCCATCTGAACCAAACAACTACTGCAATGAAACGAACACTACTCTCCTTGCTGCTCCTTATAGCCAGCACCGTGCAAATGATGGCCATGAGCTATGACGAAGCCAGACAACAAGCCTGGTTCCTGACCGACAAAATGGCGTATGAGCTGAACCTTACACCCGAACAATACGACCGCGTTTACGAAATAAACCTGGACTACCTGATGAGCATCCGCACGGCCAGCGACTGCACCGGATACTACTGGAGCTACCGCGACACCGACCTGCGCTACATCCTGTTTGACTGGCAGTATAACCTGTACCGCACGCTCGACTACTTCTTCCGCCCTATACGCTGGATTCGCTCAGGCTGGTACTACCCTGTCTGTGAGCATTACCGCTACGGCTACTACTATTTTGACCGCCCCACCATTTATGTGAGCTATCACAGCCACGGATGGCGGCGACGCAGCCACAACGACCCGAGCCCTTACCGCAACGTGCGCTTCAGCCGCGGCCAGGGTATGCGCGACCATTACCACAGCTCGCGGCCTGCCTACGACAACCGGCCTTCTTACCGACCCGGCCATGACCGGCCCGACCATGGACACACCAACCGACCCGACCGGAACGACAGGCCCAGCCAACGCCCTGACGCCAACCGGCCCGGCAACGGGAGTCACGAAGGCCACAACAATGGCGGCAGCCAACGGCCCGGCAACAATGACAGCCACCATTCCGGCAACCGTCCCGGACAGGACAGAAATGACCGGGGAAACAACAGCCGGCCGTCAACACGGCCGTCGCAAGGCAACAGCGGCCAGCAAGGTTCACGCCCCTCGAACAACGGCAGCAGCCATTCGCGAAACAACACTCGCCCGTCACGCAGCATGAGCAGTGGCAGCAGCTCCGGCTCGCGCCCCTCAAGCAGCACCCAACGCAGCTCCTCACGAACTGAGAAGCAGGGTTCTTCAAGCCGCTCCTCACGAACCTTCGGACGATAGAGGTGGATGAGGTTATGAGGGATAAGGTTATGAGGTTATGAGGTTACAAAGTCACTCATTGAGCGATTGAAGATTCGAACGTTCCTATAGTAACCTTATAACCTCATAACCTTATCCCTTATAACCTCATAAACTCATAACCTCATAACCACCTAATCCCACCAAAGTTTCAACATAAAACGTAACAAGAATGTAAAATATCGAAGATTATATATAATTTTGCAGCACCAAAGCATTCGAGCGATATGAAACTAATCCTAATGACTACCCCTTATTTCTTTGTCGAAGAGCATCAGATACTGCACGCACTCTTTGACGAAGGGCTCGAAATACTGCATCTGCGCAAGCCCGAGACGGAACCCGTATACTCCGAAAGGCTGCTCACCCTGCTGCCGGAAACCTACCGCAAACGCATTGTGGTTCACGACCACTTCTATCTGAAGAACGAATACAACCTGAAAGGCATTCACCTGAACCACCGAAATCCCGAACTTCCCCCTAAATACAAAGGACACATTTCCTGCTCCTGCCACACGCCCGATGAAGTCAAGGCGCATAAAAAGGCCTGCAACTATGTGTTCCTGTCGCCTATCTATAACAGCATCTCCAAGACGGACTATCCCACCCGATTCAGCCAAAACGCCCTGCGCGACCTGGCCGCCCAAAAGGTGATTGACAAGAAGGTGATGGCTCTGGGCGGCATCGGACTCGACAACATCGAACGCATCAAAGACCTCGGATTCGGCGGGGCCGTCATTCTGGGAGACATCTGGAACCGTTTCAGCATCCACTCCACCGATGACTTCAAGGACCTCATCCAGCACTTCCGCCGACTGCGGAGGGCTGCTGAGTAACCCCGGCGAGCCGCCTTCAGCATCCACCGTACATCAAATTATAACTCCCATACACAGCCAAACAAATGAACAACAACAACTTCATGGTTTTTTCGGGTACCGCTTCGCGTTACCTGGCCGAAAAGATTTGTCAGGAACTCGGATGTCCTCTGGGCAACCTCACCGTAACCCGCTTTGCCGACGGCGAATTTGAAGTATGCTATGAAGAGAGCATCCGCGGCCGCGATGTGTTCTTGGTGCAGAGCACGTTCCCCAACTCGGACAACCTGATGGAGCTGCTCCTGATGATTGATGCCGCCAAGCGTGCGTCGGCTCGCAGCATTTGTGCTGTAGTGCCTTATTTCGGATGGGCCCGTCAGGACCGCAAGAGCAAGCCGCGTGTGAGCATCGGTGCCAAGCTCGTGGCCGACCTGCTCAGTGTGGCAGGCATTGACCGCTTGATGACCATGGACCTTCACGCTGACCAGGAGCAGGGATTCTTCGATGTGCCTGTCGACCACCTGTATGCCTCGACCGTGATGCTGCCCTACATCAAGAGCCTGAACCTGCCGAACCTGTGCATTGCCACTCCCGACGTGGGCGGCTCGAAGCGCGCCGCTTCCTATGCCAAGTATCTCGACTGCCCCATGGTGCTCTGCAACAAGAGCCGCAAGAAGGCCAACGAGGTGGCCAGCATGGAGATCATCGGCGATGTGAAGGGCATGGACGTGGTACTGGTCGATGACATTGTCGATACTGCCGGCACCATCACCAAGGCTGCCGATCTCGTTATGGCAGGCGGTGCCAACAGCGTGCGTGCCATTGCCAGCCACTGCATCATGTCGGGTCCGGCTGACCAGCGCGTGGCTGACTCTGCGCTGAAGGAAATGGTATTTACCGACAGCATCCCCTACCGTGGCGGCTGCGACAAGGTGAAGGAGCTGAGCGTGAGCGGCATGTTGGCCGAGACCATCCGCCGCGTTATGGACAACGAGAGCATTTCTTCGCAATATCTCATCTAAGCCACACCGCCAGAACAGGCTTTCCCTGCCACGCAGGGCTTATAGACAGTTGAAGGGTTTGAAGCCTCATGCTTCAAACCCTTCAACTTTTTGGTTTGCTTACGTCATTGGCCGCTCAGCTCGTTCCACTTGGGCGGTTCTACACCCAACAGGTGACGCACAAAGAAGCTGAGTCAGTCTGGATGACCCCAAGCCGTATACATGCAGGCCAAGTGTCAATGGGCATACGGCTCAATGACGAAGGTGTAGCTGTGGTCGGCATAGGGAATGAGGTAGGCGGCATCGGGCCATGAACCCCAGGAGTCAATACAGCCGAGCCCCATCTGACGCTGGGCAATGTGTACGACGGTGAAGGGACGGGGCTGGAGGTCGCCGCTGTGCATCTGTTGCGCATCCTTGATATCGCCGCCGTCCAAGTCGGCCGTGAGATAGGGCAAGGAGGCCATTTCGAGCGGCTCGGGACCATAGAACTTCAGGCCGCTGCCTGTCGCGCCGTCATATACGCCCCACCAGCGCACGTCTGTATGGTTGCCAGATTCCTGCGGACGGATGTAGGGCCAGTACTGGCTCTTCACGTCTGTCTCGTAGCAGCCCAGGAAGGCTGAGGCGTGGCGGTCGCTGTAGTTCTCGACTGGTCCGCGTCCGTAGTAGGCTATCTGTCCGTATTGTTCGGGCATCACGAGCGTCATGCCGAAACGCGGCAATACAGGCTTCTGGGCGGCATCGGGATTGACCGTGAGTTGTTGCTCGACAATGAGCTTGCCCGTCGGGGTGAGCGTGTAGGTGAGGGTCAGTTTGGCATCGGCCTGCGGCAGGTCGTAGGCTGCCTTCACCTGGCGCGACGCACCGAGGGCCTGCTCTTCGAAGCTGCGCAGGCGCATCTCGGGCTGCTTCCACACCTTGAGCTTCTGCTGCAAGCCGGCACCGTAGTCATTGTCGGTCGGTGCGCGCCAGAAGTCGGGACGCAGCGAACAGCCCGACTCAAAGAGGCTCTGGCCTTCGACATCGAGATAGTCGACGAAGCCGGTCTGCTTATTGAAGGTGACGGCCGTACCTGCGGCTTGCAGGGTGAGACAGGCCAACTGTTCTTCCTTGCTGACCGCGGGCAGGGCCGGGGCCGGCTGCTTGGGCTGAGCGACTGGCTTGGCCACAGGCGGCAACTGGGTGATGAGCTGCCCCATCTGAGGCCAGCTGTAGCCACTGAGCACAAATTCCTGACGGGCCACGCAGGTGCCTGCCTCCAACAGGGGTTCGGCCTGCTTGAGCACATAGTAGAGCTGCAAAACCTGTTCGCCACGGCCCTTGCGCGCATAGCCGGGGAGCTTGATTCGGCTGCGCTGCTGGGGCTTCACGGCCAAGTCGGCGCACTGGCCTGAGGCCACCGGCTCGCCGTCGTTCAGCAGCTGCCACTTCAGCTGCACGTTGGAGAGGTCGGTGAAGAAGTGCTCGTTGAACACCTCAATCTCACCCTGCTGGTCATCTTTCAGCTCGGTCCAGATGTTCTGGTGCCAATAGGCCACCTCGTCGGCGTGCGGGTTGGGCTTGCGGTCGGGGCTGACCAGGCCGTTGCAGTTGAAGTTGTGGTCAGAGGCGGGATAGCGGCCGAAATCGCCGCCGTAGGCATAGATTTCGCGTCCTTCGCGGTTATGGCTGCGTATGGCTTGGTCCACAAAGTCCCAGATAAAGCCTCCCTGATACTGTGGATACTTGCGGATGAGCTGCCAGTATTCGGCAAATCCGCCCTCGGAGTTGCCCATAGCGTGGGCATATTCGCACTGGATGAGCGGCCTCCGCTGGTTGTTGTCCTTCACGTAGTTCTCACAATGGTTGTAGGGGTAGTACATGGGGCAGTAAATATCGGTGGCGCGCTCCAGTCCGGCACGCTCATACTGCACAGGGCGCGAGGGGTCGAACGCCTTGACCTCGTCGTATGCCTTCTCGAAGTTCACGCCATAGCCGGCCTCGTTGCCTAAGCTCCAGACGACGATGCTGGGGTGGTTCTTGAGCTGGCGGGTGTTGTTGCGGTTGCGTTCGAGGTGGGTCTGTTCGTAGCGGGGCACGCGGGCCAACGTCTTTTCGTCGTAACCCATGCCGTGTGACTCCAGGTTGGCTTCGGCCACGACGTAGAGTCCGTAGCGGTCGCAGAGGTCATACCAGCGCGGATCGTCGGGGTAATGACAGGTGCGCACGGCGTTGATGTTGAGCTGCTTCATGACTTGTATGTCCTGTACCATGCGCTCCACACTGACCACGTAGCCGCCGTCGGGGTCCAACTCGTGGCGGTTGGCACCCTTGATGAGCACGGGCTGTCCGTTCACGAGGAACTGTCCTCCCTTAATTTCCACCTTGCGGAAGCCGACGTTCTGTTGCAGGCTTTCGATTACGCGCGAGCCGTCGGTCAGGTCCACGCGCAACTGGTAGAGGTGGGGCGTTTCGGCTGTCCACTTGAGCGGATGGTCTATCTGCCACTGCGTAGCGGCCACCTTGTCGCCACGCAGCTTCAGTGTCTCGGTCTTGACCACACGGCCTTGTCCGTCGAGCAGCGTCAGCACGGCCTGCTTGCCGGCTGCTGCCTCAGGCGTGAGGCGGATGTCGAGCGTAGCGTTGCGGTAGTCGGCAGTGAGGTCGGGCGTAATGTGCAGGTCGGCAATATGGCTCTTGGGGCGGGCGTAGAGGTACACCTCGCGGGCGATACCTGTGAAGCGCCAGAAGTCCTGGTCTTCGAAGTAGGAGCCGTCGCACCAGCGCATCACCTGCATGGCTATGAGGTTCGAACGCCCGGGCGTAAGGTATGGGGTGAGGTCGAACTCAGCTGCGACCTTGGAGTCTTCGCTGTAACCGACAAAGCGGCCGTTCACCCACACGCTGAGGTTCGACGTGGCCGAACCTACATGCAGATAGATTTTCTCGCCTTTCCAGCTGGCGGGCACTTCGATTGTGCGGCGGTAGGAGCCGGTATAGTTGTTCTTCTCCTCGACAAGGGGCGGATTGGGCGTGAACTGGGTGGCCCAGGCGTAGCCGATGTTCTTGTAGATGGCATCGCCGTGGCCGTTCAGCTCGAAGAGGCCGGGCACGGGGAAGAGTTCCCAGGCCGAATCGTCGAAGTCAGGCTTGAAGAAGGCTTCGGGGGCATCGTTGTGATTGTTGGCGAAGTGAAACTTCCACTTGCCTTCGAGCGACAGGTAACGCTGCGAGGCGGCCTTGTTGCCTTTGGCAGCAAGGTCTGGCGTTTCGAAGGCGAAGTAGTCGGAATGGACGGGCACCGTGCCTACACGGTTCTGGGCTGGGTCGAGCCAATAGGGCGTGGCGTTCTTGGCTTTCTGCGCGCTGCACGCCAGCATGGCGGCGGCAGCCAGAGTAAAGATCAGTTTACGTTTCATGCAATATGAAGTTCAGGTATTAGTTGCTGGGAACTGTCAGACGCTGCAAATGTAGTGTTTTTTTCTTTTTCAGGCGTTTTTATCTACAAATCTGCTGAAAAACTCGTTTTATTCCACCCATTCAGTTTTATTGGCTATATTTGCCCGCGATTTAGCGTTTGTCTTACGGGCAACGCCAACAAGCCCGGCTTCCGAGACAGGAATAGGCTGCACTACAGGAGCACATGTATACGCTCTTACACCTATTTATTATATAACAACAAAACGCTTATGAACAGATTTACGCTCATGAAACTGGTCATGGCAGGTGGACTGTTGCTGTCACCCTTCGAATGCAGACATGACCAAGATGCGATATATGATCGACGAGAACCAAACTATCAGCAACCAAATGATGGATAGACTCAAAGAGCATGAAGCTGTAATTAGTTGGCTGATGGAACGCATAGATGCGCTTGAAACGCAACTTGCCCAATAAATCATCCTTAACCTCATTGAGCCACAGGTGTCAGCCAGACATCTGTGGCTCACTTTTTGGTTTCAGCGAAACAAATCGGCATGGCAGGAAACGGACTCGGCACTTAGGAAAAACAACTCGGCACTTAGAATTTCCTAAGCGGCACTTAGGAAAAACAACTCGGGCACTTAGTTTTTTCTAAACGCCCGCTATATGATTCACAAAGGGAGACCAACAAATTTTTCACGGCAATTCGCGGTACATTCACGGGATTTCGCGTTCAAAAAGAAGAACATAAGCAACCGCAAAGGAAGACAAAAAACTATTTACAGGCATTTCGCGGTACATTCATAGCCATTCGCGTTCAAGATTCTCACATTTTTGTGTAGATTTGCACGAAAATGAAAGCAGCACGCCCTACATACCTCCTTTTTTCGCACCATGCCCTGCCCTTCCTGCAGGGCTTGCTTTGTGTGTGCCTGCTGCTGCAAGTCTCTGCCTGTAGCTGCAAGAAGTTCCTGACAGCGGACCAGGCTGTGCTGACCGAGGTGAGGCTGACTACAGCCGAACAGAACTTCAAAGCGGCCTCCTACCGCCCTTACGTAAGGCAAGAACCCAACGCCAAATGGTTCACTCTGGCCAAAGTTCCCTTGGGCATCTACTGCCTGTCGAAAGCTGACAGCGTGAAAGGCAACCGGGGATTCTCGAAAGTGCTGCGCAAGATTGGCGAAGCTCCCGTGGTCTACGACTCGCTGCAAACGGCCGCCACGGCCGATGCCATTGCCAACGCCATGCAGAGCGCGGGCTACCTGCACGCTTATGTACAGGTGAACACGGCGCAGAAGAAGCACAAGAAGAAGGTGGAGTATGTGCTCCATCCCGGAGCGCGCCACTACATCAGCTCGCTCACACAGACATTCGACAGCGACTCCATGCGCAGCGAGTACGACAAGGACGCACTGGCTTCGCTGCTTCACAAAGGCATGCCGCTCGACCTCAACAAGCTGTCTGACGAACGGTCGAGGGTCATCCGCGCCCTGCGCACCCGAGGCTACTACTATCTCAACAACGACTACATCAGCTACGACATCGACACCGTACGCGGCTCACTGGGTGCCGCAGTGGCCATGCGCTTCAACATGCCGCAAGGCACCGACTCGCTGCGGGCCTATCGACAACAGCGCTTCAGCGAGGTGAGAATCGTGGAGGAACCGCTGCCCGGCGAATCGCTTCTGCCCGACACGACTGACTACCGGGGACTGCGTGTAGTGACAGGACCCCACACGCACCTGAACAAAAGGGTCTATGCAGCCCACATCGGCCTGCGCAAGGACAGCCTGTATAACGATCGGGGCGTACAGAACACCTACAGCAACCTGAATGCGCTGCCTGCCATCAGCTACACCACACTGCGCATACGGCCCGACGACAACAGTCCCGACCTGCTCTGCTGCGACATCACGCCTGGCCGGAACAAGCCGCACACCATCGGGCTGGAGGTGGAAGGAACCAACACCTCGGGCGACCTCGGCGCAGCCCTGGCCTTGAGTTACAGCAACCGAAACCTCTTTCACGGCTCCGAACAGCTCACGCTGAAACTCAGGGGAGCCTATGAGGCCATCACGGGACTTGAGGGTTACAGCAACCAGAACTACACGGAATGGAGTGCCGAGGCGAACCTCCGCTTCCCCACCCTGCTGCTGCCCTTTGTCAGCATCAACGACAAGCGGTCGCTCAAGGCCTCGTCTGAAGCACAGGCCATGTATGACATGCAAGACCGCCCGGAGTTCCACCGCCGCGTGCTCACCGGAGCGTGGTCTTACCGCTGGACACATGCGGCGCACCCGCAAACCCAACACCGTGCCGACCTGATTTCGGTGAACTACGTCTACATGCCCTGGATATCCGACACCTTCCGCAAGGAATACCTCGAAGGCGATGACCCCTACTACTCGGTGTTGCGCTACAGCTACGAGAACCTCTTCATCATGAAATCGGGCTACAGCTTTGTCTACAACTCGCTGCGCGATGCCGCCAACCAGCCGATGGGACTTTACCAGACCAACGGCTACCAAATCAAGCTGGGCTTCGAGATAGCCGGAAACCTGCTCTACGCCCTGTCGAAACTGACGCACAGCCGGCAGAATCCCGACAACCGCAGCTACGAACTGTTCGGCATAGCCTATTCACAATATGCCAAGGTTGACTTCGACTTTGCCAAGAGCATCGTGCTGGGCGACAACAACTCGCTGGCCTTCCACGTGGCACTGGGCTATGGCCACCCTTACGGCAACTCGAACATCCTGCCCTACGAGAAACGCTACTTTGCCGGAGGCGCCAACAGCGTGCGCGGCTGGAGTGTGCGCGAACTGGGCCCCGGCTCCTATAAAGGGAAGGACGGGAAAATCGACTTCATCAACCAGACGGGCAACCTGAAGCTCGACCTGAGCATGGAGTGGCGCACCTACCTGTTCTGGAAACTCCACGGTGCCTTCTTCGTGGATGCCGGCAACATCTGGAACACCCGAAAATATGCTGACTTGGAAGGGGCGCAGTTCCGTTGGAACTCCTTCATCAAGGAACTGGCCGTGGCCTACGGTTTCGGCATACGCCTCAACTTCGACTATTTTATCCTGCGGCTCGACGGTGGCATGAAGGCCATCAACCCCGCTGCCACCGGCAAGCTGCACTACCCCATCATCCAGCCCAACATGCGACGTGACTTCGCGTTGCACTTTGCCGTCGGGCTGCCTTTCTGAACCCCTCACCGCATCATGATCCAATTCATATCCATCAGTTCCGGAAGCAGCGGAAACTGCTACTACCTTCTGGCCGACGGCTTTGGCCTGCTCATCGACTTGGGCATTGGTATACGCATTTTCAAGCGGCACTTCTCGAACTACGGACTCCCCTTAGCACAAATCAAGGCCATTCTGGTGACGCACGACCACACGGACCATGTGAAGGCGGTAGGCAGTCTGTCCCGCGACTTCAACCTGCCTGTCTACACCTCGGCCCGCGTGCACGACTCCATCACCCGCAACCACTATGTGTCGAAGAAGGTGCCTTTAGCTCAGCAGCACACGATTGAGCGCGGCGACGCCCCCCTACAGCTTGGCCCGTTCGAAATCACCTCATTCGCCGTGCCACACGACAGTGCCGACAACAACGGCTACATCATCAAGGCGGAAAATGTCTGTCTGGTGGTCATGACCGATGTGGGACACTTCACCGACGAAATGCAGCGCATCGTGGCGCAGGCCACTCACCTGATTATCGAATCGAACTACGATGCTCAGATGCTGAGCAACGGTCCCTACCCCATGCGGCTGCAAAAGCGCATCAGCAGCCCCAACGGCCACATCAGCAATGCCGAAACGGGCGCATTCCTGGCCGAACATCTCAACCCGGAGCGCATCAAACGCGTATGGCTGTGCCACCTGAGTGCCGAAAACAACCGCCCGCAGCTCGCGCTCGACACCGTTTGTCAAGCCCTCCGCAACAAAGGCTACACGCTGGAGGGAGACAACGCCCTGCGCGTTGAAACCCTGCCGCGTCACACGCCGACCTTGCCGGTTGAGCTGGAGTAACTCATAACCTTATTCCCCATAACCCTTATATATATTAATGGACGCGCGTGCGCGCCCACGCGCGTAGCCCCATCGCACCACCGTTCCCCGCAGTTCCGCTGCGGGGGATGCCTGCCCGCCCACGCGCGCAGCCCCATCACCGCACCACCGTTCCCCGCAGTTCCGCTGCGGGGCTTATATATAAAGAGCCTAAAGGTCCAAGCTTCAGCTTGAACCTTTAGGCTCTTCGTGACAAGAAGGAGCTATGCCGGTGTCCTTTAATCCAGACTGTTGGCTTCGCCCGAAGGGAATATGACCTGCGGCTTGAACGTGCGGGCCTCCTCGGGCGACATCTGGCCAAATGCCATGATGATGACTTCATCGCCCACCTGGAACAGACGGGCTGCCGCGCCGTTCAGGCAGATGCAGCCCGAATGGGCAGGGCCTGCAATCACATAGGTCTCTATGCGCGCGCCATTGTTGTTGTTCACCACGTGTACGTGTTCGCCTGCCACCAGACCGCTGGCCTGCATCAACGCCTCGTCGATGGTGATGCTGCCCATGTAGTGCAAGTTGGCCTCAGTGACGCGGGCACAATGTATTTTGGATTTCAGAATAGAAAGCAACATAGGGAATTTGCGATATGAACGGGAAAAGGGAAGCCTATCCCTTATACTTGATGTTGTCTATCAGACGGACGGGACGCTGTCCGCAGTATACAGTGATGCAGCCCACGATGTAATCGCTTGCCTCCCAAGAGGCGACAGGCTGCAGGCTGATTCCGTCCACGATTTCAAAGTACTCCACTTCCAAGCCGGCTGTAGCATTCAGCGCGCCCACAACCAAGTCGTGCGTCTCGGCCACCGTATGGTTCTTGGCGTATTCTACGCTGGTCTTCAGCGCCTGTGAAATGCAGACGGCCGTGTTGCGCTCGGCCTCGGTGAGCAGCGCATTGCGCGAGCTCAGGGCCAGTCCGCTCTCTTCGCGCACAATCGGACACGGACGCAGCTCCAGATTGAAGCCCTGGTCACTGACCATGGCACGTATCACGGCTATCTGCTGGAAATCCTTCTCCCCGAAATAGGCACGGGTGGGTTGTACCCACATGAAGAGCTTGCTCACAATCTGGCAGACACCGTTGAAGTGTCCGGGGCGGCGTGCACCTTCCATCACCGTATCGATGGGCGGATAGCTGAACTGTCGGGTGTCAGGTTCGGGATAAGCCTCCTCAACGGTAGGGGCAAACACAAAATCTGCGTGCAGCGATTCCAGCAACTGGCAGTCGGCCTCCAGCGTACGCGGATAATTTTGAAGGTCGGTGGGGTCATTGAACTGCGTGGGGTTGACAAACACGCTGACCACCGTACAGTCGTTTTCTTCGACCGAACGCTTGACGAGCGAAGCGTGGCCTGCATGAAGAGCACCCATGGTGGGCACCAAGCCAATGGTTTTTCCTTCGGCGCGCAGCGGCTGCAAGGCCGACTGCAACGCTTTCGTAGTGTTGAAAACTATCATTGCTTTGAACGTAATAAGAATAGGTGGCAAGCAGTTCCCTTTCTCCTGCAGCAGCATCTGGCCGACAAGACATGAAAAGCGGGCTGCCTACCGACTACTTGTATTTGAGCGTGCAAAATAACACATTTCTGATGAGATAATGCGCATGCCGTGCTTCGAAAAACACGATTTTTTGCCAGCATAACCTTTCGATGCCAAACTTTTTACGCCATTATCCGTTTTTTTTATTACCTTTGCTACGCAAAATCAAGAGTAACGGATTTTTCGGCTGGCTTTGGGCCTCCCACTTTTGCCGCAGTTATGCGGCCTGTGCCGAACAAATCATGAAAACAAACAAGACGATGTCTAAGAAAGTTCTATTCATTACCCAGGAGATGGTACCTTACGTCAGTGAGCGTACAATCAGTATCGATGGCCGCAAGCTGCCGCAAGCTCTGCAAGAGCAGGGATGCGAAATACGCACATTCATGCCCCGCTGGGGTACTATCAACGAACGGCGTAACCAGCTGCACGAAGTCATCCGGCTCTCGGGAATGAATATCATCATCGACGACACTGACCATCCGCTCATCATCAAGGTGGCCTCTATCCAGGCTGCACGCATGCAGGTTTACTTCATCGACAACGATGACTATTTCCACAAGCGCCGCATGATGGTCGACGAAAACGGCACTCCCTACCCCGACAACATCGAACGCGCCATCTTCTATGCGCGCGGCGTGCTCGAAACGGTCAAGAAGTTGCGCTGGTGTCCCGATGTGATTTATTGTCAGGGATGGGTTTCGGCCATCGTTCCCTTCTACATCAAGACTGCCTTCTGCGAAGAACCCGCCTTTGCCCACGCCAAGGTGGTCACCTCGCTCTACAACGACATGCCCGACAGCAGCACAGCCGAACGCTTCGCCGAATGCCTCCAGTTCAGAAGTGCTACGCCCGAGGCAGCACAGGCTGCCGGCATCGAACTGGCTACTCCCGACAGCCTGATGAGGCTGGCCATCACCTTCAGCGACGGTATCATCGAAGGTGAACCTGGAGCCATGCCCGAAATGTTGGAACTGGCCAAGGCCAAAGGCATACCGACACTGGCCACACCTGCCCCTGAAGAGCAGGCCACAGCCTACAACGCTTTCTTCGACAGCCTGATTGGCTAAGTGCACCTCACGCCACCTGTCTGGTGGGCCGTCCCCTCATGGGGAACGGCAACACTTGTCACATAAGAGTTTATAAGGGGACTATGTTTCTGGCCTGCAGCGACAGCCGGCGGACAAGCAGTACCCTTATAAACTCTTAAATTTTAAGCACACGGGCCTGCCGTTACACCGAAAAGCGAACAAACTCCCTTTTTATTTCAAAACCATACCGTAACTTTGCGCCGCAATGCCCGTACGGCGCAAGGTGTACACACGTCACCGCCAAGCCACGCGGCACTGTTTTGACTCTTTGATAGCTCCTACATACAATGAAAAGATTTATCTGGCCCCTACTCGTTGCCATGCTGGCACTGGCCGCCTGCGACGACAGCACCCAAATGATAGGCATGGACATGATGCCCGACGGTGACAACATCACCGCACAAGGCAAGATCTACAATGTGACGACCCGCACGGTACAGGTGGACTCTGTGCTGGCCAACACGGGCTCTTGTTATCTGGGCAGTCTCATCGACCCAGAATTGCGCATCCGCACCACCAGCGACTTCCTTGCCCAGTTCCACCTGCCCGAACAGTTCAACATGCCCTTAACCGACCGCCTCGTGCTCGATGAGAACGGACAGGTGGTTGCCGACTCGATTGACATCCGCCTCTATTTCGAGCAATACTACGGCGACTCGCTCGCCTCCATGAAGCTTTCGGTGCAGGAGCTTGACAAGAACAAAATTATCGATGAAAGCCGGGCGCACTATTCTAACCTCAACCCCATGGCCTATGTCGATACGGAGCGGGGAGTGCAAAAGGATTTGACCTATGCCGTCAAGGACCTTACCCGTCCTGACGGCGAAACCTCCGGCACAACCTACTACCGTCAAATCACCGTGAAGCTGCCTGTTTCGTATGGTACCCACCTCATGAGGGCCTACTACGAACATCCCGAATACTTCGCCAACTCCTACCAGTTCATCCACAACGTGTGTCCGGGCTTCTACTTCAAGAGTGCGGGCGGCACCGGCAGCCTCATCAAGTCGAAGATGATGGCCATGAACGTCTACTTCCGCTATCACACCACGACCGACGCGGGCAACGACACCATTGTCGACGGTATGCAGCGCTTCGGTGCTACCGAAGAGGTGATACAGTGCACCCGCATCGACAACCAATATCCGGGCAGCCTCTCGTTCGAGGAAATCCAGCAGCAGCCCTGCACCTACGTGAAGAGTCCAGCCTGCATGTTCACCGAAATGACGATTCCCGTGGCCGACATCGTGGCTGGCGAGCACTACACCGACAGCATCAACCAGGCCAAGATTACTATCCGCAAGTTCAACACGGCCAATGGCATTACGACTTCCATCCCCACACCGACCTACCTGCTTCTGGTTCACAAGGATGACATGAACTCTTTCTTCGAGAAGAACCAGCTGCCAGACAACAGTCGCTCTTACCTGAGCAGCAAGTTCACCTCATCGAGCAGTGCCTACCAGTTTGCCAACATTTCCCAGCTCATCACCGACCTGCGCATTGAACGCGACAAGGGTGCCGGTGTGACGCTCCATGATACCGAAGCCGTGCGCAACAGCAAGTATGCTGCTTGGGAGGCAGCCCATCCCGATTGGAACAAGGTGATGATCATCCCGGTCGACGTGACAACCACGACCAGCAGTTCTTACTATGGGACCACCAGCGAAACCATCCAGAGCGTGCGCCACAATCTGGGCCTCTCATCTGCCCGCCTCGAAGGCGGCCAGAATGTTCCGCTGCAAATCGAAGTTGTCTACAGCCGCCTCAACCGGCAATAACCCGGAAACTCCGGCTCCTCCGGACCCTCCGGAAACTCCGGACATTCCAGACTATCCGGACTATCCGGGAACCCCGGACCCTCCGCCTCCCCAAGCCCCTCCACCCCATGCATTCCCTAATCTTCGCCGCCGGCCTGGGCACCCGTCTCAAGCCTCTCACCGAAACCATGCCCAAGGCCCTGGTGCCCGTACTGGGCAAGCCCCTGCTGCAACACACGCTCGACACCCTCATTCAGGCAGGATGCACCGAAGCCGTGGTCAACGTCCACCACTTCGGCCAGCAAATCATCGACTTTGTACAGCAACATGCGTGGCCCATTCCGGTACGCATCTCCGACGAGCGCGAGCAACTGCTCGACACGGGTGGCGGACTGCGTCAGGCTGCCCGACTCTTCTCCAGCCCTGCCGCCCCCATACTCATCCACAACGTTGACATCTTCTCCAACGCTCGCCTGCAACAAGTCTACGAAGCCGGCAAACAGCACGATGCGGTGCTCTTGGTCAGCGCCCGCGACACCCAGCGCTATTTGCTCTTCGACGACGACATGCGGCTCTGCGGCTGGACCAATCTGGCCACGGGCGAAATGCGCAGTCCTTATCAGCACCTCGACCTCAACCGGATGAAGCGACTGGCATTTGCCGGCATCCACTGCTTCTCTTCCCGACTCTTGCCCTACATGGAAGACTGGCCCGACAAGTTCTCTATCATCGACTTTTACCTCAAGGTCTGCGCCAAGGCCGACATCCGCGGCTTCCTGCAGCCTGACCTCCAGCTACTCGATGTAGGCAAAATCGGCACGTTGCAGGCAGCGGCCGAATTCCTGCAAGCACAAAACTGAACGGCCTGCCCATCCACAGGCTTACCGGCCGCACGAGGCTGCTTCTCTCTCTGAAAAGCAAAATCTGCCACACGCAAGCTGACTATTTCAGCAGCCAACCGCGCTTGATTCGCAGGAAAGTTGTACTTTCGCCCGGCATTGGCCGAATCACCTTTTTGAAACAAACAAATCATCCTATACTCACATGGAAATATCCGGAAAAATCATTGCTGCGCTCGAACCCCGTGGCGGCGTTTCGCAGCGCACTGGCAACACTTGGAAATCTCAAGAGTTCGTAATCGAAACCCACGAGCAGTATCCCAAACGCTGTGTCTTCCGCGTGTTCGGTGAAGACCGCCTGCGTGACTTCAACATTCAGGTGGGCGAAGAGCTGACCGTGTCGTTCGACATTGATGCCCACGAATACCAAGGCCGTTGGTTCAACGACATCAGCGCATGGCGCGTACAGCGCGGCCAGGCTGGAGCACCTGCCGAAGCCGCTGCTCCCGCAGCACCCGCAGCTGTACCTGTAGCACCTGCTGCACCTGCTCCCGCACCCGAACAGGGAACTGCCGACGACCTGCCTTTCTAAGCGAAGCTGTCGAAAGCGCAGCCCACATGCGTTGAAAAGAACACGTATAGGGGTGTTCTGAATAATGAGCCGGAATCATGGGCAAAACCATGCGCCCCCCAAGCTCCAATTATTCGGAACACCCCTATAATGATTGTACAACCGGGACAACGCGCCCAAGCCTTATCTTATCACATGTTCCGAACCCTCAAAATACTCAAGTGGATAGTCTTCCTGTTCTTCGCTTCCACCGTACTGGCGGTGCTGGCCTACCGTTGGATGCCCGTACATATCACACCGCTTATGGTCATCCGTGCGGTAGATAACCTGGCCAACGGCCGCCCGGCAGCCATCCACCACCAATGGGTGTCTCTCGACGACATGGCCCCCCAACTGCCACAGGCCGTCATTGCCTCCGAAGACCAGAACTTCATGCGCCACCATGGCTTCGACTTTGGGGCGATTCAAGATGCCATGCGCGAAGCCGAACAGGGAACAAGGGTGCGCGGAGCCAGCACCATTTCCCAGCAAACGGCCAAGAACGTTTTTCTCTGGCCCTCGTCCACTTGGGTACGCAAGGGATTCGAAGCTTACTTCACCGTACTCATCGAATTGCTGTGGTCAAAAGAGCGCATCATGGAGGTCTACCTTAACAGCATCGAAATGGGACCCAGCATTTACGGAGCCGAAGCCGTGGCACAACGCCACTTCGGATGCACTGCCGGCCAGCTCAGGCGGAAGGACTGCGCCCTCATCGCGGCCACACTGCCCAACCCCCTGAAGTTCAGCTCAAAAGCACCGTCAAAATACATGCGCAAACGCACCAAGCAAATCGAGAAGCAAATGCGCTTTATCTCTGCCGAAACCTGGCAGTAAAAACCTTTCCCTCTTCTGCAACAAAAACAAGAGAATGCTACCGCAATTCCGGACATACAGGCATGGAAAGTCCAGACAAGGTTGCCGGGAAGTTGGAGTGTTTTTTTCGGAAAGCAGTGGCTGTGTGTGCAGAAAAGACTAATTTTACACGCTGAATGAAAAGGACGGGCACACACGGCTGCCTTCATACCACATCGATAATGACAAAGACAAACGCAAGACATGACAACCGTCGCAACAAACCGCGTCGGCGGGGATGGGTGGCCCTGCTGCCTCTGCTGCTGTTAGCCGCACTGATGGGCGGGCTGGGCATGCTGTTCGGTGACTTTTCCAAAATACCGATGACGCTGGTGTTCGCCCTGACGGGCATCGGTGCCCTGCTGACCCTACGCGGCTATCCGCTTGAAGAGCGCGTAGCAACCTTCTCGCGCGGTGCGGGCAGTGCCGACCTGCTGCTCATGGTATGGATATTCGTGCTGGCCGGTGCCTTTGCCAAGTCTGCACAAGCTATGGGTGCCGTAGGGGCCACGGTAGAGTTGACCATGTCCTTCCTGCCCGGTGGCTTTCTGTTGGCAGGTCTGTTTGTGGCTGCCTGTGTGGTATCATTGTGCGTTGGCACATCAGTAGGCACGATAGTGGCTCTGGTCCCTGTGGCCTCAGAGATGGCCTTGCGCACGGGCACAGCCACACCGCTCATGGTAGCCGCTGTAGTGGGAGGCTCGTTTTTTGGTGACAACCTGTCATTCATATCCGACACCACCGTGGCGGCCACCAAAACTCAAGGTTGCTCCATGCGCGACAAGTTCCGCACGAACTTTGCCCTCGTGCTGCCCGCCGCCCTGCTTTGTGTGGCTGGCTATGCCGTGATGGGCAGTGGCACGCAGGCTGTTGTTCCCGCAGAGAGCAGCCTGGCCACGCTGGTCATTCAGGTGCTGCCTTATGTGGTAGTACTTGGTTCGGCCATTGCTGGGCTGAATGTACTGGCGGTGCTGTGTGTCGGCTGTGTGCTGACAGGCGCAGTCGGCATAGCTCTGGGCATTTATGGTGTCGAAGGCTGGCTGACAGCGATGGCCGAGGGCGTAGCTGGCATGGGCGAGCTGATTCTCATCTCCATGATGGCAGGCGGCCTGTTGGCCGTCGTGCGCCGTGGCGGCGGCGTGACGTATTTGGTCAGGGCCTTGACACGCCGCGTCCACTCGCGCCGGGGAGCCGAATGCTGCATCTCGGCCTTGGTAGCTCTCACCAACTGCTGCACAGCCAACAACACGGTGGCCATTCTCTCGGTGGGTGCCATAGCGCGCGACATCAGCGAACGCTACGGTGTGGGCAGCCGCCGCGCCGCCAGTCTGCTCGACATCTTTTCGTGTGTCGTACAGGGCCTGATACCCTACGGAGCGCAGCTCCTGATGGCTGCGGGTTTGGCCGCCATCAGCTCGGTGAGCATCATACCTTATCTATACTACCCCATGTTGGTAGCCGCCATGGCCGCCTTCAGTATAGCCCTCCGCCGCCAGTAGCCACCGCCCCCCGCAGTTAAGCCGCCAAGCCCTACCGCCGCTGACCACCGTTCCCGGCGGTTCAGCCGCCGGGCCCTACCGCCGTCAGGCGCAGCTCTCCCCCGAAAAGAGCCCAACCAAGCAACTTTTCCCCCCTTTTCTTTGCTCACCCTTCGGTTTGCACTACCTTTGCAATCACAGCTAACAACAACAAACGGCAACGCGCACCTGGACTTCAAACAGTTTCCAGCTGCCTTCAAGCTGCCGCCATAAATCTAACAAGCTATGCTGAAACAAATCATCAATGGCCGCGTACTCACCCCGCAGGGCTGGCTCGAAGGCGGCTCAGTTGTCATCGAAGACAACAAGATCAAAGCAGTAAAAGAATGTAACTGCCTGGAAGAAGGGGCAGAAATCATCGATGCCAAAGGCTGCGTAGTAGTTCCCGGCGGCATTGAGATGCACGTCCACGGCGGTGGAGGCCGCGACTTCATGGAAGGAACTGAAGAGGCTTTCCGTGTGGCAGTCGATGCCCACCTGCAATATGGCACTACCGCCATCTATCCCACCCTGTCTTCCTCTACCATCCCGATGATTGAGAAGGCCGTCGAAACCTGTGACAAGCTGATGCAGGAGCCCGACAGCCCCATCCTCGGCCTGCACCTCGAAGGCCCGTACTTCAATCCCAAACAGGCCGGCGCACAGATTCCTGAATGGATCAAGGCTCCTGTGGCAGAGGAGTATGAACCGCTGCTCGAAAAGTCGAAGTGCCTGAAGCGTTGGGACGAGGCTCCCGAACTGCCCGGCTCCATCGACTTCATCAAGTGCTGCTGCAAGCATGGCGTGCTGCCTTCTATCGGCCACACCCGTGCCACCTACGAGGATGTCCACGCCGCCAACGAGGCTGGAATGACCCACGCCACGCACTTCTACAACGCCATGCCGGTAGTCTACAAGAACCGCGAGTTCAAGGTAGCCGGCACGGTAGAGAGCATCTTTGCCGAGGAGAACATGACAGTCGAAATGATTGCCGACGGCATCCATGTGCCTCCCGTCATGCTGCGCATGATTTACCAGATTAAGGGTGTAGAGAAGACGGCCCTTGTCACCGACTCCTTGGCATGTGCCGCCACACACGGTGATGCCGCCTTCGACCCTCGTGTCATTCTGGAAGACGGTGTCTGCAAGCTGGCTGACCGTTCTGCCTTGGCTGGTTCTATCGCCACCATGGACCGTCTCATTCGCACCTGCGTACAGCAGGCTGGAATCCCCTTGGAGGATGCTTGCCGCATGGCCAGCGAAACGCCTGCCAAGATTATGGGCGTATACGACCGCAAGGGTTCGCTCGAGGCTGGCAAGGATGCCGACATCATCATGTTCAACGATGACCTCGAACTGACCTTCGTCATGCAAATGGGCCGCATCGTACGTGCTGACTGACGCTTCCCCAACCTAAGCCCTATAAATAGGTTATAAGAAATGAGGTTATGAGGTTATAATATTACTCCTTGAACGGACCACATCGCCGCAAGAGTAACATTATAACCTCATAACCTTATTACCTCATCATCTAAGAAAAAACTAACAAACAAGTGCACATATAAAAATTAGTGCTACCTTTGCGCAGAATTTTAACTATTGAGAAGAAAAGAAATGAAGAAGCACCTCATCCTTTTTGCATTCGTCATGCTGGTTCTCGCCTCCTGCAAAACGAGGGAGAAGATTGTCTATTTCCAGGACATCAACATCGAGCAGGCTGTACCTACCCAGATGCGCACGACCCTGCGCCTCGAACCGGGCGACAAACTCGGTATCACTGTTACCAGTACGGCCACACCCGAGCTGGCTGCGCGCTACAACCTCTCTACAGGCAACAACAGCAGCATGGGTTCGGCCAACTACGACAACTACCGCTACTCTATCGACGAGAACGGCAACATCGACATGTTGGGCATCGGCCGTATTCAGGTAGGCGGTTGCACCCGTGCCGAAGCTGCTGCCAAAATCCAGCAAGCCTTCCGCAACGGTATTCTGAACGATGCTGTCGTAACGGTATCTGCCTACAACCAGTACATCACCATCTTGGGCGACGTGACCCGTCCGGGCCGTTATGAAATCACGCGTGACAACATCACCATTCTCGATGCAATCGGTATGGCAGGCGATCTCAGCATTACAGGCCGTCGTGACATGGTAAAGGTGATACGCCGTGAAGGCAACGAGTCGAATGTTTATTTCGTGGATCTCCGTTCGAAGGACATCTTCAACTCGCCGGTCTACAACCTGCAGCAGAACGATGTGATCTATGTAGAGCCCAACAAGGTAAAGCAAGGCCAGTCCACCAACAACGACAACTCTGTACGTGCCATCAGCACCTGGCTCTCCGTCACCTCCGTGCTCACCAGCATTGCCATCCTCATCTTCCGCTAATCCAGCCTGAATCAAGGCACACACCCTGCGGGGACAGAGTCTTATAGTTTCGCTATAACCTCTGTCCCCGCAGTTTTTGTCCCCTCTTGTTTCTCACTCCAGCCCCCCGTTCCCGGCAGGTCTGCTGCCAGCCCTAAAGAGCCTTCTCCCCCTTGTTCCTCCAACTTGAACCCCCGTTCACGGCAGTTCTGCTGCCGTGCCGAATAGGAGCCAATTTGTGAAGTTGAATTGCTGTTCTGACAAAGGGGCGTTGTAGTTATGACAATAAAGCCCACCGTAATGCCAATTCTGATTTTAGTTAATAATTGACAAACAGCTACCCCAAAAGCCCCACCGTCCCCAAGAATTCTCGAACCGAAACCACAAAAAAATCCCTTCACACCCCCTCTCCCACACACCAACCCAACAAGCACAACCCGCAAACAACGATAAAACAGCCGCTCTCCGTCAAGAGAAAATCTATTTTACCCCCCCCCGTTACCTAAAATTACAATCTCAACGACTTTTTGAACAAAGTAAAGGCAGATTCCACCTCTCAAGTCCTACTTTCTTACACAAATGAGAAACCTTAAAGCTTCTTTAATATTATAAGCCAAAAAAACCTTGTTTTTATTTAGGTCATTCCAAAAAGCTACGTACATTTGCAGCGACTTAGATATACTGCAATTTAATATGGCGAAACCTTCGCCTTGCACGGTACAACTTGCTACAGACTCAACTAATGGTTCTGCACACAAGCGACGACCTGACGAGGCACTTTCGTAAACATTTACTAACCTTACTGAGTACAAACCGACCGCTATGGCAGCACTACGTATATTAGGCATGGCACTCTTGCTTACTGTAGCCAGCGTATTCACAGCCCGGGCGCAGCAGGTGGCACTGAAGACCAACCTGCTGTATGATGCCACCACCACCCCTAATCTGGGCGTAGAGGTAGCAATGGGCCGGCGCAGCACGGCACAAGTGGTGTATGCCCTCAACCCCTGGAAGTTTTCCGATCCACAGACCAAACAGCTGCGCCACTGGCTGCTCATGCCCGAATACCGCCACTGGTTCTGCCAGAAGTTCAACGGTGCCTATCTCGGCGTTCACGCATTGGGTGGCCAGTTCAACATCGGCGGCATCGACCTGCCGTTGCCTGTCTTCGACGACCTTGACCAAAACCGCTACGAAGGCTGGTTTGCCGGAGCGGGCGTGAGTTTCGGTTACCAGTGGCTGCTATCGCGTCATTGGAACTTGGAGGCCGGTATCGGTCTGGGCTACCTGCGCTTTCATTACAAGCAGTTCCCCTGCACCGAATGCGGCGCACTCATTCAGGAAACCAACAAGAACTATTTCGGTCCCACCAAGCTCGCGCTGAGCGTAATGTACTGCTTCTAAATGAAACGATTCCTACTTTTCTTAGGCTGCCTCTTGACGATGGGCTGCACGCTCTGCGCCCAACCGCAAACGGCCCAGACGCGTATCAAGCCCATGGGCGACCGACTGGTGCTCCGCACGGTCTTCCTGCTCGGCCAACAGGCCCTGCACGGCAATGGCCAGTTGGTGTTCACCCCCGTCATTGAGGGACAGGAAGGACAGACAGCCGTATTCCGCAGCGTCATGTTCAACAGCCGCAGGCAACACATCTACTACCTGCGCAACGGTAACCCGAACTATCCTGATGCCATAGAGGTGGAACGCACAGGCCAGCCCGGCCAGCAGCTCAGCTATGAAGCTGCCGTGCCTTATGAGGATTGGATGGACGGCGCCACCCTCCATTTCGTCACCGACAGCTGCGGTTGCGGCAACGTGGCAGCACGCTACCCCGGCCAGCCCATCGCCCTCGACTTCCATCCCGAACGCAACATCCGCCTGGCCTTCCTGCCTCCTGTAGTGACCGACGACCCGGTACTCTCGCTCTCGGGCAAGGCTTACTTGGACTATCCCGTGAACCGCACCGAGCTGCATCCCGACTATCGCAACAACCCCACTGAGCTGCGCAAGATTAGGGCGACTATCGACACCGTGCGCCAAAGCGACAAGGTGCAGATTACAGGCATTGACATCCACGGTTACGCTTCACCCGAAGGCAGCTGGGCAAACAACGAACGGCTCTCGAAGGGACGTGCGCAGACGCTGAAGGAATATGTGCGCCAGCTCTACGACTTCGATGACAACCTCTTCACGGTGAACTACACCCCCGAGGACTGGGCAGGTTTGGAGGAACAGCTGATGGCTTCCGACTTCGACCACCGCGATGAAATCCTCCTGATTGTACGCAATGCCTCGCTCGCCCCTGATGCACGCAACGACCAGATTAAGGCCAAGTTCCCCGCGTCATACAAGTACATGCTCGACCACTGGTATCCTGCCCTGCGCCACTCCGACTATGCCGTACACTACAAGGTGCGCAGCCTTACCGACCAGGAAGCTGCAGCCCTGCTCCACACGCAGCCGCAGTTGCTCTCGCTGAACAAGCTGTTCCGCATTGCCAACCTCTATGAGGTGGGCAGCGAACCCTACAATGAGGTGTTCGACATTGCCGTACGCATGTACCCCACCGACCCTGTGGCCAACCTGAATGCAGCCAACGTAGCCTTGAAGCAGCACCGTTTGGAAGCAGCTGCGCAGTACTTGCAGAAGGCCACTCCCGGGTTGCCTCAGACCGTTCATGCACAAGGTGTGCTGGCTCTCTTGCAAGGCCGCTACGCCGAAGCCCGCACTTTGCTGCAACAGGCCCATTCGGCTGGTATAGCAGAAGCGGCAACTAACCTGGAAATCTTACAGAAACTGGAGCAGTAATCCAGCTTCGCTTCAATCGAAATTTCACTTATTCTCAAACTTTTATTCCTTTACAACTATGAAGAAAAGAACTCTTTTCGCATGCGGTCTCGCAGCCGCATTGTTCGCCGGATGTTCTTCCGACGACGTCACCGTGGACAATGGGAACGATGCCCTCAATGGCAAAAAAGCCTATGTCGCACTCAACATCCAACTTCCCACATCAAGCAATGCCCCTAATTCACGTGCAGGTGATAGCTTCGATAAGGGAGCTGACAACGAATACAAAGTGACAAGTTTGGATGTCGTGTACCTTGATGCATCTGGAAGTGTAAAGCACGTAAAAAGACACGATTCATTCACATGGTCTCCGTCTCCTGAAACGGGCGTTACGACAGAAACCATTTTGCCTGTTCAGGTTGACCAAATCGACGCCAGTGTTACTGAAGTTCTTGTCGTTGTCAACCCGACAAGTGCCTTCCATACAACTGTAACAGCTGCAAGTGCCAATAAAACAACTATTGAGGCTGCAATAGAATCAACTAATGCCGCAGCGTTCATGGGTGCCTCTAAGGATGCATTCTTCATGACAAATGCGCCCTTCTTGGATGGTACTCGATACGTTAAAGTAACTCCCAAAGAAACAGAGGCTGCTGCTAAAGCGGATGCACGCACTGTCTATGTAGAACGTGCTGTTGCAAAAGTTCAACTTAAAGCCGGAACTACGGACTGGACTGATGCTCCTTGGACTGGAGATGCTACCAAACATGATTACACGTACACAATTCCTGGAACACCAACGGACAACCCATTGAGCATCATTGGTGATAAAATCACTTTATTGAATTGGTCTTTGGATGTTACAAATACCAAGACTTATCCAATTCGTAAAATCAACACCGTTTGGAACACAAGCAATTATATCAAGTCTGGAGAAACCGTTGATGACAATCGTTATCTTAGTACAGCTACATATTATGGAAACAACTACTATGAAACGTCTAATGCTGCTAACAAGACAAAACGTATTTATTGGGCAGAAGACCCCAACTATAGTGGATCAGTTGCTCTCTCTGATTTCACGACATTAAGTACTGCAGCTGACACGACCAAAATAGACAATCCCTTCCACACTCTTACGCAGGATTATTGTTTGGAAAACACTTTCAATGTGACAAACATGAAGCAAGACCAGACAACACGTGTCCTGATTCAGGCCAGATATACTCCTCATTTGTTTGTAAACTATGACGGATCAACAAACACCTCTTATGCAGCCGGACAAAACTGGTATAGATTGGGTAATTCAAGTAAGCCCTATAACGATGCAACCTTGCTGGAAATTGCTAAAAAAGTCACGTCTAATAATGCTCTAACTCTTAATTCCACAGCTTTCTCCGCAGGTCAAGAAGAGTTCGATGCAGCTATGTTTGAGAACGAAAATCCTGACGACATCGATCTCTTAAAGAGCACTTTAGGCAAAGTAACCACATTTGTAAAAGGCATTTGCTATTACGAAGCTCGTATCCAACATTTTGGTGACACGCCCACTTCATGGAATGGTACTGATGACTATACTACAGGTACAACTGCCATGATACAGAATTATCTGGGTCGCTATGGTGTTGTACGTAACACTTGGTATCAGCTGGTAATTAATAAGATTTCTGCTGCAGGTGACCCCCTTATTCCTGCTCCGGGAAGCACCGCTGATGATGCTAAGAACTACTACTTACAGACCACGGTAAAGATTATGGACTGGTCGATTCGTTCTCAGCAAGTAGAACTCTAACCCATTCCTGCCCCCAAGGCAAAAGCCTTAGTTTATACAGTAGCCGGACGCGGTGCGTCCGCGTCCGGCTACTCCTTATATATATAGTACACCTCAATCGCAAGGCAATGAACCTTTCACACCTCATCAAACATAGCCTACTCACGCTGCTCGCTGTAGCCACACTGCCATCGTGCTCGATGATGGAAACTGACCTGAGCGGATGCCCTACGGGACTCTACGTCAGCTTCAAGTACGACTACAATTTGCAACGCGCCGACATGTTCAACGACCATGTGGGAAGCGTCGACGTGTATGTGTTCGATGAGAACAACCGCTTTGTGATGCAAAAAAGCGCAGAGAACACGCCGCAAGGCACTCCCCTGCGAAACCATGGCTTCTATCTGCACTTCAACGAACAGGAACTGCCCGCCGGCAACTACCGGCTGTTGGCTCTGGCACAGCAGAATGGATATGAAGCCTCACTCGCCACACCCGGCGCAAAGTTCAGACGTCATGCGCTGAAGCCTGGCGACACGATCGAACAACTCTCTCTCACCTTGGACCGCGAAGCCGTATCGGACGAAGGAACGGCACGCGTGCCACACAACAACCTGCCCTTAGACACCGTCTGGGCAACACGCAACCCTGAGCTGCACCATATTACGCTGCGAAGCGGTTGCCCCACCCGCGACACCCTCTCATTGGTGCGCAACACCAAACAACTGAACATTACCCTGCGCCAAACTGAAGAGCCCGAAGCACTGAGCCATGAGGACTTTGACGTAAGGATTACCGATAGAAACGGACGGCTGCTTTATGACAACAGCACCGACCCCAACGACACACCGCTACTCTATACGCCCTATGCGCAGTGGACCACCGAATGGAACACTGACAGCCAAGCCGCTGCACCACGCACACAGGCCACACTGAGCCGTACGGCACACTACGAGTTCTTCCTCAACCGGCTCGTATTCCATGACAGCTCGAACGACAATGCCCGCCTGGTCATCACCAACCGACAGACGGGACAGGTGGCAGCCGACATAGACCTCACACGCATCCTCTCGGACGGCCGCAACTGCTTTGAACTGCAAAACTACTCGCCTCAGGAGTTCCTCGACCGCGAATACCAATACAGCCTCGACTTCATCCTGACCGACGGAGAATGGAGGGAAATGACCCTTCGCATATCCATCATGGATTGGGCCAAACACTACCAGCAGGTGAACCTCGGCCCGATTTGACCCTTCCGCCACTCCACACGCTGAATGGACTCACTGAACTTTCCCTGCGAAAACTTACTCTAAACTGATCCACTACGCTATGCGATTCCTTTCCACCCACATATCCTGCCTGTGCCGGCTGCTGCTCCTGCTGCTGCCGGCCTTGGTTGTGGTATCTGCGTGCGACAAGGACAGCGCAGCCGGAGCAGAAGGCGAGCCCGAATACAACACTTATCTGCAAATCACCCTGCACACCGGCTCCATGGTTCCTGCCACCCGAGGTCCACAGGGCGGCGAGAACGGTGACGGAAACCTCACAGCCATAGAACGCGAATGTGCCGTATACAATGCCACCATCCTGCTCTATAAGGATGCCAACGGAATCAACGGAAACGACGGCACCCCCATCAGCTACTCCTTCTACGCCCCCACCCTGACCAAAGTGGGCACAGGAAGCTCCGCCTACTACCAGACCGATGTGCTCCACAGCTTCGTACCGATTGCCCCTGCCACCTACCATGTGCTGGTCATCGTGAACGCAGGCGACCTGTCCGACGTACTGACAGGAAAGACCTTGGGCGAGGTGCGCGACTATACCGCGCTGGCACCCTATCAGCAAACGGACGCTGATGACCCCACCACTGCCGGCAGATTTGTCATGACCAGTGCCAACGATGCCACATTGGCCGTTACTGGTGCTGGCGGCATGGACAACATCAAGCAGGTTGACGTGAGGGTTGAACGCATGGCCGCACGCATCGACTTTTCACCGGGTGTGTCGTATAAAACGAGTGGCTATTATGGCGGCGAATACTTAGACAAAGACCATACACCCATTCAAGTTGGCGGCAACCCTGTTCCCTGCTACGATTACGCTGTAGTCAGCGAAGCGACAGGGGTTGTCAACGGCGACCACTTCTACCTCACCCACGTCCAGCCCCTGAACCTCTGGCAAGGCGGCACATACCTGACCAAGCGCGTGTGCGACATCAACTGGATCAGTGCTGAGAACATACTGAAAGCCCACCTGAACTATCTGGGAGATGAAGGAAAGAACTCCTTGAACGAAGCCACCGACTATGTGATTTCCCCCGATTTCCTGACGCGTACCACCACCCATTATACCGCTGGAACAAAGCAAGCCGTAAAGCCCAGCTCTGAATTGGGAACAGAAACTGGCTTGATAGATGGAACTGACACGAAGCTGAAATACTACATCCTGACATACGCCCGCGAGAACACCTTCCCGGCATTGAGCAATCCCGCCTCATTTGCCACAGGTCTGCAAATCGACGGCTACTACAAGAAGGACGAAACTGACGTTTACAGCAAGAAGTCCTACGTCTACTACATCCGCCATGCCGACCCGAACAACAGCAACTCCAACTCGCTGGCCATGAAGTACGGCATTGTGCGCAACAACGTATACCGGGTGTCCATCGAGCGTGTCACCTCGTTGGGTGTCATCATGATTGAGGCACAAGACTGGATTACAGTCGAACTGCCCGACATTCAGATGTAAGTATGACAACAAACGCTTTTGCCCTTGCAGGGCGCACATCATCGCCTCAAACAACCCAGGGCGATGCCCTGGGCTAAGCGCTTGTTGGGCTTTCAGCCCGCTCCCTTTGCAACAGACCACATGCCCCATGCGCTTGTTGGGCTTTCAGCCCGCTCCC
>CALZRA010000009.1 GCA_945828345.1 uncultured Bacteroidales bacterium
TGCGCTCGGCATAGCTCAAGCAAGCTTGGCTCTGCTCTCACTTGCACAATCTTTGGACTTCCAGCCCATACCTTGAACGCTTGTTGACCAACAGAAAAACATACGAAACCTAAACCTCCTATCCTATTCATCTTGCAACACCTCTCACCCTCTCCCCTCCGCTCCCGCCTGTGCTTCCTGCTCACAGCCATCAGCCTGGCCCTCGGTCTGGCAGCCCATCCCCTGCCACATTCTCCCGCCACACCACAAGTGCCCTACGAGGTGCGGGCCGTGTGGCTCACCACACTGAGCGGACTCGACTGGCCCCGACGGCCTGCCCGCACGGCGGCCGAAGCCGAACGCCAGCGGCGCGAACTCTGTCTCATGCTCGACCGCATGAAGCAGTCAGGCATCAACACCGTACTCTTTCAGGCCCGCATACGCGCCACGACGGCCTACGCCTCGGACTTCGAGCCGTGGGACGGCGTTTTCACCGGCACGCCGGGCCGCCAACCCGCCTACGACCCGCTGCAAGTGGCCGTTGAAGAATGCCATCGTCGCGGCATGGAGTGTCATGCCTGGGTGGTGGCCTTCCCTATCTGCAAGGTGGCCGTAGCCAAACAGTTGGGCTGGCGGGCACTGCCTTCCCGCCGGCCTGAACTCTGCCAAAAGTGCGGCGACCAATGGATGATGGACCCCGGTGTGCCGGGCACGGCCGACTATCTGGCCGAACTCTGTGCCGAGATTGCACAGAACTACGCCGTCGACGGTATTCACCTCGACTACATCCGCTACCCTGAGCCGGGCATTCCCTTCAACGACAGCCGCACCTACCAGCGTTATGGCCAGGGCCGCAACAAGGCGGCCTGGCGCACCGACAACGTGAACCGCTGCGTCAAGGCCATACACGACGCCGTGAAGGCCGTGCGCCCGTGGATCAAGATGAGCTGTTCGCCTGTCGGCAAGTTTGCCGACCTCTCGCGCTACTCTTCGTTCGGCTGGAACGCCCGCGATGCCGTTCACCAAGACGCCCAACGCTGGCTGCGCGAAGGCTGGATGGACATGCTCCTGCCCATGATGTACTTCGACGGCATACACTACTACCCCTTTCTGGCAGACTGGAAGGAAAACGATGCCGGGCGGCCCGTTGTGCCCGGACTGGGCATTTACTTCCTCAACCCGCGCGAGAAGGACTGGCCGCTGCTCACCGTACAACGCCAGATGCAGGTGGCACGGAGCTTGGCCTTGGGCGGACAAGCCTTCTTCCGCGCCCGTTTCCTGCTGGACAACGAAAAGGGGCTCTGCGACTGGCTGCGCACAGACTTCTACGCCACACCGGCCTTGGTGCCGCCCATGACCTGGGCTGACAGCGTTCCTCCCGCCGCACCCCATGTGCGCCAACACATGGAAGGCATGAGGCTACATCTGGACTGGGAGGCTGTGGCCGACGAAACGCCGGTCAGCTACAACGTGTACCGCATTGACCCGAATTTCGGCGATGTGCTGCTGGCCACACGCCTTCGCGCCACACACTTTGACACCCTCCTCTGCCTGCCTGCACTGAAGTACAGCCGCTATGTGGTCACGGCAGTCGATGCCTACGGCAACGAGAGCCTGCCGTAGCGGGGAAACCCCTTGACGGAGGCAAGGGGAAGGCTGATGTTTTAGTTGAAAGTTTATAGTTGAGGTCACTATGAAGCGCAGTATTCACCCGCTCAGTGACCATCCTTATAAGCTTAAACTCCCAACTATCAGCTTGGAAGAACAACCTGAGAACCATCCATGAACACACCGCTTGACACCAAGCCCCACTACGAACTGCTCGATGCCCTGCGCGGCGTGGCCGCCCTGATGGTAGTATGCTACCACGTATGCGAGGGCTATGCCTTCGCCGGCGGATTTCCCGTCATTGAAGGCATCAACCACGGCTACTTAGCCGTCGATTTCTTCTTCCTGCTCTCAGGCTTCGTGGTCAGCTATGCCTACGACAGCCGTTGGGCCACGACCCTCACCCTGCCGGCCTTCTTCAAGCGACGGCTCATCCGCCTGCACCCCATGGTCGTCATGGGGACACTGTGCGGTCTGGCCGCCTTCTGCCTGCAAGGCGGCACGCAGTGGGACGGCACGCAGTCCAGTCCCTGGGCTGTCACACTGTCCGTGTGCTGCGCCCTGCTGCTGCTGCCCGTCTGGCCTGGTTCGGCAGCCGACGTGCGCGGTAACGGCGAAATGTTTCCGCTCAACGGTCCGGCCTGGTCGCTCTTCTTCGAATACGTCGGAAACCTGCTTTACGCCCTGCTCATCCGCCGCCTGTCGCTACGCGTCCTGAAGCTCTGGGTCCTGCTGTGCGGACTGGGCTACGGACTCTTTGCCAGCTTGGATGCAGCGGGCTATGGCAACATGGGCGTGGGCTGGACCTTGCAGGGCATCAACCTGCCTGGCGGACTGCTGCGTATGCTCTTCCCCTTCAGCTTCGGCATGTTACTGGCCTGCACCTTCCGTCCGCGCCCGCTGCGTGGCGCATTCTGGATAGCCGCCCTGCTCCTCGTAGCTCTGCTTTGGGTGCCCTGCATTCCGGGCCGGCTTGGCATCCTCAGCCTGAACGGTCTCTACGAGACAGCTTGCGTGTGTGTGGCCTTCCCCCTTGTGCTCCACATCGCCGCATCGGGCCAAGCCAGCGATGCAGGCACCTCACGCCTGAGCCGATTTCTGGGCGACATCTCCTACCCGCTCTACCTCACGCACTATCCCTTCATGTACCTCTTCTATGCTTGGCTGATAGACACCCGCCAATACAGCTTTGGCCAGACATGGCCCGTAGCCCTCTGCTTGGTAGCAGGCTGCATCGGCTGGTCATGGCTCTGTATGCGCTTCTACGAAAAACCTCTCCTGCGCATCCTCCGCAACCGCTGGACGGACAGCAAACAGAAGCAAAGCTGAGCACGCGCGCTGCTTCTGACTCCTCCAGACACCTCACACGCATCAAGGCTGAAACCCTCCTGGGAGTTTCAGCCTTGATGCGTCTTCTGGTTTGCCGATTCCTGAGCTTGGCTGCGCCCACACTGGGGCCAAGGGCATAAAAAGGGCCGGGACTGCGCCACTGACGTGACGCAGCCCCGGCTGTAGGCTTGTGTGCGTGGGGATTTATTTCACCACGACTTTCTTGCCGTTCACGATGTAGACTCCGGCGGGAAGCGGCTGCTTCGTGGCACGGATGCGCACACCGCCTGTGGTGTAAACGGCTTCGACGGACTGGCCGTTTACCTGGATGTGGCCAATGCCTGACTGTCCGCTCACGGTGTAGCTCAACGTGAAGGCTGGCAGACCGTTGCCTGCGGGATCAAGCACGTAACCTTCGGGGAAGGTGATGACGTAGTGGCCGGCTTCGGTCACTGCGGGCGTGATGTTCAGAATGAGCTTGTTCCAAACGTCCCAGTCATATTCGGCATCGTTCAGCTTCGTGGGTTCGCCACCGTCCTTGCTCATCGTGGGAGAGCCGCTGCCAATGCCTACTTCGGTGTAGTCGGGGAACAGGAGTTCAATGTGGCCCAACTCATCGACTGTGCTGCCGTTGGCGGGCGTGGCCTGCACCTGCAGTTCCTTGCCGCCTTCGCCGGGCTTCACTGTGTAGGTCAGCGTGAAGGCGGGCAGGGCGTTGTAAGAGCCGTCTACAAAGTAGCCCTCGGGGAAGCTGATGGTGTAGACACCGGCTTCGGTAATGGCGGGCGAGATGCTGAGCGTGGCCTTGTTCCAGACATCCCAGTCGAGCTGGGCGTCATTCAGCTTCGAAGGCTCGCCGCCGTCCTTGCTGATGCTGATGCGTCCGTTGGCAATATTGATTTCGTCGTAGTCGGGGAAGAGCAGTTCGATGTAGCCCAGCTCTTCGACCGTGCTGCCGTCGGCTGGCGTGGCCTGTACGTTCACACCGGCTTCAGCTCCGCCAATGGTGTAGGTCAGGGTGAAGGCGGGCAGACCGTTGCCCTGGGCATCGACAAAGTAGCCTTCGGGGAAGCTGACGGTGTAGACACCGGCTTCGGTAATGGCCGGACTGATGTTGAGTGTGGCCTTGTTCCAGATGTCCCAGTCAAGTTCGGCATCGTTCAGCTTGGTGGGCTGTCCGCCGTCCTTGCTCAAAGTGGGCGAGCCGTTTCCGATACCCACCTCGTCGAGGTCGGGGAACAAGAGCTCAATGCGGCTCAACTCTTCGACCTTGCTGCCATCAGCAGGTGTAGCCTGCACGTTTACGGCACCGCCGCTGCCGCCTCCCTTGATGACGTAGTTGGCTGCCATGGCCTGGCTGTGGCTCTGGTTGAACTGCGTGCCGAGGTTAAACATGCCGGCCGGGATGTCGAGCGTGTAGGAGCCCGGTTCTGTCACCTCCTTGTCGAGGGTAAGACGCAGTGAGGTCACCACATAGTCCCAGTTGTCCATCTGGTCTTCGGGAATAATCTGCTCGATGTCCATTACCGTGGCGGCGACAGTGAACTGGCCGCGGTTGTAGAGCACGATTTCCTGACCGGAGTAGGCATCGCCGATACCTTCAGAGCAGCTCACGGTGAACTGGTGGAGGCTCTCGACCTCAGTGCCGCTCTCGGGGCTGATGGCCACTTCGAAGTTGGCAAAGTTCAGGGGATAGGTAAAGCGGAAGTAGGTGTTCTCATCTTCACCCTCGTTGCCCTGTACACGGCGGAAGTTGTAGTCGGTAGCCACCACGCAAAGCGTCAGGGTGTTGCCCACCGACTGGAGGGTGCCGGCATCGACAGTCAGCTTCCAGATGTTGGACATGCCGTCAGCGGGGTCTACCGCCTCGATGGACTTGAAGGGGAGAGTCACGCCCATGCCATACACCACATAGGAAGTCGAGGCATTGATTGATACCATGCCGTCGAACTCAAGCGTAAAGGTGGTTTCGCCGGCCTGCGTCAGTTCGGTCTCGTTGGTGGGGTCGATGCTCACCAATGACACCGACGAATACACGTAGGGCGGCGTAGCACCCATGAACTCTACGTAGTCCTTGCCCAAAGGCTCGTTGCCATAGTTGTAGTCGTCCTCTGAGGCATAGGCCGTCACTTCCAGCCGGTAGGTGTGGCCCAGCATGAGCTTGTAGCCCGCGCCGTAGATTTCTGCTGCGAAAATGCCGTCTTCGCCCTTGCTGAGCAAGGCCATGGACTTGATGATGGCAGCATCAGGCGTGTCGGGATTGAGGTCGCGAATCTGGTACATCATGTAGCCAATCTGGTCGTTCATGTTGGTGTTCACCAGAATCTGGGCACCTGCTTCGAGACGTTCGAGACGTGCACCCGACAGGTTGGTGGGAATGGCCTCGGCCGACTCCTGGTAGCGCACGCTCTTCAGGACGAAGGCATCGTATTTGGCCGTGAAGAGCAGGCTGTGGTCCTGACCGTCGTCGCAGCTGAGGTTGGCCAGCGTGACCACCACGTTACGGCGGCCCTTCACTTCCTGCGGGATGGTGATGTAGAGGGTACAAGCACCTTCAAAGTCGGGGTCGGGCACAGCAGTGTACTGGTCGCTCACCATGGTTGCGGTATTTCCCGCCTCATCGGTGTAGCTGAAGCTGATGTCGTCGAAGTGTACCTTGGCATAGTCGGTAATCCACAATTGGATTTCGTCCTGGCCCTGCAGTGAACTGCCCGAAGCGGGAGTAAACTCGGACGTAAAGCTGCTCTTCACCACTTCATAAGGCAGGCTATAGCTGAAGCTGCCCAGCGTACCGATGCCCTCGGAGTATACATAGTCACCCTTGGCATCGCGCACATTGACTACTTTCAGGCCTACACTGCCGTAGTTGGTGCCCGAAGTGACCATGGTTTCAGGCAGGCGCACCTTGCCCGTAAAGTCGCAGGTGAGCACATTGCCTTCCACGGTGTAAGGCAGGGTCTCCACGTAGTATTCGCCTTCATCGCCCTCTGAGTTGCCATAGGTCAGTGTCACCACATGGCTCTGGCTGCCGGCTTCAGGCACCAGAAGGTCGCCGTCGAAGATGAGGGTGAGCACGCCACGGGCATCACCCTTGCGCCAGAAGGACTGGAACTTGTTGTTCTCATCGAGCAGCCCCGACACGCTGGTCAACTGCACGGGCTTGCCTGCAAAGACATAGTTCACCTCGCAAGTGCCGTCTTCGCCATACAGCACGGTCTCGTTGTTGGCCATGCGCACATTCTTCAGACGGAAGGTCACGATGTCATTCTCCTGCAACTTGCCGGCATGGAGGAGTCCCAGCAGGCTCTCGCCGCAGTTGAAGAATACGGTTGAACCGTTGATGCTGGCACTGATAGGCTCGCTGTAGTCGCCACAGGCGATTTCAGCACCCGAAATCTTTACATTAGAACTGAAGTAGAGCAGCACCTGCGGACTGCCTGCCGCACTCAGACGCGAACCTGCCTCGGGGCTGGTCTTGGTGAGCTTCAAGCCGGTTTCGGTGTTCATGGTGAGCTTAAACTGGCCGCTGTTCATCACGAAGCTCTTGTAGAAGTACACCGTCTGGCCTTCGGTGACGTTCAGCTCATAGTAGATGTGGTTCTCAGCATCGTAGTTGGTCTCGAAGTCCAGCTCCTGCGTGTGGTCGGCATCGCTGTAGGGATAGAGGAAGTCGCCACTGGTGGAGGTACAGGTGAGCACGCCGCTTTGCGGGGCAGTGAATTGTCCGCCGTTGGCAGTGAATACGGTGTAGTCGTAGGCTTTGTCGAGTTCCATTTCGCCCCAATCAACGGGGGCGGCGGCATGGGCTGCCAGTGAACTCAAACAAACCAGCACGAAGCACGTCACCGCTTGCAGCACACGGTTCGCGCGGCTGAAGGAGTAGGTTTGTCTGATCATAAAATAAGTGTTTGGTTTATATAAGAAGTTGAGAGTCGAGAGGTTGAAAAGAATTGGGTTGTGAAGTGGAGAGTTGAGAGTTTAAACTATAAGCTTTAAACTATAAAATATTATTCAAGTTTCGCAAGTCACTGCCGTTAGTCGGCAAGCGTTCAAGGCACGGGCTGAAAGCCCAAAGATTGTGCAAGTGAGCGCAGAGCCAAGCTTGCTTGAGCTATGCCGAGCGCAGCCAATCTTATGAAAAAGCGTCTGAAGACAAGCGTTGCGAACATACGCTTTTGCCCTTGCAGGGCGAACTTTATCGCCTCGTTCTACCCAGGGCGATGCCCTGGGCTAAGCGCTCATTGCCCCTTCGGGGCGTGCCTTGAACGCTTGTTAACTATCTGCAACTACTTGCGAAACTTGAATAAAATATTATCATAAACTTTCAACTAATACACTGCGACCTTGCCGGTCACAACCCCTGCTGAGGTGGTGACGCGCACAATGGCCACGCCCTGATAGCCCGGAGCACGCAGCGTAAGCAAACCCTGTCCGTCGGTCTGGGCCAGCACACGGCCGTCAGCAGCCAGCAACTGGACTGTGGCCGGACTGCCAGCGTTCACCTGAACGCCACCGGCAACAGGACGGATGTCTGCGGCAGGGCGGCTGGCCGGTCCGTCAATGCCTTCCGATTGGCTCAGGTTTACCTTGCAGGCATTAATCAGGCGGTCGGTATTGCCGTCAAACAACATCAGCACCAAGTCGGTATTGCGCGAGTTTGACACGGTGGCAGGCACTTCAAACTGCAACTCGGTGGTATACACCTCGCCAGCCTTCACTGATTCAGGCAGCAAGTCGGGAGTTCCCGTAAAGGTGGCACCCTCCCAGCCACGCACTACATGATTGAAGGTGTAGGGGCTGACCATGGGCACTCCATAGCGTCCGCCTTTGCCCCATTCGCCCAAATTCTCATCGCTCACACTGCTGAAGCCGTTCTTCTGGTAGCTCACCAATCCGTTTTCGAGCACCACGATGAAGAGCTTCAGGTTCAGCTTGTCGGCATTCAGCGCATAACGAAGCTCTACGGGCACCGTGTAGATGTCGCCGTCGGCCGAGAGCGTGGCAGCCGAACTGATTTCGGCTTCGGTCTCCTTGTTCATTTCGGCAGCCACCGTCTCTATCCACAACGGATTAGTGCCTTCGGGAGCATACATCGTATAGCCGCCCTCGGTCGAAACCATGGGATAGGTCACTGTACCGCTCCGCTGAATAATGCCGCTGGGCGCTGCTGTCAGATTCAGATAGGCTGCATAGTTGTTCACACCGACGGCATAGGGGTCGCCTGTATAGCAGTGCAGCGCCATCGGGATGAAGAGGTCGCCATAGTAGCTGCTCAGCCTGTCAATCACCTCGTGGCCCAGCGGGCAGTTGGTGCAGTCAACGCCCGTAAACTCTTCGAGCACCACGCGCTTGGTGGGTGTGAAGGCCAAAACCTTGATGCTCTTGTTCAGCGAATTTTCAACATCGTTGAACTTCAAGTCGATGGTGTAGCCGTTTACCTCGCCCACTTGCAACGGCAGCGGTTTGGCAAAGGTAAACTCATACTTGTCGCCTGCCTTCAGGCTGAGGCCCTCGACCTTGATTTCATCGACCGTTTCGCCCTGTGCATTGCGCAGGGTGAGCTGTGCGGTGGTAAACACCTCTTCCTTGTCACGAATGTCAACCACACCTTTAATCGTAGCTTCGGTAGCTCCCACAAAGGTGTCGTCGTTCGTGATGGCCACAAAGTAGGGCAAGTCGTGCAGCACCTTTACATCGTCAATGAACACTGCGCTCTGTGCCGTGTTGTCGTTGACGAAGGCTATGTAGACATACTTGCCGGCAAAGTCCTTCAGGCTGACCGCATTCTCGCGCCAGTCGCCCGCCAACACGCCTTCCTGTTCGCCAGGGCTTTGCACTTCGTCATAGACCAGTGTGCCCTCGGTGCGTATCTTGTTGACGATACTGGCATTCAGTCCGTTATAGACGTTGTTGTTCTCCCACACATACACCTTCAGCCGGTCGGTAGCCGAACTATAGTAGCTCTGGCTCTTGAACGAGAGGTTGCAGAGCTGGTCGACAATGTGCAGCTGCGGAATGACGAGCCAGTCGTCGCTCTGGCCCGCAGGGTTATACATGGAGGTAGAACCTGCGGCCACGTTGGCGGTTGCATCCTCATCCCACACCGGCACCCAGGCATAATTGTTCTGCGTGAAGCCCAGTGTCTGTGAAGTCTCGTTGGGCGTAAGCAGGTCGTTGTCGAGCAACATGAAGTTGTTCAGCCCTTCCGAGAAGTCATCGGAGAAGAGCACATTCTCATCGTAGGAGATTTCGCGCTCATAGGCTCCCTGATAGTTCAGCACAATCAGTTCGTTGGCCGTGTTGGCATTGCCCGTTACATCGGTAATCTGTCCGGCAGGAATCTCCACGCGGTATGCCACATCCTTATATAAATATTGTGTGGTGCTGGGATAGGCCATCACCTTATTGTCGCCATAGGCTAACAGCAGGTCGGCAAAGGGTGTATCAATGCCTTCCTGATAGAGTTTGCCGCGTGCCTCAGCACTGGAGATGAACACGCCAGTGTCGAAAGTCAGGACAATGGGACTGGTGGCTAAGTCGAGTTTGCCGAGCGTGGCACCGTCTTTCGGACTGGCTGTCGTAACAGCCACTGGCTTTTCGTCACGACCTACGTAGGTGATGCGTATTTCATTGTTGTAGCGTGTAGGGTCATTGGCCAGGCAGATGGTCTTGGCCGGAATCAGCACGCGGTAGGGTTCTCCGTCGCTGAGTGTACCCTTGCGGAACTTGATGGTCACGGTGTTCCCGTCGGCTGCGAAGCCTACCGACCTGGCCACTTCTTCACTGCCAATCACCTTCAGCAGCTGCACGGCATCGGCATCGCCAGCCACCATCACCTTGCGGTCAAAGGTGAGCTGCAGCGTGTTCAGCTTGGAGAGGGAAGCCCCGGCTTTGGGTGTCACGCCATAGGAGCTGAGCAGGTTGGTCTTGCCGGCCATTTCGGGCAGACTCTCGGGGAGGGTGACGATATACGACTCATGCGGGCCGATGACCGAGGCTATAGTGAGACATGAGTCGTCGATGCCAACCGGCGTGCCCGAGTTTTCCTGTCCCATGTTGCCCACCACGTCTACGCCATACAGCTGAATGACGCTTTCGGTGAAGCCTATCCAATATTTGCCGCTGCGCACACTGAAGTCGCGGTAGGGGTTGGACGAAGGCGAGGTGGCATAGGCCTGCCCATTGTTGTCCACGCACCAGGTGCTCTTGTCGGTGCTTTCGGTATCGTCGTACAGACTGATGACACCTGTTGCCACATCGTACACATAGGGTATCTCATACTCACTCGGAAATTCGCTGCCGCTCACTTCCTTCACCATATAGACACCACCTGATACATACTGTCCGTTGTTGCTCAGCGAGGCATGGGTGATGTACATGATGCCATCGACATGGGCATGCCAGCGTCCGGTTTCGGTTTCGTCGAATCCGATAGGGCTGTAGCTCTGCTTGTCGCGGTGATACACGTAACTGAAATTACCGCCCAGGTCGTAGCTGGTCGGCAGGTAGCTGAACGACATGCAGCCCACGATGGTGTTGCCGTCGGGCGAGATGTCGGTGAAGCGGTTCATCTTCTGGTCCATGTGTGCCATGTCGCGGGTGGGTATGCCCGGCGTGGCAAGCAGCTGGTTGGTGCTCAGGTCCCACAAGGCGACCTTCTCTTCATAGAGTCGGTTGGGGTCAGAATAGTTCAGGCGGCCTACCGCATATTTGCCATCGGGAGTCACAGCACTCACCATGCCCTGGTTGGCTTCGCCGTCTAAGTTCAGATAAGTCCATTTGCCTGTTGCCACGGTGTAATAAGCGGGCCGGTTGTTCAACAAGCCGACCACGATGTTGCCGTCGTTGGTCACGTCGAAGGCTGCACTGCTGAACACGGTGTCGGCGTTCAGTCCCTCGGTGAGCAGGGTGGATGCTCCGGTGGAAACGTCCACTATACGGGCACCGGTCATGTAATTGGCATCTTCTGCGCTTGCACCGCAAGCCACGGCCCATAGTCCGTTGTCCGACAGACGTTGGATTATGCCTCCGTCGTCGAAACTGTAATACCTGTAGACGGGCTTGTCACTGCCCTGTGCCAGCAATGCCACAGCGCAGGACAGCCAGATGAGTCCAAGTACGGAAAACTTTTTCATAATTCAGAGAAAGAGGTTAGGGTTGGTTGATTCTTCAAACAGCATACAGGCTGCAACTCAGCAAAAAACAACATCGAGCAGCAGCCTTCAGTATGGGTCTTGCAGTTTAGCCTTGTGTGTCCGCCTGTACATCCAGACAGACGGCAGCAAATGTAATCATTTCCAAACTATTACATTTTCCTGAAGCATCTTTTTAACATTGTAACACCGAAAACTCCCCGCTTTTTGTAGGCAGATTCACGTAGAGACTGTGTGTTGATTGAAAGTTGGGAGTTTAAAGCGTGATTCAGGTTAGAAGTTGGAATGATGTGAGTTGAGAAGTTGCCGTTAGTTGACAAGCGTTCAAGGCACGCCCCGAAGGGGCAATGAGCACTTAGCCCAGGGCTTCGCCCTGGGTGGGTTGACCGCCGACAATGCGCCCTGAAAGGGCAAAAGCGTTAGAATACATGTGTTTTCGTATCAACGCTTTTGCCCTTTCAGGGCGCACTTCATTGCTTCATATCCACCCAGGGCGATGCCCTGGGCTATGCGCTGTTGCCCCTCCGGGGCGTGCCTTGAACCCTTGCTGACCAGAACGGGGCGTACTTTGAACCCTTGTCAACTAACGGCAACTTCTCAACTCAAATCTTTCCAACTTCTCAACTATACACTTTCAACTTTTCTCATAACGCCAACCTCTCAATGGTGGAAAGCAGCTGCTTGCCCTGCCCCACGGCATAGCCCTGCGTACAATGGACTACGCGGTTGAAGGTGTCGGCCACGATGAGCACGGGCTGTTCGCCGCCACGCATCAGGCCATTTTGCTTCAGTTCATTTTCTGCCACACGCTGACTGTCGATGCCGAACACCACCGTAGCGGGCAGATTCGGGAAGTCGGCACGGCTGCGGCTGAAACGTTCGTATTCCTTGACCGACGAAAAAAGCAGCACAATGGGACGGCCCCACGCTTCGAGTTCGGCACGCTGCTGCTCCAAGTCGTGCAACAGATGGATGCTGGGCTCGTGGGCGGCACGCAGCAGGGCCAGCACATAATAGCCACGGCCTGTGACAGAAAGCAGCGAACGCAGCTGCCGGCCTGCCTGCACGGGCTGAAACAGGTTTTCACTGTTGAAAGAGCCTATCACCTCGACCGCCCCTGCCTGTTGGGGCATGAGCAGTGTGTCGGTCAGCGTCGTTTCGCCCTGAAGCGGGAAGACGCGCAGCTGCGCCTGTACGGATCCGTCGGCCCGGCGTGTTCCCGACACTAACAGATAGTCTCCTGCCGCCACACGCGACGGTTTGCGGAACAGCTCCTGCCACGTGGCCGTTTCAGGATAATTCTGCAACACGGGCAGTCCGCCCTGCAAGGCACTCAGGGTGAAGTGCTGGTAGTAGCCGGGATTCTCCATATAGCGGCGCGGCGCATAGTACAGCTTCAGGCGGCCGGTAGCCGGCTGGGCACTGTCGGCCTGTGCGGCAGCCGACGGAGTGAGCAGTGCTACTGACCACTGTGCATGGTCCTCATCGGGCATCTCCTCCAGTTCACGCTGCGCCACATACTGCGCTGCTCCCGTCACGGGGTCAATGCGCGCTGCCCAACCTGCCGAACGGCACAGAGCCACAAACAGCAAGGCGCGCGCCAGTTCGTCGCCTTGGCGCGAAGCCAAGGTACGTTCGGGTGACTGTGACAGTCGCTGCCTGTTCCAATCGGCATTGTCGGCTATATTCCCGGCAATCCATTGGGCCACAGCCTCCGGCCCCTGTTTGCACGCACGGCCCACCTCGTCGGGCAGTTGTTCGAACTGCTGCCGCCAGGGCGTGAGGTGTTCGTCGGCGATGCGGGGAGAATATATATAACGGTACACAAACCAGCGTTGTACCTCGGGCAGCGCATCGGCCACCTCCAGATGAGCGCGCTGCAGGTGGCTGCGAAGCACGGCGGGCGAGAAGTCGCGCAGGTCCTTGTCCGACAGCGTACGCAACCATTTCAGCGTGCGCGGGGCATCGTTTCCGTTGAGCAAGGCCAGCAGGTTGCGCCAGTTGCCACAAGCCCGCTTGGCCCAATGGTTCAGGGTGTCGAAAGGGATATGCTGCTGCCGGCTGAATTGTACCAAGGTAGCCGAATCGGCAAAGGTGGCTGTATAAGCGGCACGGAGCGAGTCCTCGTAGGCTAAACGCCGGTTCAACCGGGCTGCTGCCTCCTCCGCCACCTGAGGTCGGTTGGCATGGGGCGGAGGCGGAGTCAAGGTGAAGCGCTGCGAAAGGCGTTCGCCGCTGCGGTGGACCAGCTTCAGCACCACATTGTCACTACCTGCATGTACAGGGGCAAAACCATAACGGCCGCGATGAGAGGCCCATACCACGAGGTCGCCTTTTCCCGTCACAATCGAAGCTTGCCCCTTGCGGTCGGCCACGGCGCGCTTCACGGTGTAGAACTCTGCATAGTTGTATACCTTAAAGTCTACCGTAGCCTGCGGGCAGGGCTTGCCTGCGCCGTCGGTCACGGTCACAGTGGTACGCACGGTCGGGGCGTAGTTCGAGGTCAGGTTGATTTCGGTGTAGCAGGGATTGGCATCCATGATTTCGTCACCACCCCGATAACGGCCAAAGACCTTGGTGTGCATCAGCATGCCACGCGAGGCAGGCTCGTTGAACCAGGCCAGGTCGAGCACAGTCTCGGGCTCGCAGGCTCCCATGAAGTGCCAAGACCCGTCTACCCACACTTCGACCCAGGCATGGTTGTCATCGGTATGTGCCCAGCGCGGGGTATAGACCTGCCGGGCAGGAATGCCCACCGTGCGCAGGGCTGCGACGGCGAGCGTACTTTCCTCGCCACAGCGGCCTGTGGCAGTGAGCAAAGTGGCCATGGGCGATGAGGTCCGTGCGTCCGAAGGCTTGTAGCTGACGTGCTCATGACACCAGTGGTTGATCTCCAGTGCGGCCTCCGCCATGGTCAGCCGGGCCACACGCTGCTTCAGTTCTTGGTAATAGGCCGTACGGAAAGCGTCAAGGTGCTCGTTGTTCACCCTGACGGGCAGCACAAAGTGACACCACAAGCTGTCAGGTACCGCCGTGCCCCAAGGCATTTCGCTGCGGGCCTTCAGTGCACATTCGGTCTGTTGGCGGTGATAGTCCACGCTGTAGTCCACCACATCAGGCCAGGGCATGTAGGCATACAGGAACTCAAGTGCCGTTCGGCATTCGTGGCTCACCCTGAGCTTGGCCAGGCTGTCGGGCAGTTGTAGTGCCGAAAGCGCTGCAAAGCGTCGGCGGTAATCCTGCTGTGCCCGTTCAAGCGATTGGGCAGATGTACTGGCCGCCATCATCAGCAGCAGTACGCAAGTCATTATCTGTTTCATTGAAAAAAACTTTTCTTCGGTTGGGGTTGAACGTTGATCATGGGGAACACTCCATGGACGCTATCGCCATCATGCACCCTACTCCACCTCATGACGCGATGGCCACCATTCCGCTGATGCCGATATACAAATACACCAGCTTCTTCAAGGTGGGAAGCGACAGCCTGTTGTATACCAAACTGCCAAGCCAAGTGCCCACCAGTACGGCTGGCACGGCGTAACACCATGCACTGGCCACCTCCTGGGTGAGAAATCCTGACTGCGCCCTATAGACTGTCATCATGCAGTTGCCTATCAGGAAATAGCACTGCGTCCATGCCGTGTATCTGTCCTTTGACTCATAAACGGCGAGGAAGTATAGCACTGCAGGCGGCCCCTGCATACCGAACAGCCCGCCCATTATACCCGAGAGCAAGCCTAACACAACCTGCACCCCGAGCGTTCCGCGTACTGTGATACGCTCCGCAAAGAAACCGTAGTATACGGCTGACAAGACGAGCGTCACGCCAAGCACATATTTCACGGTCTCGCCCCTGAGCCATGTCAGCATCCGGACCGCAACGAAGCTCGCCAACAGGAAGCTGACAAGTATCGGCAGCAGTTTTCTCCATGCTATCTCCCGTCGGTACTTGACGGTCAGCAAGAACGATGTCACGGCAGCGAGCAATCCTGACAGGGTGGTCGCCTCGCCATACGACGGCAGCAAGAACGGCAAAACCGTCATGATGAAGATTCCGAAACCGAAACCCGTCGTGCGCTGCACGAAGGCCGCACCTATTGTGAACAGAATGAGTGTGATCATATCGCGACAACGCCTGCTGACTCCGACCTATTCAACATCTGACCTCTACGCGCATAAAGCCGTCTGTCGTTCCCTTCTCTGACGGGAAGTGGATGCCCGAGGCGATGCCCCTGCGGCTGTCGGCAGCATAGGGCTTGGCGCAGCCCTTCTCTCCTGTCTGCCTGAGGGCAGCCCCTGAACAATCTGTTCGAAATCCTGTATGCCTATGGGGTATTTCCTATGCGCGGTATGAGATGCAGGTTTATGGTGCAAAAGTAGACAAAACCCGCGAGCTTCTACACCGCCACCCTATAGAAATCGTTTTTCTTCAGAGGAAAAACGCCCGTTTTTCCCGTCAAAAACAGTTTCAGCGGCATAAAAAATGAGATTCAGGTTGTTTGTTGCAAAAAAAGGTGTACTTTTGCAGCCGTTTAGAGTCCGACGGGGCCAAACAAGAGGCTGCGGGTGCAGTCCGCCTCCCGGAAAAAACCGTTTTACACACATTATATTCAATGTACGCAATCGTTGAGATTAACGGTCAGCAGTTCAAAGCAGAAGAGGGCAAGAAGCTCTTTGTAAACCACATCTGCGGTGCCGAAAACGGCCAGACTGTTGAATTTGAGAAAGTGTTGTTGATTGACAACAATGGCGAAGTGAAGGTAGGTGCTCCTACTGTTGACGGCGCCAAGGTAGTATGCGAAGTGCTCTCTCCGCTGGTAAAGGGCGACAAGGTGCTTGTATTCCACAAGAAGCGCCGCAAGGGCTATCGCAAGCTGAACGGCTATCGCCACCAGTTCACTGAATTGACAATCAAGAACGTAATTGCTTAATCCTTAAAAGTTTCAGAAAGACATGGCACACAAAAAAGGTGTAGGTAGTTCTAAGAACGGCCGTGAGTCGGCTTCACAGAGATTAGGCGTTAAGATTTGGGGCGGCCAGACCTGCGTGGCCGGCAACATCATTGTCCGTCAGCGTGGCACGGTTCACTATCCCGGCAAGAACGTGGGTATGGGCAAGGATCACACGCTTTATGCGCTCGTAGACGGCGTGGTATCGTTCCACCGCGGCAGTCGTGACCGCAGCGTGGTATCGGTTGCTCCCGAAGCTGAGGCTTAACAGCACACTGGTAGAACCCTACTGAAAAAAGTAAAGCGGGCCGCTTCCCTACAGGAGGCGGCTCTTGCTTTTGATACGGCTGTTACTACAACTCTATATAGCCACTGCAAAACTATTGAAGGGACCCCGTTTAGACTGCCTGCGATTGTCCACCAGGCTGGTGGACAATTATCCATTATGAAGAATAGAACACAAACCTGTGCTTGACAATTCACGTCATTTCGTTATCGATTGCCCCTCATTAGCATCATCGAATTTCAAACTGTATGTTTTCAAGGATGATGGATAAGGGGATAACTTGTCCGTATTGCGCAAGTTGAGTTATATAATAGGCATCGGAAAGTCAGCCAGTCTCTTTTTCTGTAGAAGATATCTGAAACTGCAGTTTCAGTAGTACTGATACTGGAGTTTCAGATATCTTCTACTGGCATGGAAGTACTACTCCTTCAGCAGAGAAGTACTACTCCTTCAGCAGAGAAGTATCTATAACATGTGCTGGGGATAGAACTTATATGGGGGAAGGTTCTAAAAAAGTGCCGGCCGCGCGAATCTCTTCGGGCGACCGGCAATGAGAAAAAAATTACTTATACCTGCAGGGATGCTCCCCGCAAGTGGGGAAACCATGCAGCAGACCTACATGGCCTGCCGTATGGTTATGCTTTAGTCTTCGTCAGTACCCCAAATCTGACTGCTGTAGTCTTTGCCGCCGGAATCAGGGTGCTGCCTCGCTATTCTTACTATTCCATATTAGACCAAATGTCATTGCCCCATTCCTTCTTCCCTGAATTAAAGCCAGACTCAGAAGTAATGGTCGTGCTGCCGTTACCAATAGAAACGCCATCGGCTTTGCTGGATGCAGCCAACATGCCTTCAAAGGTCATTATGAAGCATTCGGTGGCGGGAGTGATATATGCTTTCTTCATTGTCTTATGAATTTTCGTTGATAATGTTTACTTCAGGATAACCTTCTGACCGTTCTTGATGTACACCTGACCGCGTACGGGATAAAGCACACGGCGGCCCTGCAGGTCGTAGTAGTCAGTTTCCGAGCTATTTACGTTTACACCAGCAATGCCAGTCACGTTATCGAATACGAGACGCATGGCGGCTGTTTCTTCACTTGTCAAGCCTTCTGTATCTATGTTAGCGTATGGCAGCACAGCCTTATTGGCAGGAATGGTTGCACTAAAGGCAGGAACAAAGGATGCGGTTGTTTCGTCCACATAAAGGCCATATACATCCGGGGCGGCTCCTGTATCCGTTGAGAATCCTGTGCGAGCCATCGTCGTGCCAAGCAGCTTGTTGTTGGCGGGTGCTGTTGCATCAGAAGTTGTGATGCCAAAATTATAGGCAGTCGAAGCCGTACCATTGAGCAATACAGGGGTATTGGCAGGAATAACCCCAGTAATCTCTTCCACATAGATGTCTGCACCTACATTGCGTGTCACATAATAAGCACGTACCCCCGAAGGAATGGTTACGGCCACTGGCAAGGTCATTGTAGACCAGCCTGCGCTGGAGAGCGTTACGGGAATCTCGTCTACTGCTTTGATGCGCAAACGAGAACCGGTATCACTATTGGCATTATCGTGCCATACGCCCAACCAAGCCGGAGTTCTGGAACTGAAAATATTTAAATAGCATCCATACATATTGCCCTTGATGCCCCACAAATCATCTGCTACCGTGGTAGACTCAAACGTGTAAGTATCCGCATCATATTTGTCCAGCGGAAGGTCAACCTGATTATTATCCTTAGTTTGACTGAAATAAAGTCCACTGTTCACATGCTGGATATAGTACTTGTTGACTTCGCCTGTTGCTTCAAACTTCATCAACGCCATCGGTGTTTTTGCGTCACTGGCCATAAAGCATTTACGGTTATTATCCTGTGGAACACCTTCTTTATTTGCACGGGGGTCAGCATAGGCTATATGACTCGTATAGCCGTCCTTACCTGAATAAATCAGATAGTACTTATCTGTATCCAGTGTAAAACCATAAGTGGCATCGGAAAATACACTTGCGACATTCTCTATCGTCACCTCATCCGATTTACTCTGCAAAGCAGCTATATAGTCTGCTGAAATGTATTTGGTAAGATAATCAGAAGCAAGAGCCACATTCTTGTCATTACCAGCTGCTGTAGCCAGCTCTTCCCAAGAAACCTCTGTCACTTTAAATGCAGATCCTGGATCTGTAGGAGCACTACTGTCACCCCAAGTCCCGAGACGTGCATTCCAACCCTTGTATATTACAGTGCTACTGTGTCCACCTAAATACGCTGAACCTGCTGTACGAATCGTAATCGCATCCGTATTTTGGGAATGGATACCCAACACATAAGCTGTAGGATTAGCAGAAACAGAAGCCTTGCCATTTGTTGCTGTTACGCCATAGTAAACACCACCGACTGATTTACCCATATTACGCAAAACCACCTCATTAGGTGAGGTTGACACACGCTCAAAGAACCAAATCTGGTTCAGATTGAAAGACTCGCTAACCGCACACGTGTTAATGTCACTATCAGAGATACGCTGCATGTAGTAGGGGAAAATTTTCGAACCGTTTTCGGTTTTGTAACGGCACTGCATCAAATACGGCGTATTCATCTTCACAGGGAAGGTATAGTTTGAGGTCAACTGTATGTCAATTACCTGATTGGCTGTCACATTACCCTCAGTCGAGCTATTCAATGTATAGGTACCCGCAGCAGAAGACAGTGCCTCAGTAACCAGATCTGAAATGGACTTGCCAATTATCACATCGTCCACCGTCTTACTGAAATTGTACAGACCTTCACTGCTGTCAGTACAATTGATTATCACGTCAGTTGTAGGCACTTCAAGAAATTGGAAAGCAATCTCAGTACCATCGACTGCCAATTGACCAGAATTATATTTAATGGGACACCCACTAGCCTTGCTGGATTTTATAATATATGCATTTCCCGATTCATCTATTGGGTTGACGGGAACTTCTACTACTTCAAATAAAAACTTTGCATCTGCACTTGTAGCACTGGCAACATCATTGCGAAACGAACCTGAACCACTGTTAAATCCATGAACAAACTTACCCGAATAGTCTTGCATAGCAATTTCCGTTGCACTCACCTTATACAAGGTATAGACAAAATAGAAATTACTGGTGGAGATTTCATTGGAACCCAGATTGTAATAACAACCGTCAGTTGAATAAGGCTCCCCTGTGATTCCGATGAAAGAGTTCACATCAGTACCTCCTACATGGAGAACGACCTTTACACTTTGCCCTGTAGCAAGGCCTGACAAATCCAACGCAGACCCATTGTAAGTAAACTGCGCGTGCGCTACCCCCATGCAAATCAGGAGAAGCGACAGAAAAAGAGTAATCTTTCTCATGATTGATAATTTATTTTTGAAGTAATTTTTTCGTTATAATCCATCTCATCCACAACATAACCGCAGCCGCGCGGAAGGGGCATTGTTCTGTGAAGGTTAAGCATATGGGGCGTGCGGCACATTGTATCCTTTGCTTCGCGCAGCAAAACAGTCTCCCTACAGAACTTGATACGCAGGTATTCCGGCAGATGATAGAATTGGTCGCGACAAAGGTAATTTATTTCTTCCTATTTAGGATTTCGGGGGGGGTAGTTTTAGTTTTTTAATCTTATTTATAAGGACAGCTTCGTTTTTGTCAAGCCTGCTTGGCGTTTTAGGGCATAAAAAACGTCCGCCTTGCAGCGGACGTTTTAAGGGAAAGAAATATATCAGGTGGTCCAGGGCTACCGATGACGACGGCCGCCGGAGGAGTCAAACGTTGGCCACACGCATAATGTCGGCAAAGACGCCGGCTGCCGTGACGTCGGCCCCGGCACCATAACCCTGAATGAGCATGGGATGTTCGCGGTAACGCTCGGTGGTGAGCAAAATGATGTTGTTGGAACCTTCGAGGTTGTAGAAGGGATGGTCCTGAGGGATTTCACGCAGACTGACACGCCCATTCCCTTCAGCCCATTCGGCCACAAAACGCCAGCACTTGTGTTCGCGCTCCAAACGTTGACGCTCGCGCTCGAAGTGCTCGTCCTGACGGGGAAGTTCTTCCCAGAACTCCTGCAAGGTGCCCTCGAAGAGCGATGCCGGGATGAAAAGGTGCTGCTCGATGTCGGCTGCCTCGACGCGATAACCGCTCTCGCGGGCCAGGATGACAATCTTGCGAATCACGTCGTGGCCCGACAGGTCGATGCGCGGATCAGGTTCGGAATAACCGTTCTGCTGGGCCAAGCGCACGGCCTGACTGAGTGTGACCTGGGGCGAAAGGGTGTTGAACACGTAATTGAGTGTGCCCGAAAGCACGGCTTCGATACGCAACACGCGGTCGCCCGAGGCAATGAGGTCGTTGATGGTGTGGATGATGGGCAGTCCGGCTCCCACGTTGGTCTCGTAGAGGTACTTCACTCCCTTCTCTCGGGCCAGCTGTTTGAGATGCTGGTAGTGGTCGAAGGGCGAGGAGGCCGCAATCTTGTTGGCTGCCACAATGTTCACGTGGTGGTTGAGCAGCCACTCGTAATGGGAGGCCACCTCAGGCGAAGCGGTGCAGTCGACAAACACGGGGTTGAAGATGTTCATCGCCTCTATCTCCTGCATCATGCGCTCCACGCCGCCTTCGCCGTCCTGCTGCATGAGTTCCTGCAACCGGTCAAGGGGCAGGCCGTCACGGTTGTAGGCGGCATGGGAACGTCCGCTCACCCCCACCAGGTTGAGCTTGAGACCGCGCTGCCGCAGGAGCTGGTCGCGCTGCGAGACAATCTGGCGCAGCAGACTGCCACCCACTGTACCCGTGCCGCAGATGAAGAGGTTGAGGTCCTGATGTTCACTCAGGAAGAAGCTGTCGTGGAGTACGTTGAGCGTCTTGCGCAGCTGTCCGCGGTCTACGACAAAGGAGAGGTTCATTTCCTGACCACCCATGGCCACCGCACTGATGCTGATGCCGTTGCGTCCCAACACGCTGAACAGCTGGCCCGCAATGCCCGGCATACGGCGCATACGCTCGCCTACCACGGCCACGCTGGCCAGATTCTCGACCAACAAAGCCGGATTCATGGAGCCGTCGGCTATTTCGAGGGCGAACTCGCTGTCGAGCAACTGGCAGGCCCGGTGGGCATCGGCGGGGGTCATACACACCGACGTACTGGTTTCGGAAGAGTTCTGCGCCACCATGAAGACGCTGATGCCGCCGTCGGCCAAGGTGGTGAAGATGCGGCGGTTCACACCGATGACACCCACCATGGAGGGGCCGCTCACCGTGACCATGCTCATGTCGCGCACGGAGGAAATGCCTCTGATGGGCCTTTCGCTGGGAGCAGCATCGCGGCGGATGACACTGCCGCGGTGGTCGGGGTGGAAGGTGTTTTTGACATAGATGGGTATGTTGCAGCTGCACACAGGATAGATGGTGGGCGGATAGACCACTTTCGCACCAAAGTTGCAAAGCTCCATGGCCTCGGCATAGGACAGCTCGTCGATGGTGTAGGCCGTGGGGATGATGCGCGGGTCAGCGGTCATGAAGCCGTCGACATCGGTCCAGATTTCGAGGGCCTCGGCCTGAAGGGCGGCGGCCAGTATGGCTGCGGTGTAGTCGGAACCGCCCCGACCCAAGTTGGTGGTGATGCCGGTGGCGGCATCGGAGGCGATGAAACCGCCCATCACAGCTACGGACGGCAGGTCGGCAAGGGTTTCGGCTATACGGGCATGGGTCTGCTTGAAGTCTACCAGGTGTTTCTCGCCCTGTCGGAAGGTCTTGATGAGGTGGCGGGCATCGAAGTGCTGCGCCCCATCGATGAGCTGCGTCACGATGAGGGAGGAGAGCCGTTCGCCGTAGGCGACAATGGCGTCGGCGGTCTTAGGAGTCAAGTCCTGGATGAGGCAGACTCCATGCAAGATGCTGCGCAACTCGGTGAGCAGCGCGTCGAGCTGTGCATGGAGAGCATCGCGCCTTCCGGCCGGGATGACGGCGGCCACCATGTCGCGGTGGCGCTGGGCCAGTGCCTCGAGTTCGTCCAAATAGGCTGTCTGCCCCGCAGCTGCCTGCGAGGTGAGGCGGATGAGCTGGTCGGTGACACCGCCCAAGGCCGACACGACCACGACAACAGGCCGCGCCGTGCTCTCGACAATCCGCTTGACCTGGTATATGCTTTGGGGAGTTCCGACCGAACTCCCGCCAAATTTCAGAATTTTCATAGGGGTGGAGCGGAGAAAATGGCTTCGCTCAGTTGATAGTTTATAAGTTGAGAAGTTTATGGTTGAGAAGTTTTTAAGTTGAGAAGTTTATGGTTGGGAAGGGGGAGGTTGCAGAGTTTGGAACAGGCGTTCGAGTGAATGTCATGCCGGGGCGTGGCCGGTCAATCTGCCAGGGGTGATGCGTTGTTGCCCCCCTTCTTTAAACGCATGAAACGCTTGAACAGGGCGTACACTAACGCTTTTGCCCTTACAGGGCGAGCTTTATCGCCTCATTCTACCCAGGGCGATGCCCTGGGCTATGCGCTTGTTGGGCTTTCAGCCCGTGCCATGAACGCTTGAAAAGGGCGTGACATGAGCGCTGTCAATATCCCGTGCTTTGAACGCTTAGTCCCCAAACCTTATTCCGAATGAACTGACTTCTCAGAGTTTCACCTTCACCTTCTTGCCCTTGGACTCATTCTGCAAGCGGTCGAGGGCGGTGACCACATAAGTGTATTCTTCATGCCGGGCCTTATAGGGGAGCTTGAGCAAGGTGGCTGGCGTGATGGCCACAATGTGAGACGGGTCGTAGAGGTCGATTCGCTCGCCCTTGGCAAAACGGTAGACCACATAGTTGCGGGCTACGTCCATTTCGCCCTTGCCCTTGGGAGCTGTCCAGAAGAGATAATAGCCGTCGGGCATCCACATGGCCTTGAGACCGCGCGGAGCACCAGGGGCCTTGTCATCGATGAAGGGATAGAGTGGCTGCAAGGCCGGCGTGCGGTGGTATTTCTGCTGCAAGGCCGAGGCGTAGTTACCTTCATTGCGCACCAACGCGGCCGAGTACCACAGGCAGGAACCCTGAACGCCGCGCAGCGAACGCTGCAGCCGGAACTTGGCCTCCATCTGGTTGAGTTCGGGATTCTTGGTGTCGGCGGCCCGCACGGTACGTTCTATGTCCTGGCCTATAACCAACGGACGTGCCCCGGCAAAACGGCTCCACCACTTGATGAGCTCCTCGTAGTCGGCTGTGCGGTGACCCATTTCCCAGTAGAGCTGCGGCACGTTGTAGTCCACCCAGCCCTTGTTGATCCAATAGAGCACGTCGGCATAGAGGTCGTCGTAGTTTTGCAGGCCGCCCGTATTGGAGCCCGGCAGGCTGCTGCCCGCCTGTGCGTTGTGATAGATGCCAAACGGACTGACTCCGAACTTGACCCAAGGCTTGGCGGAACGGATGCTTTCGTGCAGCATCTCGATGAACGAATTGACGTTGTAACGACGCCAGTCGGCGATGTGGCTGAAGCCATTGCGGTGGCTCTCAAAGGTACGCTGGTCGGGGATAGACACGCCCGCCACGGGATAGGGGTAGAAATAGTCATCGATGTGGAGGCCGTCGATGTCGTAGCGGCGGACTATGTCGGTCACCACCTTACAGATGTAACGGTGGTTCTCGGGCAGTCCCGGATCGAAGAGGATAAGTCCGTCGTACTCAAAGAAGCGGTCGGGATTCTGCACATAGGGATGCATCATGGACAGCTCGGTGGTACCCTTTGTCTTGGCCCGGAAAGGGTTGATCCAGGCGTGCAACTCCATGCCCCGGCGGTGGCACTGCTGAACCATCCACTCCAAAGGGTCCCAATAGGGATTGGGTGCTTTGCCCTGCTGGCCCGTCAGGAAACGGCTCCAAGGCTCATAGGGAGAGTTGTAGAAGGCGTCGGCCTCGCCACGCACCTGAAAGATGACGGTGTTGATGCCGCACTGCTGCATCACATTGAGCTGGCGGGTCAGATTGGCCTGCATGGCATCGCGGGACATGCCCTGAAACTGCCCGTTAATAAACTGAATCCAAGCACCACGGAACTCACGCTTGGGAAGTACTTGCTGCGCAAAAGCAGCCTGAAGGATAAGGAGCAGCAACAAGACGGCTGCGCTGGTTCTTCTCATTAGGGAAAACAAATTTTGGTGTTTGCGGGTTCAAAGGTAGTGTTTTTCTAAAAAAGCGGTATCTTTGTGCGCACATAATTTATAGAACACCCCTTAACTCATGCAAGCATGACACGCAACATTGCCATAGTTTTGGCCGGGGGAACAGGCAGCCGCATGGGCGGAAACTGCCCCAAACAGTTCCGCACGCTGGCCGGTCGCACTGTGCTCGAACACAGCCTGTCTGCCTTCGAGCAGAATGGGCTGGTGGACGAGGTGGCCGTGGTGCTGCACCCGCAATATCACGGCGAGACCCAGAAGCTCATTGCGGCGCGCGGCTGGAAGAAGGTGAAGCGGCTGTTGGAAGGCGGAGCGGAACGCTGGGGCTCTACGCTGTCGGCGCTGAAGGCCTTCGAAGGCGAGGATGCCAACCTGATCTTCCACGATGCAGCCCGTCCCTTAGTGAGCCAGCGCATCATTACCGAAGTGTGCGAAGCCCTGCGCTCCTACCAGGCGGTAGGTGTAGGCATTGACTCGGTCGATACCTTGATGAAGGTGGAGAACGGCCTGATGACGCACGTGCCAGACCGCAGCGTGATGCAACGGATGCAAACACCACAGGCGTTCCGCTTGGCCACCATCACCGAAGCTTACCGCCTCGCACTGGCTGACCCTCACTTCAAGGCGACAGACGATTGCAGCGTGGTGCTCAAGTACCTGCCCGACACTCCTATATATATAATAAGGGGGGAGGAGCGCAACCTGAAGCTGACTTATGCCGATGACCTGCTCACGCTGGAACGGCTCATGGCTACGCCCGACAAAGACGGCACGGCCACCCCGCCGGCTGGCTCTGACACAGACCCGATGCGTTACCTGAAGGCGTACCAACGCCGCCACCTGCGCGAAATGCAATGGGCTGAACTGGAGATTCTGACCGAAGTGGCCCGGGTGTGTGAAGCCGAAGGCATCCCCTACTGGTTAGACAGCGGCACGCTGTTGGGGGCCGTGCGCCATGGGGGCTTCATACCTTGGGACGATGACATCGACATCTGTATGCCCATAGAGGAAGTTCCGCGCTTCGTGAAGGCAGCGCAGCAACGGCTGCCCAAGCACCTGCAAGTGCAGACTCCCGACACAGAGCCGGAACTGCGTATGCCTGTGTGTAAGGTGAGGAATCTCAATTCGTTCATGGTCGAAGCCGACGATGACTTTGCCAAAGGTTATGCCAAAGGACTGTTTATAGACATCTTCCCCATGCACGACTGGCCCTCGTTCGGCCCCAAGTTCTCCAAGAAGGTGGCCCGGGGATATTGTCGTGCCAACGCGATCCTCCATGCGCAGCACACCTACAGCTGGCGCGCCTGTGCCGAACTGTTCTACTTCGGGGCCAAACGGACCCTGTTCAAACTGGCATGGACCATAGGCAGCCTGTTCGTGGGCAAAGGCAAATACTACTCCAACACGCTGAACAACAGTGGCAACGGCAACCGCCACCTGCGCTCCAGCATCTTCCCACTGGGCACCATCCAGTTTGAAGGCCGCACCTTTGCTGCCCCTGCCGACCCCGACACCTACCTGAAGGACCTGTTCGGCAACTACATGGACCTGCCCCCCGAAGACCAGCGCACAGGCCACGCCTGCTTCTACGTAGCCAAACTCTCCTAAAACAATCACCGTGCAAGCAATCATATTAGCCGCAGGCATGGGCCGCCGACTGGGCGAGCTCACCAAGAACAACACCAAGTGTATGGTGCGGGTGAACGGCACCGCACTCATTGACCGACTGTTGGTGCAACTGTCGCACCTGAACCTGAAACGCGTGGTTATCGTGGTTGGCTATGAAGGCCAGAAGCTGCGCGAGTATATCGGCACGCGCTATGACGATGTGCTGCACATTGAATATGTGAACAATCCGGTCTATGACAAGACCAACAACATCTACTCGCTCGCACTGGCCAAGGACCAGCTGCAAGCCGACGACACGTTGCTCATCGAGAGCGACCTGATATTCGACGAGGAGATGTTCTCGCTCATTCTCGGCAATCCCTACCCAAACCTGGCACTGGTGGCCAAATACCAGACCTGGATGGACGGCACCATGGTGTGTATCGACGGCGACAACAACATCGTGAACTTCGTGCCGAAGAAGGCCTTCAACTATGCCGAGACAAGCCGCTACTACAAGACGGTCAACATCTACAAGTTCAGCCGCGACTTTGCCCGCCACAAGTATGTGCCCTTTCTCGAAGCCTACAGCAAGGCCCTGGGCAACAACGAGTATTACGAACAGGTGTTGCGCGTCATTACATTCCTCGACAAGAGCGAACTCAAGGCTCTGCCCATAGGCAATGAGAAGTGGTATGAAATCGACGACATTCAGGACCTGGACATTGCCACGACCCTCTTTGCCGAAGGCGACGAACAGCTGCGCCTGTATATGCGCCGCTTCGGCGGTTACTGGCGCTTTCCCGGAATGCTCGACTTCTGCTATTTGGTCAATCCCTACTTCCCCTCCGCCCGGATGCGCGACGAAATGCGCGCGAACTTCGACACGCTGCTCACGGAATATCCTTCGGGCATGTATGTGAACTCCCTGCTGGCTGGCAAATGCTTTGGCGTGAAGCAGGAATATGTGGTGCCGGGCAACGGGGCAGCCGAGCTCATCAAGAGCGTCATGGAGCATTGTCCCGCGCCGTTGGGCGTCACCTGTCCCACCTTCGAGGAATACCCTAACCGCAAGGAGAGCGAAGAGGTGGTGGCCTTCACGCCCACGGGAGCCGACTTCAGCTATACGGCGAACGACCTGATGGACTACTTCGGCCGTCACCCTATCGGCACCCTGCTGCTCATCAACCCCGACAATCCCTCGGGCAACTTCATTCCGCTGGCCGACGTGTGCCGTCTGGCGCAGTGGTGCGCCGAGCGTCGGGTGCGCTTCATTGTGGACGAATCGTTTGTCGACTTCAGCCAAGGCTATGCCGACAACACCCTGCTCCACAACCACCTGCTCGAAGCCTACCCCACCATGGTGGTGATGAAGAGCATTTCGAAGAGCTACGGTGTGCCGGGCCTGCGCTTGGGCATCATGGCCTCAGCCGATGTGGAACTGATCGCCCGCGCCAAGAAAGACGTGGCGATATGGAACATCAACTCGTTTGCAGAGTTCTACATGCAAATTGTCTCCAAATACGAGGCTGACTACCATGTCGCCTGCGAGAAGTTCCAGGCCGAACGGCGCCGCTTCTTCGGTGCGCTGCAGGCCATCCCCTTCCTGCGGGTCATCCCCTCCGAAGCCAACTACTTCCTGTGTGAAGTGCTGCCGCCCTTCACCTCACACGGGTTGGTGGCCTCCCTGCTCAAACGCCACAACATCCTGCTCAAAGATTGCAGCACGAAGCGGGCATTCAATGGCCGCAACTACGTGCGCATTGCCATTCGCAACCGACAGGACAACGAGCGGCTCGTGGCGGCATTGGCCTCCATACTGTAAACCTTCCGGCAAGTTTATCCCACACTCTCCCAAACCCCGACTTTCATGAACATCACCGTCTGTGGCGGAGGCTCGCTCGGCCTGGTCTGTTCCGCTGTTCTCTCGGCTGCACCAGACACACGCGTCAGCCTGCTTACCAACCACCCCGACCAATGGCAGCATCTCATCAGCTGCAGCGACCCTGAAGGCAAGTGCTATCAAGGCCGTCTGCACGCCGTCAGCAACCAACCGGCCGACGTGCTCCAAGATGCCGACTGGGTGCTGCTCTGCCTGCCCGGTTTCCTGATTGAAGAAACCCTCCGCCGCCTGCGGCCTCATCTGGGCCATGCAGCAGTAGGCTCTATCGTGTCGAGCACGGGTTTCTTCTTCTTTGCCCACGACGTGCTCCCGCCCGAGACACCGCTGTTCGGATTTCGCCGCACGCCCTTCATTGCCCGAGTAGCCGAATATGGGAGCAAGGGGCTGCTGTTAGGCTACAAGCCCGAAATACAGGTGGCCACCGAGCACATGGCCGACTGCGAAGCGTTCCGGCAGCTTACCGAGCGTCTCTTCTGCACGCCTACCGTGCTGCTCGACAACTTCTACGAAGCTTCGCTCACCAACAGCAATCCCATTCTACACACAGGACGGCTCTACACCCTGTGGCATGACTACCGGGGCGAAGCACTGCCGCGCCCCATCCTGTTTTACCGTGAATGGACCGACGAAGCTTCCGAACTGCTCATCCGCATGGATGCCGAGTTCATGAAGCTGCTCGACCGACTGCCCCAAGGCAGCCATCCCATTCCGTCCCTGCTCACGTATTACGAAAGCCACGACGCGGCATCGCTCACCGCCAAAATCCGTTCCATCTCTGCTTTCCAGTCTATTGTGGCACCCATGCAGCAAGGCCCGACGGGCTGGGTGCCTGACTTCGGCAGCCGCTACTTTACCGAAGACTTTCCTTTCGGGCTCCGCTTCATCCGCGACCTGGCCCATACGCACCACGTAGCCACACCCACCATCGACCGCGTGTATGAATGGGGACTGTCGGTGGCCCAAACGCACTGATGGCCGCGCGCCGTCTGTCTGACTCCTAATCTCACCAAGCCTCATGAAAGTGCTTTATTGCAATCCCAGCTTCTGGGAATACCGGCTGCCCTTCTACGCCGAACTAAACAGACTGCTCCAAGGCAACTTCCACGTTATTTATTCCACCAAACGCTATCAGGCGGGACACACTGCCCTGCTCGGGAAGATAGCGCAGACACTGGGCGACAACGCCCACCCCTGGGACAGCGAATGGCTCTACGACAGCCACACGCACGCCTTCGGCCGCTTCACCGAAGGACATCCGCACACCTCCTTCCCGTTGGGTTTGTGGCAGCGCATCAGCCGCATACGTCCCGACGCGCTCATCACCGAGGGCTTCATGCAATGGACACCAGTCGTGCAGCTCTATGCCCTGACACACCGCATCCCAGTCTATGTGGGGTATGAGAAGACACCCTGGACCGAGCGAAACAATTCGCGGCTGAAAAACCTGAAGAGGCGTTGGCAGGACCGATGGATTACGGGCTACTTCGTGAACGGAAGCGAGACACGCAAGTACTTGGAGTCGATAGGCATAGCCTCTCCGAAGATTCACATCGGCGGTATGAGCGCGGACAGCCGCGGCCTGCGGCAGGACATCGCACGACTCAGCGAGAGCGAGCGGACCGCCTTCAAGGCCAGGTTCTGTAAGCACGGCGACGGTCTGGTGTACCTGTTCAGCGGACGGGTGGAGGACCTGAAAGGCGCACCTCACCTGGTAAGAGCCTGGATGAAGCACACCGAGAGGCATCCGCACGATGCACTGGTGTTGATCGGCATGGGCGACCGTTATGACGAGCTCAAAGCCCGCTATGGGCAGTGCCCGAGCCTCTTCTTAGAAGGCCGCGTGCCCTACGATGACGTACACCGCTACTATGCGGCTGCCGATGTGTTCATCCTGCCTACCCTGCTCGACAACTGGAGCCTGGTCATTCCCGAAGCCATGGCCTGCTCGCTGCCCGTAGCCACCAGTATCTACAACGGCTGCCATCCCGAACTGATTCAGGAAGGACAGAACGGCACCGTGTTCGACCCCTTGCGCGAGGATTCGCTGCTCAAGGCCCTCGACTACTTCCATCATGCCGACTTGCGGGCGCACGGCTTACGCTCGGCAGAGATAGAAAAGGACTGGTCTACCGAATGCTGCGCCCGACGCGTATTCGACTGCCTGACTAAAGAACTGTGAAGAGGCTATAGGAATAGACCGAATGGTCCCTACCGACAACCCAACTCCCCATGCTCACCCTGCACGACCTTCACATAGGCTACCGCCGTCACACCGTGTGCCGCCACCTGACTGCCAGTTTGCCCCCAGGCAGACTGGTTGCTTTGTTGGGCACCAATGGCTGCGGCAAGAGCACTTTGCTGCGCACCTTGGCGGGGCTGTTGCCGCCTGTTGCCTCCGACCCTATATCTGAGGGGAACAGGGACGCTGACGCTGGAGACGGAGCTGTGCCCCTACGTCTGGACGGCAAGCCCATGTCTCAGTTCAGCGCGCGCCAGCTGGCCCGCCGAGTGAGCGTGGTACTGACTTTCAAGCCTGAAGCCGAAGCCCTGACAGCAGGCGAGGTGGTCGAAATGGGACGTATACCTCACGCCAGCTGGCTGACTGGCCTTACCGCAGCCGACCGCGAACAGGTGGAGCGCGCCCTGCAACTTACCGACACGCTACGCCTTGCCCACAGGCAGCTGAACAGTCTGAGCGACGGCGAACGACAACGGGTCTTCATCGCCAAAGCCCTGGCTCAGGACGCGCCGGTCATTCTGCTTGACGAGCCGACCGCCTTTCTCGATTTTCCCTCCAAGATAGCCATGCTCCACCTGCTGCGCCGGCTGGCCCACCAGGAGGACAAGGCCATTCTGCTGAGTACGCACGATGTGGAGCCGGCCTTGCAGTTAGCCGACACGCTCTGGCTGCTGCGCCCCGACGGCATACTGGCCGGCTCACCGCAGGCCTTGGCTCAGCTGGGCGACATTGCGGCCTACTTCGAACCGCAGGGCATGCACTTCGATGCCGCCCAGATGCGCTTCAGCTACCGGTGAGCGGCAGTATGCTGACTCCCCCACTTCACCTCACCCCTCATTTTTCCGAATCATAGCGTTCCTCTCCATGATAGTATGCATTGCAGAAAAGCCCAGTGTGGCACAGGAAATAGCCATCATATTGGGAGCCAACACCCGCCACACAGGCTACTTTGAAGGCAACGGTTACCAAGTGACCTGGACCTACGGACACCTGTGTGAACTGAAATATCCCGAAGACTACACCCCGCTCTGGAAAGGGTGGAGCTTGGGCGCACTGCCCATGATTCCGCAACGGTTTGGCATCCGGCTGAAAGAAGACCGCGGTGTCAGACAGCAGTTTGCCGTAATCGAACAGCTCATGAGCAAGGCCGAACGCATCGTGAACTGTGGTGATGCGGGACAAGAGGGCGAACTGATCCAGCGTTGGGTCATGCAGAAGGCGGGAGCCAAGTGTCCCGTTGACCGACTGTGGATTTCGTCGCTCACCGAAGAGAGCATCCGCGAAGGATTCCAGACCCTGCACCCGCAGGAGGAATACAAGCCGCTCTATGAAGCCGGACTCTGTCGCGCCATCGGCGACTGGCTGCTGGGCATGAACGCCACGCGCCTGTACACGCTGAAATACGGTGACCGCAAGCAGCGCGGCCAGCCGCTCAGCATCGGACGGGTACAAACGCCGACGCTGGCTCTCATCGTGAAACGCCAACAGGAGATAGACCATTTCAAGCCCGAACCTTACTGGGTGCTGACCACCCGCTACCGCGACACGCTCTTCAATGCCGTCATGGGCGACCCTAATGCCGACGAGGCTCCAGAGCCTAAAGCAGCGGCCGGAGAGAAGAGTGGCGAGACCGACAAAGCCCAAGGCAATGGCCCGGCCAAACGCGGATTCACCACTGAAGAAGAAGGACGTGCCGCGCTCGAACGCATCCGCACCGAACCCTTCACCGTGACCTCGGTCGAGAAGAAAAAGGGCACGGAGATGCCGCCCCGCCTCTATGACCTGACATCGCTACAGGTGGACTGCAACAAGAAGTTCGGCTTCTCGGCCGAACTCACCCTGCAACTCATCCAGTCGCTCTACGAGAAGAAGGTCACTACCTACCCTCGTGTCGACACGACCTACCTCTCTGACGACATCTATCCGAAATGCGGACCCATCCTCAACGGCATCGCCTCGCTCTACGGCGAACTGCTCATGCCCCTGCGCGGGGCCAAGCTGCTGAAGCGCAAGAAGGTGTTTGACTCGTCGAAGGTGACCGACCACCACGCCATCATTCCTACAGGTGTTCCACCACAGCACCTCAGCGACATGGAGCAAAAGGTGTTTGACATGGTGGCCCGCCGCTTCATTGCGGTGTTCTATCCCGACTGCCAGTTTGCCACGACCACCGTGTGCGGACAGGCGGCCGACGTAGCCTTCAAGGCAACAGGCAAGCTGATTCTCACACCTGGTTGGCGCAGCGTCTACCTGACTGCCGCCCATGCCGCCGGACAGACAGCCGCAGCCGACGACGAGAAGCCCGAAGAGGCCGAACGCACGCTGCCCGACTTTGTGCGTGGGGAGAGCGGTCCGCACCAGCCTGACCTGACGCAGAAGATGACACAGCCACCCAAGCCCTACACCGAGGCCACCCTCCTGCGGGCTATGGAGACGGCGGGCCGCACCGTCGACGACGAAGCACTGCGCGAAGCAATGAAGGAGAACGGCATTGGCCGGCCGTCCACGCGCGCCGCCATCATCGAAACGCTCTTCCGCCGCCAGTACATACGCCGCCAGCGCAAGAACATCCAGGCTACGGCCACGGGCATCGAACTGATTTCGATTATCAAGGAAGAGCTACTGAAGAGTGCCGAACTGACCGGGCGCTGGGAGCGTAAGCTGCGTCTCATCGAACAACGCGAGTACAGCGCAGCGCAGTTTATCGACGAGCTGAAGCAGATGGTGCAGGACATCGTCACGGAAGTGCTGCGCGACAACTCTTCGCGCCGTGTGACCAGCGGCACGGCTTCCACTGCCCCCGCAAGCTCCCAAGCCCAGGCCACCCCGAAGGCCTCTGCTACGAACGAAGCTGCCGAAGAACCGGCCAAGCCACGCAAACGCATCATCCGCGCTGGCAGTGTCTGTCCGCAATGTGGACAGGGGAAGGTCATCAAGGGACATACTGCCTACGGCTGCTCGCGCTGGAAGGAAGGCTGCGACTGGCGCAAGCCGTTCAAGAAGGAATGAGGCTCTGCCAGACCAGAGAATGTCTCGGGCCATGAGGCACTGACGTTCCCGCTTGGGACCATGCAGCTCGCTGCGCATCAGGACAGGTGAAACGAGGGAAGCGGGAAGGCTCTTTGCCTTCAGGATGCAACCGGAAGTGCGCCCTGAATGCCGCCACACGAAAACGCGCGCTTCGCAACGCACGACGAAGATCACCTATATATATAGGTATGGTATACCTCGTCGTCCGTTGCGAAGCGCGCGCTTTCGTGTGGCGGCACAGCGGTTGATGGCTTGTGTCCCAAGAGCCTGTCAACGCAGGCGGAGCACCATCTTGCCGTCGCGTTCCTCGACTGCGATTTCCTCCATCTGCGGCGGAATCTTATAGAAGTTGTTTTTCGAAATGCCTGCTTTCTTGAAGATGGGCAGACACTGGCGCAGCACCTCGTTCTGGCGTATGCAGTGTTCGGGATGCTCACGCAGCATGTCCAACATCGTATGCTTCACCTCACTGACCCACGGTGTGAGACGCTTGCGCCGCGACACGCGGGCCTTGGCATACCACAGGGCATTTTCCTGCTGGGGCACATGGTCGGTCAGGCAGAAGTCGTTGCAGTCATCGATGCGGCGACGGCAGTGTTTCATGACATAGCAGCGCACTGAGGCGGGCTTGATGTTCATGCCCATCGACGACAGGTGGTCCATCACCTCCTCGAAGCGGAAACGCACGCGCTCCATACAGAACACGCGCACCACTTCGGCGGGATTGTCCATCCGCTGGCAGTCGGGCTTGTATATCCACTTGCTCTTGCCTACCGGAACGCACCACGGGTAGATACGGCGCACCATGGAGGTACACGTGCAGAGGCCCGTGCCGCCGCGCAGCACATATTGGTTCAGGATTTCGGTCAGCGAGATATCCTTTTCTTCGTAGATGATGCGGGCAAACTTCTGGGTCTGGTTCAGGTGGGAGAAGCGCATCTGGTAGGAGCCGTCGCCCAGCCGTTCGAAGACCTCATTGTGGGCCAACACCAGCTTCACCATGGCTTCATCGGGTTCTCCCATGTCGGCCGCAGCCGCACGGTTGGTCCACTGCGACTGGTTCGGCAGGCGCTTGACCAGCTCCTCGAAGCTCAAGGGACGCACTTCGCGCTGCAAGCAGTAGAACACGGAATGGTAGTAGGTGTTGAACAGTTTCTTGTCGATGTCGGCATTCAGCAGAATGACATCGTGCTTCACCCAAGGCATGGTGGTATCGTTCTTCACAATCCTGCGGTTCACGAGGTAGGCAATGGCTCCCAGACGCGGGTTGGTGAGCAGTTTGCCCTTGGTCACCACCTCGCCTACCGAGGTTGCGGCATAATGTTTGACCGAATCTACAAACTCGCGGCGCACGTTGATGCCTTTGGTGTAGAGACGCTTTTGCGGGTCGTCCTCCAGCAGCTCGCGGCGAATGCTCTGCACGATGGTGCGCACCCGCTCGTTGCTCACGGCCAGCTTGGGGTCGCTCTGCTGGCGCAGCTGCTCTCCCACTTCGCGCAGCCCCTTGCCTTCGACATAGAATTGGCGCAGCACGAAGGCATAAAGAGGCGCAATTCTGTCGAGGGGCAGCTTGCCAATTTCTTCCAGCATCAGGTCTATCTTGTCAAACAGGCTCACCCGTCCGCGGGGTAACTCCGAAAGAACCTGACACTCCACTTCCGTTTCGGGCGATGTGGTGCCCGAGGTTTCCGCATACGCTGCAGAAGGTTCATCGTTGCATGACGATTCAATTTTATCAAACTCTGACAACATGGATAATAGAATGTGTGTTAAGAATTCAACTTGATGTGCCTTCAGGGCCTGACTGGCTTCCTTCGGGCTACAGTTCGCTCACAGCGCGCTCAAAGTCAGTGGGGCTTCCCAGTGCCTTATTGCGCATCTTCGACCGATAGTTGTAGACCGTGGTGAGCGAGAAATTGAGGAAATGCGCAATGCGTGCCGAATCGGCTACCCCCAGCCTGATGAGGGCAAAGATGCGCAGTTCCGTGTTCAGATGGTTATCGTGTTTGGGCACAACGCGCTCCGCTGGTTGGAGCAGGGCGTTGAACTTTTCGATGAAATCGGGGAACAGGGTCAGGAATGCCTGGTCGAAGTCGGCATAGAAGGCCTCCTGTTCCTTGCGGATGACTTGGTCGCTGCTCGCCTTCTTCACCAATTCCTCCAGACGTTTTTCCTTAACCAACCGTAGGGTGGTGCGACGGTACTCTACCAGACTGTCCATGTAGTCCCGGCAACGGTTCAGGTAGCGGGCTATGTACTCCTCCTTCATCTTGTCGGCCATCCGCAGGTTGGCGTAGGTCTGCTGCAACTCGTTGTTGGTGTGTTGCAGTTCGTCGTTGGCCTGCTGCAGGCTGTCGTTGGCCTGGGCCAGTGCCTCGTTGGTTTCGGTTTGCTGCCGCCGTAGGGTGCGCAGCTTGATCATCTGCTTGCGCAGGTAGAGCAGTCCCGCACTGAGCACTAACAGCAAGGCTCCCAGCACATAGAGGAAGACCCGCTCGCTGCGGCGCTGCTCTCTCTCTAACTGCTTGTACTGGCGGTCGATGATGGGAAAGGCATTTGACACTTCGAGCGAGCGCAAGCCGGCCTTGCAGAAGCCTGCATCCTCCATGGCGCAGATCATGTAGTTGTAGGCTCGCTCCACCTGTCCATGTTCCGACACGCACTGTGCCAGCAGGGGGAGGGCCTGATATTCGGTAATGCCGCGCAGGAGGTCGGCCTTGGCTGCCAGAATCAGGTATTTACAGGCTTGCGCCTCCTGACTCATGGCTTTGTAGGCATCATACAGGGTGAAACTAATGTATGGGTCAGGCATGTCCGGACTCATCTGGCGGGCATAGGGCAGCAACAGCTCGACTGCCCGTTCTGGCTGGCCGTGCGAGATGGCCTTGTCGGCTTCGACGATGCAAAGTGACTCGCCGGGTGAATCAATACCGATCAGCGAATCGCGGTAACACTCTAACCTTTGCATCCAATGCTGGCGAACAGGAGCTGACTTGCTGTAGGTCAGGAACCAGCCGCACAGCGTTCGCCAAATGCGGTAATAATAGAGGCGCAACGCGGCATGCTCGTCGCCAATCAGCGCGGCGTCGACCAGCTTCAGCTCGCGCATGGCCTCGCCATAGAGTGCCGTAACGGAGTAGATTTCGGCCTGTGCCACGTGGCAGAAGGCTTGCAGCTCCGCGTCACCGGCCGTTTCGGGTGAACGGGAGATGCGGTCGAGATACACCTGTGCCGAGTCTGTCTGGTAATGCGTGTAAAGCGCGAGTATTTCCTTATATATAGTCAGGCGGTTTTGTCCCGCAGCAGTGGCCGCCTGCTGCTTGAGGCGGTCGATCTGCTCGTTGCGCGCTGCGTGAAAGCTTGCTTTCTGGGCCACGAGGCTGTCAAGCTGCCTGAGTGCGCCCTCTGTCTCCTGGTCAAAGGAGCCTTTCTGGGCATACAGGCAAAGACACAGCATCCAGCCCAGGATGCACAAACCGTATTTCATGTTTTTCTGGATTAAAGCCAGACGCTCTGCCCGGCTCGGTTCGCGATTAGATGTTTAGGTCACTCACACACACCACAGAGGGACACCCCGGAGCCGGCATTCTGCCAATCTGAGCTTTTGAAGTCTCGAAAAATGATACGCAGGGCGCAATGTAGTGGTTGTTGTGCTGGCAAAGTTATATAAAACTTTTGCAGGCCACAAAGAAATCGGGCGGTTTTGTTCGCTAAAATTAGGAAATATGTCCTAAAACGGCACTTTAAAACAAAAAAAGCAGGGTATAGAAAGCCTTAAAAAGGGTTTTCTACACCATTTACAGAC
>CALZRA010000010.1 GCA_945828345.1 uncultured Bacteroidales bacterium
TCCCAGTGCACCGTTGCCTCAAGTCGGCTTGACAACGGGCGGGCTGGAAGCCACGTCCTCCCAGTGCACTGTCGCCTCTTATCCCCGATTATTGTTATTGAGAGCTGCGCTTCAGTCAACCGTGCGTGTCGGTGCTGATACGCCTGAATGGGCTACGCCCACGATCCTGTGTCACTCAAACAGTGCAGGGTCGTGGGCGTAACCTTTTTTCGGGGTCTGGCATCAGGAGCTTGTCGGTTCGGCTATGAGTTCTGTTCGCCGGACAGCATGGCCAGAAAGACCTCTTCCGATACCAAGGGGATGCCCAGTTTGGCTGCCTTTTCGAGCTTGGAAGGGCCTACTCCCTCGCCGGCCAGCACAAAGGAAGTCTTCTTTGATATGCTGCCCACGTTCTTGCCGCCGTGTGCTTCAATCATCGTTTTGTACTCTTCGCGCGAGTGCTGCGCGAAGGTGCCGCTGATGACGATGGTCTTTCCCTGCAGGGTGTCTGAAGCCAGGGCCTGTGTGCTTGCTTCCATTTGCAGCCCCGCCTGTGCCAGCCGTTCGATGAGCAGTTGGTTTCGCGGTTCGGCCAGGTAGGCATGGACGCTCGACGCAATGACCTCGCCGATGCCTTCGACCTCAAGCATGGCCTCGGTGTCGGCCTGGCGCAAGGCCGTCATCGAACCAAAGTGGCGGGCCAGGCTTTTGGCGGCTACCTTGCCTACAAAGCGTATGCCCAGGGCATAGAGCACGCGTTCGAACGGCACCTGCTTGCTCGCTTCGAGGGCGTCAATCACCTTCTGGGCTGAGCGCAGGCGTGTGCCGCTGTCGCCCTGAAGGTCTGCCGTGGTCAGGTTATACAGGTCAGCTGCATCGCGAATCAGGCCCCGCTCGAAGTAGTCGTCCACCGTTTCGGGCCCGAGCGAATCAATGTTCATGGCATCGCGGCTGATGAAGTGCTCGATGCGTCCTTTGAGTTGCGGCGGACACAGCGTGTCGTTGGGGCAGTAGTGGGCTGCCTCGCCGGGGTAGCGCACCAAGGGCGAGCCGCACTCCGGGCAATGGTCAATGAACTGCACCTTTTCTCCCAGCTCGGGATTATTCTGCCGCGCGTCGAGGTCAACACCCGTGATTTGCGGGATGATTTCGCCTGCCTTCTCCACCCACACGCGGTCGCCCAGATGCAGGTCGAGCTGTTCTACGATGTCGGCATTGTGTAGTGAGGCCCTGCGTACTACGGTGCCGGCCAGCAATACTGGCTCCATGTTGGCCACGGGAGTAATGGCCCCGGTGCGTCCCACTTGGAAGGTTACTTCGTTCAGCCGTGTCAGGGCGCGTTCGGCCTTGAACTTGTAGGCGATGGCCCAGCGTGGACTCTTGGCTGTTGTGCCCAGTGCCTGCTGTTGCGACAGGTCGTTTACCTTGAGCACAATGCCGTCGGTGGCCACGGGCAGTTCGCGCCGGTGCACGTCCCAATAGTCAATGTATTCGAAAATTTCGTCTACGCTGTGGGCCAGTTTGGCATGTGCCGACACCTTGAAGCCCCACTGGGCGGCGGCTTGGAGCCGTTCGAAGTGGGTGGAGTAGGGCAGGTCCTCGCCCAGCACGTAGTAGAGGTAGGCGTCGAGGCGACGTTTGGCCACCACCGTCGAACTCTTGCTCTTGAGCGTACCCGATGCCGCGTTGCGCGGGTTGGCAAAGAGCTGTTCGCCGTTGGCCTCCCGTTCGGCATTCAGCCGGTCAAAGCTTTCCCATGGCATGAGCACCTCGCCTCTGATTTCGAAGCTGTCGGGACAGCCGCAGCCGGCAGGCAGTTGCAGCGGCACGGAGCGTATGGTCTTCACGTTTTCGGTCACGTCGTCGCCCTGTACGCCGTCGCCTCGTGTCACGGCGCGCACCAGTCTGTGGTGCTCGTAGTGAAGGGCGATGCTCAGGCCGTCGAACTTCAGTTCGCAGCAAACGGCAAACGGCGTGCCGCCCAGGGCTTCGCTGATGCGCTGCCAGAAGGCTTCGACATCGGCCCGCGAATAGGTGTTGCCGAGCGACAGCATGGGGCGGCTGTGGGCCACCTGGACAAATTCGTGGTTCAGGTCACTGCCCACGCGCACCGAGGGTGAGTTGTCGTCGGCCAGTTCGGGATGGCGTGCTTCGAGCCTCATGAGCTCGTCCATCAGCTCGTCGAACTGCTGGTCGGAGATTACGGGCGCGTTTTTGATGTAGTAATTGTAGTTATGCCGGTGCAGCTCGTCGCGCAGCTGCATGATGCGTTGCTTTTCGTCCATGGTTCAGAAGTATGTTGGGTCGGGTGTTCGCGTGTGCCGTGCAGGCTGCGTGAGTATGCAGGGCCAACGTTGCTGCAAATGTAAAGAAAATCCGCGAGCTGCTGTTGCCGCGAGGCGAATAACCCGTTCCCTTTCGATGCTGTCCTGACTTTTCCCGAAGCGAATTGTCGAAAAGTGTGGGGGATGCTCAGGCGAATCGTCGAAAAAGTGTACTTTCGCATCCACATTTCCCACAGTGGCTGCTGCCCGGCAGTCTGTTATTCCCGTCAAAAGCAATGAAACGACTCCTATATATAATAATGTGTGCCTGCGTGGCCTGTCAGATGCGTGCGCAGGTGCAGATGACCGACAGCGTGTTTGCCAAGGTGCCCCGCGATGTGCTGCCTGTGCTTGACCGTACGGCCAAGCTCGACTTGCTCGACCTGTACAACTGCAAGCTGCCGGCCAAGGCTGAAAACAGCTATGGCGGACAGTCCGAGCTGTTGCTGAAGACAGCTGACTTCCTGGTGTTGCGCACTTCGGAGGTCGGAACGTGGCAGATGAAGCTGTTGGAGAATCAACACGACACGTTGGTCATGGTCGTGTGGTGCTTGCAGGCCGACGGGTTGCATTGCGAAGCCGCCGTCTACGACCAGCAGTGGCGCACCTACCGCCATGTCGCCTTGCCGCAGCCTCAGTTCGACGAGTTGTTTGTGCCCAGTCCTGAGCTGTCGGACGACCGCAATCAGGTGTTGGCAGCTGTGCTGCGCCAGATGCCTGTTGTCATGCAGTGGGACGATGAAGGCAAGCGGTTGGTGTGCAGGTTAGGTCTGGAAGGGCTTTCCGTAGAAGACAAGGCGGACGCGGCAAGCTGTACGAAACCCTTGTTCTACGAATGGAAAAAAGGAATGTTTTATAGGGTTGAAGATGAAAAATAGTTGCTAAAACACCAAGGCTTTAATCTTTTTGATAAAAATATAGCGTATTCGGAGTAATTTTGAAAATATATTGGATATATTTGCAGCCAATTACGTGCGTGCAGTCCCTGCATCACGTCGATTGGCTGCAAATGCTGTTCGGGCGGCTGTAGTCAAGACGGCTCGGCCGTCGGGCAGTAAGCAGGGAGGTCCACACGCGTCAGGTTGATACTTAACCCTGCGTTTTCACCGGGCCGGAAGTCCAGCAAGTGCTTGCTGGCTCCAGGACTCTACGGGAAGGCGTACTTACAGAAACCCAAATGCAAGAAAACGAAAGACTTAACCAAGGACTCTACCGTCCCGACTACGAGCACGATGCTTGTGGTGTGGGCATGATAGTCAACATTCATGGCCACAAGAGCCACGAACTGGTGGACGGAGCCTTGAAGGTGCTCGAAAACATGAAGCACCGAGGTGCCGAAGGTGCTGACAACAAGACCGGCGACGGTGCCGGCATACTGTTGCAAATACCTCATGAGTTCATTTTGCTACAGGGCATCCCTGTCCCCGAAAAAGGCCGCTATGGCACTGGGTTGCTATTTCTGCCCAAGGACGAGGCCGAGCAGAGCGGCATTCTGAGCATATTGATAGAAGAAATCGAGCGCGAAGGCCTGTCGCTCATGCACCTGCGCGCCGTGCCGACACGCTCGGAGATATTGGGCAAGGAAGCCTTGGCCACCGAGCCGGCCATCAAGCAAGTGTTCATCACCGGCGGCACAACCGACGACCTGGAGCGCAAGCTCTACTTGGTGCGCAAGAAGGTGGAGCGGCGCGTACAGCACAAGGACTTCTACGTGTGTTCGCTTTCGTCCAAGAATATCGTCTATAAAGGAATGCTCTCGTCCATACAGTTGCGCGAGTATTTTCCCGATCTTACACAGCCTTATTTTACCAGCGGACTGGCTGTGGTCCATTCCCGTTTCTCGACCAATACATTCCCCACTTGGGGTCTGGCACAGCCTTTCCGCCTGCTGGCGCATAATGGCGAAATCAACACCATACGCGGCAACCGCGCCTGGATGGAAGCCCGCGAGGCCGTGCTCTCGACTGAGGCGCTGGGCGATGTCAAACAGATCCGTCCCATCATACAGCCCGGCATGAGCGACTCAGCCTCGCTCGACAACGTGCTGGAATTTATGGTCATGTCGGGGCTGAGCCTACCTCACGCTATGGCCATGCTGGTGCCCGAAAGCTTCAACGACAAGAACCCCATTTCGGAGGACTTGAAGGCGTTCTACGAATACCACTCCATCCTGATGGAACCTTGGGACGGCCCGGCCGCCCTGCTGTTTAGCGACGGCCGCTTTGCCGGCGGTATGCTCGACCGCAACGGCCTTCGCCCGGCCCGTTACCTCATCACCAAGCAGGACCACATCGTGGTGGCCTCCGAGGCGGGAGTCATCGGGTTTGAGGCCGGAGACATCAAGGAGAAGGGACGCTTGCAGCCAGGCAAGATACTGCTGGTTGACACCCAGGAGGGCCGCATATACTATGACGGCGAACTCAAGGAGGAGCTGGCCAAGGCCAAGCCCTACCGCGAGTGGCTCTCGACCAACCGCATCGAGCTGGATGCCCTGAAGAGCGGGCGCAAGGTTGACAATGCCGTGCCCGACTACGACGTGAAGCTGCGCGTGTTCGGCTATACCCGCGAGGACATCGAGCGCACTATCGTGCCCATGTGTAATGCCGGCAGCGAGCCAGTGGCATCTATGGGCAACGACACGCCGCTGGCTGTCCTGTCGGCCCGGCCCCAACTGTTGTTCAACTACTTCCGCCAGCAGTTCGCCCAGGTGACCAATCCCGCCATCGACCCCATACGTGAGGAACTCGTCATGTCGCTCACTGAGTATATCGGGGCAGTAGGCATGAACATCCTGGTGCCGAACGAGAGCCACTGCAAGATGGTCCGTCTGCCTCACCCCGTGTTGAGCAACAGGCAGCTCGACTTGCTGGGCAACATCCGCTACAAAGGCTTCAAGACAGTGAAGCTCCCTATGCTCTTCGAGGTGAAGCGGGGTAGGGCCGGACTGCAGGAAGCCCTCAACAACCTGTGCCGCGAAGCCGAACAAAGCGTTTTGGACGGTGTGAACTACATCATCCTCAGCGACCGTGGTGTGGATGCCCAGCACGCTGTCATTCCCTCGTTGCTGGCCGTGAGTGCCGTTCACCACCACCTGATTTCGGTCCAGAAGCGCGTGGAGACGGCCTTGGTGGTCGAGAGCGGCGAAATCCGCGAAGTCATGCACGCCGCCCTGCTGTTGGGCTACGGTGCCAGTGCCATCAATCCCTACATGGCCTTTGCCGTGCTCGACGACCTCGTGAAGCACGGTGAGGTGCAGATGAACTACGAGACGGCCGAGAAGAACTACATCAAGGCCATCTGCAAGGGACTCTACAAGGTGATGTCGAAAATGGGCATCAGCACCATCCGCTCCTATCGCGGTGCCAAGATCTTCGAGGCTGTGGGTGTGGGCGAAGAGGTCCTGAAGACCTATTTCGGCACGCCGGTCTCGACCATCGGCGGCATCGGGCTCGAAGAGATAGCCCGCGACTATGCCCGCCTTCATGCCGAAGGTTTCGCGCCCCAGCCCTCTGAGCTCAAGGACCTGCTGCCCCATGTGGGCCTGTTCAGCTACCGCAAGGACGGCGAGCGTCATGCCTGGAATCCCGAGACCATTGCCGCCCTGCAGCTCGCCACCCGTCTGGGGAGCTACAAGAAGTTCAAGGACTTCAGCCGGCTGGCCGACAACAAGGAGCAGCCCCTCTTCCTGCGCGACTTCTTCGAGTTCCGCAAGAACCCCATACCCATCGATGAGGTAGAGCCCGTCGAAGACATCGTGCGCCACTTTGTCACCGGTGCCATGTCGTTCGGTGCTATCAGCAAGGAGGCACACGAGGCCTTGGCCCTGGCCATGAACAAGCTGGGGGCGCGCAGCAACACGGGCGAGGGCGGCGAGGACAGCGAACGCTTCCACGAAGACTTTGAGGGTGTTTCGCTGAACAGCAAGACCAAGCAGATTGCCTCGGGCCGTTTCGGCGTGACCACCGAGTACCTGGTGAATGCCGAGGAAATACAAATCAAGGTGGCCCAGGGCGCAAAGCCCGGCGAGGGCGGACAGCTCCCCGGCTACAAGGTGAACGAAATCATCGCCAAGACGCGCCACTCCATTCCGGGCATCTCGCTCATTTCGCCTCCGCCCCACCACGACATCTACTCCATCGAAGACCTGGCGCAGCTCATCTTCGACCTGAAGAACGTCAATCCCAAGGCGCAGATCAGCGTGAAGTTAGTGGCCGAAAGCGGCGTGGGCACCATTGCTGCAGGTGTGGCCAAGGCCAAGGCCGACCTCATCGTCATTTCGGGTGCCGAGGGCGGCACGGGAGCTTCGCCGGCCTCCTCGATGCGCTATGCGGGCATCTCGCCCGAAATCGGCCTGTCGGAGACACAGCAGACCTTGGTGCTGAACGGTCTGCGCGGCCAGGTGCGGCTGCAAACCGACGGCCAGCTCAAGACGGGCCGCGACATCGTGGCGATGGCCCTGCTCGGCGCAGAGGAGTTTGCCTTTGGCACCACCGTGCTCATCGTGCTGGGCTGCGTCATGATGCGCAAGTGCCACGCCAACACCTGCCCTGTGGGAGTGGCCACGCAGAACCCCGAGCTGCGCGAACACTTCAGGGGACACTATGAATATGTAGTCAACTACTTCCGCTTCCTGGCCCAGGAGGTGCGCGAATATCTGGCCGAAATGGGCTACCGCCACTTCAACGACATCGTGGGCCACACCGAGCTGATCGAGATTAAGCCTGCTCCGGCGGGCAGCAAGGCGGCGCTGGTCGACTTCGGCCGCCTGCTCCACCGGGTTGACACGCCTGCGGCCATCCACCATGTGCAGCAACAGCACCACGACATACAGGCCGTGAAGGACTGCGACATACTGGCCGCTGCCCGCGAGGCCATCGACAGCCAGAAGGAGGTGTCGCTCGAATATGCCATAGCCAACACCGACCGCTCTGTCGGAGCCATGCTCTCGGGGGCTGTAGCCGCCAAGTATGGTGCGGCAGGCTTGCCCGACGAAACCATCAACATCAAGTTCAAGGGCTCGGCAGGCCAAAGCTTCGGTGCATTCCTGACGCGTGGCATCAACTTCAAGCTCGAAGGCGAGGCCAACGACTATCTGGGCAAGGCTCTGAGCGGCGGGCGTATCGCCGTGATGCCGCCAGTCCGTTCCAACTTCCGGGCCGATGAAAACACCATCGCAGGCAACACCTTGCTCTATGGAGCCACGAGTGGCGAGGTCTACATCAACGGTACGGTGGGCGAACGCTTCGCTGTGCGCAACTCGGGTGCAATCGCTGTAGTCGAGGGCGTGGGTGACCATTGCTGCGAATACATGACCGGTGGCCGCGTTGTGGTACTTGGCGAAACGGGCCGAAACTTTGCAGCCGGTATGAGCGGAGGCGTGGCCTACGTGTGGGACAAACACCACCACTTCGACTACTTCTGTAATATGGAGATGGTGGAGCTGTCACTGCTTGAAGACTCCGCATCGCGCAAGGAGCTGCACGAGCTGGTACGCCAGCACTATCTCTACACAGGCTCCTGTCTGGCGCGTACCATGCTCGATGACTGGAACCACTACATCGACGAGTTCATCCAAGTCACCCCTATCGAGTACAAGCGCGTGTTGGCCGAGGAGCAGATGCGCAAGTTGCAGCAAAAGATAGCCGAGGTGCAACGCGATTACTAATTTCCTTGGGTTATTCCCTTTGGTTATGAGAGATTAGGTTATGAGGTTATAATATCACTGTTTGAGTGGACAATATTCAAGCGTTACAATTGTAACTTTGCAACCTGATAAACCAGGGTTACGCAGTAACTTTATAACCTCATAACCCAATATCTCATAACCTAAGGGAGTAAACTCTCCACTACCTCCCCCTATACCCCAATCCAGTAAACTAAACGAAGATTATGGGAGACCCCAAAGCATTTCTTCATATACCCCGTCGCGAGGCCGGTTATCGCCCCGTACATGAACGGGTGGCCGACTTCGGCGAAGTGGAACAGACGTTGAACAACAGTGACCGACGCCAGCAGGCATCGCGCTGCATGGACTGTGGCGTGCCTTTCTGCCACTGGGCCTGTCCGTTGGGCAACCGTCCTCCTGAGTTTCAGGATGCCATCTACAAAGGTGAGTGGAAGGTGGCCTACGACATATTGACCGCCACCAACGACTTCCCGGAATTCACGGGCCGCATCTGTCCGGCACTGTGCGAAAAGAGCTGCGTGCTCAAGCTCAGCATCGACCAGCCCGTAACGATCCGCGAGGATGAATGTGCCGTTATCGAAAACGCCTTCCGCGAGGGCCTGGTACAGCCGCAGAGCTATCCGCGCATCGGCCGCAAGGTCGCTGTGATAGGTTCGGGACCTGCCGGACTGGCCGCTGCCAACCAGCTGAACCACAAGGGCTACGACGTGACAGTCTTCGAAAAGGACGAGTACGTGGGCGGCCTCTTGCGCTTCGGCATTCCGAACTTCAAGCTGCAAAAGACGGTTATCGACCGCCGCGTGCGCATCATGGAACAGGAAGGCGTCACCTTCAAGGTGTCCACGCCTGTCGATGTGACCCGCCTGCCCGAAGGTTTCGCTGCCTATTGCATCTGTACGGGCACCCCTACAGCCCGCGACCTCAGCATTCCGGGACGTGACCTCAAGGGCATACATTTCGCCCTCGAACTGCTGGCCCAGCAAAACCGTGTGCTGGCCGGCCAGGCCATTCCTGCCTCCCAGCGCATCTCAGCCAAGGGCAAGCGCGTGCTGGTCATTGGTGGCGGCGATACAGGATCTGACTGTATAGGCACCTCCAACCGTCAGGGAGCTGCCTCGGTGATGCAAATCGAAATCATGCCCCAGCCGCCTGTGGCACACAATCCGGCCACTCCCTGGCCTCAATGGCCCATCGTGCTGAAGACCTCTTCGAGCCATGAAGAAGGCTGCGAACGCCGTTGGTCGTTGGCCTCCAACCAGTTCCTCGGCACGAAGGACGGTCGGGTGTGCGGTGTGGAGGTAGAGGAAGTGGAATGGAAACCCAATCCCGAAGGAGGCCGTCCGCTGATGGTGCCGACCGGCAAGAAGGAAATAATCAAGGCCGACCTGGTGCTTCTGGCCATGGGCTTCCTGCGTCCCGAGCAGCCCCAATTCCCTGAAAACGTATTTGTGGCAGGCGATGCCGCCACCGGAGCAAGCCTCGTGGTGCGCTGCATAGCGGGCGGACGTGCCGCTGCCCAGCATATCGACGACTATCTGAAAGCCCGAAAATAAGGTCGCGAAACAAATCGGCACTTAGTGATTCCTAAGCGGCACTTGGTCGAAACAAATCGGCACTTAGGATTTTCTGAGCGGCATGTCAGCAAACTGCCACGGCACTTGGGCAAAAACAAATTTCAGGGGTGTGCTATCAATGAGGCCGAGCTGGATGCTGAATGGATAGAACACCCCTAAAATTCGCCCTATATACACGTGAATTTATTTTGGTCAAAATCGTTCAACCCTTCAGCCAACCTTCCATTCTCATTGAATCCCATAAGGAAACGGGCTGAAGGGTTTTGTCTTCAAACCCTTCAGGAAGGTTCAGCCTTGGCTTTTCCTTTCAGTGTGATCCTGCTGTCCTGTTGCCCTTGATTTCATGCAAATAAGCCCAGGATTTGTTTTACCTCAGCCAACCCTTGTGGTGAGCGGCTTGCATGTCTCCAGTCTTATCGAGGCTGAAGGAGCTGAGGGGTTTGGCTGAATAGCCTGAAAGGTTTGAAGACAAAATCCTTCAGCTACTTTCCTTTTGAGAATCAGCGATCATGAAGGGCTGGCTGAAGGGTTGAACGATTTTGGCGACTTTAAAAATGCGTATATAAGGAAACAGATTACAGCATGAAGCGAAGCCCCACATAACAAGCAGCTTCGTACCAACCGTTGTTTCTTTTCTGCGGTCAGTACGAGGGTTCTTGTTATGTGGGGCCTTGCTTCATGCTCTCATCCGTGATGTTAAATAGAATAGCTCGGAGCTGCGGCCTGCGGAAAAAAACTTTTCAAAAAACAAAGGGAAAAGTTTGGCGGTTAGGAATGTTATGCCTACTTTTGCACCGCATTTCTGCAAGAGGTGCCAAGGAAAGTTGCCGGAGTGATCGATCGGGGCGGACTCGAAATCCGCTGTACGGCTTGTCCGTACCGGGGGTTTGAATCCCTCACTTTCCGCTTAAAAACAAGAGGATGTGTCGCGAAGACGCATCCTCTTTTGTTGTACATGACGGAGTGGGAGGCGGAGAGTCAGGCATCCTGCACGTCGCCGTCCGTCACGGTGAACAGCTTGTAGTCCTTCTGGGTGGCCGAGAGAATGCGGTCGAGGTGGTCGCGCTTGGTGTCGGTGATGAAAATCTGCCCAAAGTCTTCCGACGACACATAATCGATGATGCGCGCCACGCGCTGCTCGTCGAGCTTGTCGAATATGTCATCGAGCAGCAGCAGCGGGGTACGCTGTTCGCCCTTGTTTCTCAAAAACACAAACTGAGCCAGCTTCATGGCTATGAAATACGTCTTCTGCTGGCCCTGCGAGGCTTCACGCTTCACGCCGAAACCGCCCAGAGACAGCGTCAGTTCATCCTTGTGGATGCCGTGGAGCGTATAGCCCACGATGCGCTCGCGTTCGCGTCCGCTTTGAAGTTGCGGCAACAAGTCGCCGCGCGACACATGGCTCTCGTAGGTCATGTCGACCACCTCGCGGCTCTGGCCCGACAGCCTGCGGTAGAGGTCGAGAAACAGCGGACGGAACTCGTTGACAAACCGGCACCGCTCCTCATATATATGGTGTGCCGCCTCGGACATCATGGTTTCGAGCACGTCCATGACGGCAGCGTCGGGTTCGGCTTCCTGTTTGAGGAGGGTGTTGCGTTGTTTCAGGGCACGGTCGTAGCGCATCAATGCATCTAAATAAGGAGGGTTATACTGCATGATGACTGTGTCCATAAAGCGGCGGCGCTCTTCGCTGCCCCCGTTGATCAGTTCAGAGTCGGTCGGGGCAATGATGACCATGGGGATGCGCCCCATGTGTTCCGACAGGCGTTTCACGTCCTTCTCGTCCACCTTCAACCGCTTTCGCCCGCCTCTTTTCAATGCACAACTTACGCGCATCGTATGGCCCGCTTCGGTCTCATACACCCCGTTGAGCAGGAAGAAGTCTTCCTCGTGGTGCACATTCAGGGCATCCTGCGCACTGGCGAAACCGCGACAGAAGGACAGGCAGTAGATGGCATCGAGCACATTGGACTTGCCCATTCCGTTGGCTCCCACAAGGCAGTTCACGTTGCGGGAAAAGTCCAGGTCGACAGCCCGGAGATTCCTGTAGTTGATGACAGAGAGGTGTTGGAGTATCATAATCAATATAGGGGTGTATGGGAGGGTGGAGTGTGACGGGGCTGGACGTGCCGGGCAGGACGGCAGCTGTCGTTGTGGCCCGCCGCACGGTCGGCAGCCGGCTGGCAGGCAGCCCTCATCGGAGCGCAAATGTAGGCAAAATCTGCGAACTGTCACGCAGCAGGCGGCAAGAAACAGTTTGGCTACCGGCGGGGAATAGAACAGTGGCACCGCCCCGGCAGGCTGTCACCCGGCCAGAAGGAGAGAGCCTCGAAGACCGTACGCCATCCGGGTGCGGGTGGGGGAGGGGAGCTGGGCCGTGAGGCAGGCATAGTGGTGTGTGGAGGTGCGCAGACAGGTTGAAATGCAAGATTTTGAGGCTTGGGAAGGCCGCCAAATGGGTAAACGTCAGGGCAAACTGAAAAATAATGAGCGTTAAATCCACTTTGTTCGGTGGAAAGTTGTACTTTTGCGCTGCAATTCTGACAAGTAAGAAATAAAAACAAATATGAGCAAACAAGCAAACAACCAAACTCTCGATGTGAACGAAACTTTGGCCAAGTCCGAAGCCTTTATCAACAAGTACAAGAAACAGATTATCACTGCCATCGTGGCCGTGGTAGTAGTGGTGGGCGGCAGCCTTGCTTATGTGTACGGCTACTCGAAGCCGCGCGAGGACAAGGCTCAGGAGCTTCTGGGTGTTTTGATGCAGAAGTACGTCATGGCCCAAGACTTCGAGAAGGCACTGAAGGGTGAGGGCAAAACGCTGGGCCTGATTGCCATAGCCGACCAGTACGGTTCGACCGATGCCGGCAACGTGGCCAAGTATGAAGCCGGACTCTGCTTCTACCAGACGGGCAAGACGAAGGATGCCATCAAGTATCTGGCCGACTTCGACACCAAGGGCGATGCCACGGTTTCGGCCCAGGCACTGTTTGCACTGGCCAACTGCTATGCAGCCGACAAGCAGCTCGACAAGGCTGTCGATACCTTCAAGAAGGCTGCCTCGAAGACCGACGTGCCCGCCTTGTGCGCCGAATATCTGTTCCAGGCCGGCCTGATTCTGGAAAACCAGAAGAAGAACGACGAAGCCCTCAAGCTCTACGAGCAGATCAAGGCCGACTATCCCAGCGCACCCCTGTGTAGCCAGCAGCAGCAGGGCGGTGTAGTGACAGATGCCATCATCGACAAGTACATTGAGAAACTGAGCAAGTAATCACGGCTTGTCTCGCCCGGAGGTTGTTCTGTGCGACAAGCCACATGGTGAGTTTATAAAGCAAGCGTTGCGCCCTTCAGGCAAGCCCGTGGGCGGCATTGCTTTATAAGCTCATCTGCTTTTTTCTTCGGACTGGACGGCTGGCCGGCCTATGCTGAAGAACCTGCTTCATGAGCCCGAAAGACCACATGCGCCGATGAGGCAGTTTCAACTTGGCTGGAGCAGTAGTACTTACTTTTCAGAGAAGATATACTTACTTGGCCGATGAAGTAGTACTTACTTGGCCGATGAAGTATATCTGCTTTGAAAAGCCAGTAGCAAGCCCTGAGCCTCGAAGCCTTGATTCATCCATACCATCATAGAATTATGTCAACCAATTCATTCTCCTATACCGAGAATCAAACCCTCCCCATCCCTGATGCCAGCGAAATGCGGTTCGGCATCATCGTCACCGAGTGGAACAACGAAATAACCGAGAAACTGCTTGAAGGTACGCTCGAAGAACTGCAAAGCAACGGTGTACCCCAGCAGAATGTAACGGTGAAGCGCGTGCCCGGCAGCTTTGAGCTGGTGTATGCGGCTGCCCAGTTGGCCAAGTTTGGCCATGTCAACGGCATTGTCGTGTTGGGCTGCGTGGTGCGGGGCGATACGCCTCACTTCGACTATATATGTCAGGGCGTCACGCAGGGAGTGGCCCACCTCAATGCGGTAGGCGACATTCCCGTGGTGTTCGGCGTACTGACCGTGAACACTTATGACCAGGCTTTGGAACGTGCAGGTGGCAAATTGGGAAACAAAGGCAACGAATTTGCGCTCACGGCGATAAAAATGGTGGATTACGCTTGGAAGTTACAAAAGTAATGCCTACTTTTGCAGCGTAATCAAAGAACGGGCAAATACCAGAGTGGCCAAATGGGGCAGACTGTAAATCTGCTGGCTTACGCCTTCGGTGGTTCGAATCCATCTTTGCCCACCCGAAAAGAGAGACAAACAGCGATGTTTGCCTCTCTTTTCGTATGTCTTACGGGTGTGGGCTTCCCGGCCTGCATCAATTGGTGGATAGCTAATAGCCGGCCTTGGCCTGCATGTCCAGCGTTGAGAAAACAAGGAGGTTAACCTCAGGTACATCTTGAAAAATCGTTTCTTATGAACTTTAAACCCTTCAACGATTCAAGTTTTACTTATGTTGTATAACTTTGCAACGGACTTGTAGGCACACCACTCCTGCAACAGACGCGAAACTATGGGTGTATACATCAATAAAGGTAACAGTGACTTCCGCGACATTGTGGCTCACGAATATGTGGATAAGTCTTCGTTGATACCACGCATCAATGCCATGCTCAATTCAGAAAACCGCTACAGTTGCGTGACACGCTGCCGCCGCTTCGGCAAGTCGATGGCGGCAAAGATGCTATGTGCCTATTACGACAGGTCGTGTGACTCGCGTGAACTGTTTCGCGGATTGGAAGCAGAAAAGGACGAGTCGTTCGGAACTTATCTGAACAAGTACTATGTCATCAGCATTGACATGACTGACTTCACTACAAGATACAGGAACGAGAAGGACATAGTCAAACGGATTCAGAGCAGAATGATCAAAGATGTCCTCGATGTATTCCCTCAAATCAATGCACAAGATGATGATGATCTGATGGAAATCCTCTACCGCATCAGTGAGAGTACGGGCGAACGATTCTTTATGATTATCGACGAGTGGGATGCCATCCTGCGTGAGATGGGTTCTGACGAATATATCACCACCTCATACGTCGACTTGCTGCGTCGTCTTTTCAAGGGGTCAGGTTCCAACACCGTCTTTGCAGGTGTCTATCTTACTGGCATACTGCCCATTAAGAAGTACAATACCGAGTCAGCCTTGAACAACTTCCGGGAATATACGATGATTCGTCCTGGCAAGATGGCAAAGGTTCTTGGATTTACCCATGAGGAGGTCGAGATGTTATGCAGGAAGCACGACATGGACATGAATGAGATGGAGAGCTGGTATGACGGATACCGCATTGGAAAGGCTTCCCGCATCTTCAATCCCTATTCTGTCATGAGGGCTATCGATGAGGAGGAGTTCGGGAGCTATTGGACGACTACGGGTGCCTATGATTCAGTCATTACCTACATTCAGATGAATTATGAGGGACTGAAAGACGACATCATCCGTATGCTGTCGGGGGAGCATGTGTATGTCGATACTACGGAGTTCAGTAATGACATGCGGGTGGTGAGGAGCAAGAACGATGTGCTCACCGTGCTGATTCACCTCGGCTATCTGGCCTACGATGGAGACGCACAAGCATGTTATATACCGAACAAGGAGGTGGCGGACGAAATGAACAATGCTATAAAGGCTACCACGTGGGTCCCCTTGGTCAAGACCATTCAGAACTCAAAGGCATTGCTTGAAGCCACTGTTTCCGGCAACGAGCAAGCTGTGTCAAAAGGCATTGACCAGGCACATGACGAGCACACCAGCATCCTCTCCTACAACGATGAGAATTCCTTGGCGTGTGTGCTTTCAGTGGCATATATATGGGCAAGAAACGAATATGTCATCCACCGCGAGTATGCCACGGGCAAGGGCTATGCCGACCTCGTGATGATTCCCCGTCGGAATGTCAGCAAGCCGGCATTGGTCGTCGAGCTAAAGTTCAACCATTCTGCCGACACTGCCATCGACCAGATAAAGCGTAAGGAATATCCGTCGAAGATTGCGGAATACACTGGCAACATACTCCTCGTGGGCATCAACTACGACAAAGAGACCAAGCAGCATACCTGTAAGATAGAAAATTTGCACTGACAACATTCAGCATATATGATATGGCAACCACAGAAGAACGATATATCAGCCTGCTGACCGATTTCGGTTTCAAGCGCATTTTCGGCACAGCCCCCAACAAGGAGCTGCTGATCAACTTTCTCAACTGCCTGTTTGCAGGAGCTCAGGTGGTCAAGGACGTGAAGTATCTCAATACTGAACATTTCGGCGAGAGCAGTTCGGCACGCAAGGCCATCTTCGATGTCTATTGCGAAAGCGAGGACGGCGAGAAGTTCATTGTGGAGATGCAGAACGCCTATCAGGATTTCTTCAAGGACCGCTCCCTGTTCTATTCCACGTTCCCCATTCGCGAACAGGCGAAGAAAGGCTCGGACTGGGATTTCAATCTCTCTCGCGTATATACCATAGCCCTGCTGAACTTCCATATGAAGGAGGAGTCCTTCGACGAGGAACAGATTACGCACACGGTCAAGCTCTGCGACATCGACACGCACAAGGTGTTCTACAGGAAGCTGGATTTCATCTATGTAGAGATAGCCAAGTTCCAGAAGACGGAAGACGAGCTGGAGACGCTCTATGACAAGTGGCTCTACGTGCTGAAGAACCTGTACAAACTGGAACAGCGTCCCAAGGCCTTGCGCGACAAGGTTTTCGACCGCCTGTTCAAGGAGGCCGAGATAGCTACATTCACCCCTGAGGAACTGCGTGCATACGAAGACAGCCTCAAGGCCTACCGCGACATCAAGAACTCCATTGATACGGCAAAAAGAGAGGGGCGTGCGGAAGGACTTGCGGAAGGAAGAAGGGAAATCGCACGAAAAATGAAGGCCAAAGGTTTTCCTGTTTCTGAGATATCTGAGATGACCGGTTTGCATGAGGAGGAAGTCAGAAGCCCTTAGCCGGTTAGATAGCTACTCATCGGTCGTACAGACAATAAACACCGTAAATGATATGGCAACCAAAGAAGAACGATATATCAGCCTGCTGACCGATTTCGGTTTCAAGCGCATTTTCGGCACAGCCCCCAACAAGGAGCTGCTGATCAACTTTCTCAACTGCCTGTTTGCAGGAGCTCAGGTGGTCAAGGACGTGAAGTATCTCAATACTGAACATTTCGGCGAGAGCAGTTCGGCACGCAAGGCCATCTTCGATGTCTATTGCGAAAGCGAGGACGGCGAGAAGTTCATTGTGGAGATGCAGAACGCCTATCAGGATTTCTTCAAGGACCGCTCCCTGTTCTATTCCACGTTCCCCATTCGCGAACAGGCGAAGAAAGGCTCGGACTGGGATTTCAATCTCTCTCGCGTATATACCATAGCCCTGCTGAACTTCCATATGAAGGAGGAGTCCTTCGACGAGGAACAGATTACGCACACGGTCAAGCTCTGCGACATCGACACGCACAAGGTGTTCTACAGGAAGCTGGATTTCATCTATGTAGAGATAGCCAAGTTCCAGAAGACGGAAGACGAGCTGGAGACGCTCTATGACAAGTGGCTCTACGTGCTGAAGAACCTGTACAAACTGGAACAGCGTCCCAAGGCCTTGCGCGACAAGGTTTTCGACCGCCTGTTCAAGGAGGCCGAGATAGCTACATTCACCCCTGAGGAGCTGCGTGCGTACGAAGACAGCCTCAAGGCTTACCGCGACATCAAGAACTCCATTGATAGTGCCAAAAGGGAGGGACTTGCGGAAGGACTTGCGGAAGGACTTGAGAAAGGACTTGCGGAAGGACTTGAGAAAGGACTGGCGGAAGGAAGAAGGGAAATCGCACGAAAAATGAAGACCAAAGGTTTTCCTGTTTCTGAGATATCAGAAATGACTGGTTTGCATGAGGAGGAAATCAGAAGCCTTTAGTCGGTTGCCAGCGGTTTAACTTTCGCAGTTTTGCACGTCCTGATTGTGGAATATCCCCGGTGTTATGACGGAGGAATCTGGCTAATTCTACCTTGCTTCTGGTATACCATTCAGTCCCTAAAACAACACCACCCCTAATTGAGTAAGGGTGGTGGAAGGGGTAGGGCGGTTATCGGAGAGTCTGTGTGGGAATGTCGAAGAACATGTTCTTGGAAAGATCGTGGCGGTAATTTTCTAACCAGTTTCTGGAGAGTTCAACACGTTCTATAGAGGCCAAAGGCACGACATAGACTTCAGCTGGTTCGGCTGGTGTGCCGCCTATGCCCAGAATAATGAAGACGGGAATGTTCTTGTCCTTCGCAAACTGTCGGTAACGGGCCAGCTGTTCTTTATAAGACCACCTGACTTTGTCCTGTGCATTATATTTGGCTCTCCATTTGCACTCTACAGCGAAGGTGTAAGTTTTTTCGCGTAAGGTGAAGGTCAGCTCCATGTCGGGATAGGTGCAGGATTCGGCATAGATGCCATGGCTATGCTTGTCACCCCTCCACTCTTTGAGAGAAAAGTATTTTTTGGAAAAACGGGACACTACATATTTTTCAAACTCTACGCCCTTTTCGTAATTTTCATCCTTGTTGTTGACGTTTGATGTATTGGACTGTACTTCGGACTGTACTTCGGGCTGTACTTCGGACTGTGCTTCGGGCTGCATTTCGGGCTGTGTTTCAGGTTGCGCTTCGGGCAGTACGGGCGTTTCAGCCTTTTTCTCTTCTGTGCATACTACATCTTCGGGGGTATTTTCATTTGCTTTTGGCTCCTGTAGATAGAGGACAATGCCAGCGATGAGGCAGACGATTCCGACAGCAATCAGTATGTAGGCCATTTTCATACAATAAAGAAGGGATGCAATAGGTTTTGAGGAAATGTGGTGTAAGCGGTATCTGGGGGAGGTAGGGTTAGAAATTGTTTCTCCCTTTATCTGCTCTTCCGGTTCCCATATGCATGTTGCCGTGGTAAGTAAAAGGTGATGTATGGTCAATGAAAAAGTCGAAGACTTTGTATAGTCCTCGACTTGATTGTTGCGGAGGCCCGACTCGAACGAACGACCTCCAGGTTATGAGCCTGGCGAGCTACCAACTGCTCCACTCCGCGTTCATGGATTAGCATTGTTGCTTATCCCTTGTTTGCGAGTGCAAAGGTATGGCTTTGTGCGTATATGACCAAATGTTTTGCTGTTTTTTTTGTAGATAATTTCGTAGAATGTGTTTTTCTGCTCTTTTAGGCGATGATTTGCAAGTTAGCGATGGCATTTGGCGGGGTGTGGACAGAAGCTTTGTCGAGTTACTGTGCCTGCTTCTGCATGGTTCAGGAGGACAAGAATAGGGGCTGGCATAGTGACAGTCCATAGCTTGGAAGGCTGGCTGCATATAGAACACGCTCCCAAGCCTGTTGCTGAAAACAGGCTTGGGAGCGTTCGGGGAGTTGGACTGCCATTGTGTTTGCCCCAAAGGAGTAGGGGGGTTACCATTCCAAGACAGTGGCACCCAATTCCGGTACCTCTACATAAACAGGCATGTCGGGTTTCAGATCAATGGTGCTGGGCTTTCCTGTCAGCAGGCAGCGGCAAGAGAACAGGCCACGGCGCAGCTTCAGGAAGTCGAAAGCATGTTGTGGAATGCACACACCGACATGGATGGGGGTGTTGTCGAAGTTGGCTACAATCAGCAAGGTCTTGCCTCCCGGGTCTTTTCTCATGAAGGCATATTGCTTGTCGCTGTTATAGCCATGGGCATGCGTGTAGTTGGCATATTGCAGGTCGTAGAACAGGCCGTTGGTAATCGCGCGGTTGTCGCGGCACAGCAGCATCACCTGCTTGTAATAGTTGTAAAGTTCCTTTTCGCTTTTGGTGAAACCCGTTTCGGGTGTTCGGGCCGACAGCTTGCGCAGTGTGGGCACAGACCAGTAGTCGAATATGGTGGTCCTTCCGTCGCTGCCGCTAAAGCCTTCGGCATCCATGGCGGGCTCGCCCAGTTCCTGTCCGGCATAGACCATAAACGGATTGGTGCCCATCATGGAGCTGACAACCAAGGCCGGCAGAGCCTTGCGGGCATCTCCTGCAAAGTAGGCCGAAGCAATGCGCTGCTCGTCATGGTTCTCCAAGAAGTTCAGCATGTGGGGACGTATGTCGTCGATGGCTTGCCAGCATCCTGTGATGCAGCTGGCCGAAGCCATGCCGGTCACTACGCAGCGCAGTGTGTCATACAGTCCGACTTTGTCGTAGAGGTAGTCGAATCCGCTGGCAATGTAGTGGCGGTATTCAGCCGGGTTGTATACTTCGGCTATAAATATCACGTCAGGATATTTCTCTTTCACCTTGGCAGTGGCGTATGCCCAGAACTCGGCAGGTACCATTTCGGCCATATCACAGCGGAACGCATCGACACCTTTCTTGGCCCAGAACAGCAGGATGTCGGTCATCTTCAGCCAGGTAGAAGGAGTGGGCGAGAAGTGCTGGGTGCGTCCGTTCATGTAGTCCACACCATAGTTCAGCTTCACCGTCTCATACCAGTCGTTGCGCGAAGGCCATGCGTCGAAATGGTCGTTGCCTGTGGCTTTGGCTGGCATTTCCCTGTAGGGAACATCCGAACGATGTTCGTGGTCGAAGGTGGTGTGCAGTTCCTGCCCTGTGATGTAGTAGAAGTTGTTTTGAGGTGAAAAGGCCCATTCGGGGTTGTCGGAGAATCCCAGATCAAGCACATTCTTGGGGTGTGCATCGCTGTGGTACTGACGTGCCACATGGTTGGGCACAAAGTCAATGACCATTTTCAGTCCCACCTTGTGCGTGCGCTTCAGCAGTCTCTCAAATTCTGCCATACGGTTGGGCACATCGGTAGCCAGGTCTGGGTCGATGTCGTAATAGTCTTTGATGGCATAAGGCGAGCCGGCCCGGCCCTTTACTACAGCCGGATGGTCAGGCCTGATGCCGTAGGCCTCATAGCTGGTTTGTGTGGCGTGTTCCAGCAGTCCCGTAAACCAAACGTGTGTGAAGCCGAAGTCGGCAATGCGTTTGAGCTGAACGGTGGTGAAGTCTTTCAGCTTGGAGCAGCCGTTCTGTTCGATGGTTCCGGCAGGTATGTTGGTCGTGTTGCGGTTCGTGTAGAGCCGGGTGAATATCTGGTAAATAAGTGGTTTCATGCGCAGTAGCTATTCAGGTATTATTTTTGATTACGGATTTATCTGATTGTTCTGAGGCGGAGCAACGGGTGTTGCGTGGGATTCAGCAAAATCAGATAAATCCGTAATAATCCAAACCATCTGCCGCTTTCATGCTGAAAAACGGCAGGGTTCTTCTTGCATTCCAGACAAAGTTAGTCGTTCACACCGTGGGCGCGAACCTCACCGTTGCCCTTGCAGATTTTGGCAATCATGCCCTGCAGGGTCTTGCCGGGACCGCATTCCGTAAAGTCGTTGGCACCGGCAGCCACCATATTCTCCACTTCCTTGGTCCAGCGCACCGAAGCAGTGAGCTGTGCAATGAGGTTGGCCTTGATTTCTTCGGGGTCGGTATGTGCTTCGCCGTCCACGTTCTGGTAAACGGGGCAGATGGGCTTATGAAACTCGGTGGTGGCGATAGCAGCTTCCAGTTCGTCCTTGGCAGGCTGCATCAGCGGTGAGTGGAAAGCACCTCCGACGGGCAGCATGAGTGCGCGCTTGGCTCCAGCCTCCTTCAGCTTCTGGCAGGCTACTTCAACAGCCTCCACTTCGCCCGAAATAACCAGCTGTCCCGGGCAGTTGTAGTTGGCGGGTACTACCACCTTGCCGGTTTCCTGACGTACGGCGGCGCAAACCTCTTCAACCTTGTCATCGGCCAGGGCAATGATAGCTGCCATGGTGCCGGGTTGTGCTTCGCAGGCCTTCTGCATGGCTTTGGCACGGGCGGCTACCAGTTTCAGACCGTCCTCAAAGCTCAGGCAGCGGGCGGCGGTCAGTGCCGACAGTTCGCCGAGCGAGTGACCTGCTACCATGTCGGGCTGGAAGTCCGAACCCAGACACAGTGCGCTGACCACACTGTGAAGGAACATGGCGGGCTGCGTCACTTTGGTCTGCTTCAGCTCCTCGTCGGTGCCGCTGAACATGATGTCAGTTATTCTGAACCCCAGGATATCGTTGGCTTTTTCAAAGAACTGCTTGGCTATCGGGTGCTTTTCGTACAGGTCTTTGCCCATACCTACGAATTGTGCTCCCTGTCCGGGAAATACGAATGCTTTCATTGTTATTGGTCCGTTTTTGAGATGGATATTCTTAAAATGTGTGGCCAGTCCATACCGCCCTATGCGGTCTTGTGGCCTGTTTGCTTGCAAAAGTACAAAAAATGGTCGAAGCTGCGGACTTTTCTCCGTTACTTTTCGGTCAAACAGTCCACAATAGACGAATCAAGGTAGCAAATACATCGCTCCGTGCCCCTTTCCGGCATAGAAATCCGCTCCTTGTTGCAGTGCATGTGTCACGAACGCCTTGGCCCGTTCCACCGCCTGCGGCAAGGCGGCTCCCTGCGCCATGCAGGCAGCTATGGCTGATGACAGCACACAGCCTGTGCCGTGCGAGTTGGCGGTTTCGACGCGCTCGCCCCTATATATATATAAGGAGTGGTCGGCATACAGTACATCGGTGGGCTCGCCTTCCGTGTGTCCTCCTTTCACCAGCACGCCCTTCGCCGACAGCTGCTTTGACAGCCATTCGGCCAGTTCCTTGGGCGTGCCATTCTGCTTCGCAGCCAGCGACAGTGCTTCGGGAAGGTTCGGGGTAATCAGTGAGCACAGCGGCATCAGCAGCTCGCGGACTGCCTGTCGTGCTTCGGCATTGGTCAGGGGCAGGCCCGATGTCGACAGCATAATGGGGTCGAGCACGGTGAATGGTGGATTGAACTGCCTGATGGCCTCGGCCACAGCCTGCACCGAGGCCGCGTTGGGGAGCATTCCGATTTTGACTGCTTGCGGCATCAAGTCCTCCATCACCGCCGCCACCTGTTCATACACAAGGTCTGCATCGACAGCCACACACCGTTTCACACCCAAACTGTTCTGGACAGTGAGGGCCGTGGGCACTGCCTGGCCATAGCATCCCAGCAGCGTAAAGGTTTTCAGGTCGGCCTGTATACCGGCACCGCCCGAAGGGTCGGAGCCGGCTATGCTGAGGCAGGCGGCATACTTCTTCAAAGGTCGTTTCATGCGGCAAATTTAGGAAAAACCCCTTATCGCATTCCTCTTTACCGGGCACAATGTGCCTGCAACAATCCGATTCGGCCCTTTGTCAGGCCCTTTGGCATGGCCGAAGAGCAGTAAGCGAGGCTGCCTTTTCAGCAGTCTCCAGCGCAGTTTTCAACTTTTAAGTCAGGCGAAACACTTAGAAATGAAAGATTTGTACTAAATTTGCCGCCGCTATTTGGTGTGGGCGTACCGTCGCACAGGTCCATGTGGCAATAACAAGCACGAAAATAACTCCTTACAACGTAAAGAACAATGAATATTCAATTCAACAAAGTCGGCAACGTGAGCGGTGAGCTTACCGTCCAGATGGAATTGGCCGACTACGAGGCAAAAGTAAAAAAGTCACTGAAGGAACTCAGCCAGAAGATTCAGATGCCGGGTTTCCGTCCTGGAAAGGTACCCATGAACCTGGTGAAGAAGATGTATGCCACCCAGGTAAAGGCCGAGGAAGTGAACAAACTGTTGCAGGATAGCCTGTTCAATTATATCAAGGACAACAAGGTCAACATGTTGGGCGAACCCATGGGCAGCGAAAAGCAGGTTCCCCAGGACATTGAAAAGCAGGACGACTTTACCTTCATCTTCGACATCGCCTTGGCTCCTGAGTTCAATGTGGAGCTGGGTGGCGATGACACGGTCGACTACTATGACATCGAAGTGTCTGACGAAATGATTACCAAGCAGCTCGATGCGCTGCGCCAGCAGGGCGGTCATCCCGAGGAGGCCGACACCTATGCCGACCGCGATATCCTGCGTGGTGTGCTGGCCCAGCTGGGTGAGGACGACAAGCCTGTTGAAGGTGGCGTGGTTGTAGAGAACGCTTCGCTCATGCCCACCTACTTCAAGAACGACGATCAGAAGAAGCTCTTCGAAAATGCCCAGAAGAACCAGGTGATTGTATTCAATCTCCACGCAGCCTACGACGGCAATGCCACCGAGATAGCTTCACTGCTCAAGGTCGACAAGGAGAAAGTAGAAGAATATACCGGCAACTTCAGCTTCGAGGTACACGAAATCAGCCGTTTCGTTCCTGCCGCATTGGATGAGGACTTCTTCAACAAGGTGTTTGGCGAAGGCGCCGTTCACAACGAAGAAGAGGCACGTGCCAAGGTCAAGGAGAACATTCAGGCCCTGCAGGTCAACGACAGCGACTACAAGTTCCTGCTCGACTTGCGCGCCTATGCCGAGAACAAGGTGGGCGAACTCGAATTCCCCACTGAGCTGCTCAAGAAGATTATGAAGGCCAACAACACCGACAAGGATGAGTCGTATGTGGAAGACAACTTCGACAAGAGCATTGTCGAACTGAAGTGGCACCTCATTCGCGAAAAGCTCGTTGAAGCCCAGGGTATCAAGGTGGACGACAAGGACATCAAGGCCGCAGCCATTCAGGCTACGCGCTACCAGTTCGCCCAGTATGGCCTGAACAACATTCCCGACGAGTACCTCGAAAACTACGCACAGGAGATGCTCAAGAAGCGCGAACAGGTTTCGGCACTGGTAGAACGCTGCATCGACCAGAAGCTCACCGCTGCCTACAAGCAGTTGGTTAACCTGAACCACAAGAGCATTTCGGCCGAGGACTTCAGCAAGATGTTCTAAGAGAACTCCAAGCCTATAAGGTTGTTGTCGGGGTTATGAGGTGACAAGGGTTAGGGTTGTTATCGGGACGATGCAACGATAGGGTGTCGGAGAGTCAAGTGTGCCGTCAGGCAGTGTTTGACCAACGTGCCCAGTCTCGCAGTCCGCGAAAGGCAACCGTCTTAACCTCCTGCTTCATAACCCCGATAACAACCTTAAATTTATATCTCGTTCCCTCTATTCACTACACAAACGTTATGCAACCCACCGATTTCCATAAGTTTGCCGTGGCCAACGCAGGCATCAGCTCCATGGTGCTCGACGACGTTATCAAGAGCCAGAACCAATATCTCAACCCCTATATTCTCGAAGAGCGTCAGCTCAACGTGACCCAGATGGACGTGTTTTCCCGTCTGATGATGGACCGCATCATCTTCCTCGGCACAGCTATCGACGATTACACGGCCAACACCTTGCAGGCACAGCTGCTCTACCTCGACTCTACCGACCCGGGCAAGGACATCTCCATCTACGTCAATTCGCCTGGCGGATCGGTGTATGCCGGTTTGGGTATCTATGACACCATGCAGTTCATACAGAGCGATGTGGCCACCATCTGCACCGGCATGGCTGCTTCGATGGCTGCCGTACTGCTCGTGGCAGGAGCTGAGGGCAAACGTTCGGCACTTCCCCATAGCCGTGTCATGATACACCAGCCCATGGGCGGCGCACAAGGACAGGCTTCGGACATCGAAATCACAGCACGCGAAATCCAGAAGCTCAAGCGCGAACTCTACACCATCATTGCCGACCACTCACACACCGATTTCGACAAAGTGTGGGCCGATTCCGACCGCGACTACTGGATGACCGCCCAGGAAGCCAAGGAATATGGCATGATCGACAAGATATTCGAACCCAAGCATACCGACAACCAATAAGCAGCACACACACTAATGGCAACAAGAAAGAAATGCTGCATGTGTGGCCGTTCCGAAAGTGAAGCCGGGCCACTCATGGAAGGCCAGAACGGCTACATTTGCTTCGATTGCGTCATGCGTGCCCACGAAATCATCACCGAATATTTGCAGGAACAGAAGCAGAAAGGTGGTGGCGATGACTTCGTGGCCGATTTGGCCAAGGTGCCCAAGCCCAAGGAAATTAAGGACTACCTCGACCAGTACATCATCGGGCAGGAAGCAGCCAAGCGCTGTCTGTGTGTAGCTGTCTACAACCACTACAAACGCTTGGCCCGGCAGGCCGACACCCAGGCCGACGACAGTGTGGAGATCGAGAAGTCGAACATCATCATGGTCGGTACGACAGGTACAGGCAAGACGCTCCTGGCACGTACTATCGCCCGCTTGCTGAATGTGCCTTTCACCATCGTTGATGCCACGGTCTTCACCGAGGCAGGTTATGTGGGCGAAGACGTTGAGAGCATCCTCTCCCGCCTGTTGCAGGTGGCCGACTACAACGTGGAGCGTGCCGAAAAGGGCATCGTCTTTATTGATGAAATCGACAAGATAGCCCGCAAGTCCGACAACCCGTCCATAACCCGCGACGTGAGCGGCGAAGGTGTGCAGCAAAGTCTGCTCAAGCTGCTCGAAGGCTCGATAGTCAATGTGCCGCCCAAGGGAGGCCGCAAGCACCCCGACCAGGATTACACCCGGGTCGACACGCGCAACATCCTCTTCATCTGCGGCGGAGCTTTCGACGGCATAGAGAAGAAGATTGCCCAGCGGCTCAATGCCCACACCGTAGGCTACAACTCTGTGCAGAATGCCAAGCGTATCGACCCGCAGAACCTCATGCAGTACATCGAGCCAACCGACCTCAAGTCGTTCGGCCTGATTCCCGAAATTATAGGCCGTCTGCCGGTGCTTACCCACCTCAACCCGCTCGACCGTGCTGCCTTGCAGCGCATACTCGTCGAACCCAAGAACTCCATTGTGCGGCAGTACGTCAAGCTGTTCGAGATGGACGGCGTGAAGCTCACTTTCGAGCCTGATGCACTGGATTATATTGTCGATAAGGCAGTAGAGTTCAAGCTGGGTGCCCGCGGCCTGCGTTCCATTGTGGAGACCGTCATGATGGACGCTATGTTTGAGATTCCTTCATCGGGCAAGAAGACCTTCAAGGTAACCCGTGCCTATGCCGAGGCCCAAATGGAGGCCAAGAGCCAGTTGCGCTGAGTCCTTTTCCCTTTTGGAATCTACCCTATGGGGTGCTCTTCTATAAACGAGACTTTATAGAGGAGCACCCCATTTCATATGCCGTTATGCAAGGCAATGTGCAGTGCAAACAGCTAAAGGAAAACGGGCAGTATGCTTCTCGGCCAGAGCAGTAGTACTTCCATGCCAGTAGAAGTAGTACTGAAACTCCAGTATCAGTAGTACTTAAACTGCAGTTTCAGTTATCTTCTACTGAAAAAGAGACTGGCTGCTTGCCCGAGGTTATATAACCAAGCAGACCTTTGTCTTGCTCTTGTCAGGCTAACTTGAGGCGACGGTGCACTGGGAGAGCAGGCTTCCAGCCTGCTTAAACGATAACAGCAGGCTGGAAGCCTGCTCTCCCAGTGCACCGCCTCTTTTCTTTTGCCACGCCCTTTGGGCTTGGATGCAGTTCGAGGTTTTGGCCGCGTTTTGCGACCTATATTTAATAGGAGGCTTCAGACCAGTCCGTTACTGTTTGGTGCTTATGGCTTTTGTCCCATTCAGCGGTAAGGCGTTCTCCTGAAAAAAGCACATTATTTATGCTGCCTGTGTGATAGCTCGCGGATTTTATATACATTTGCACGCAATTTAAAAGACAACCCATGATTGTAGCCTCTGACGAAGAGGCCGAATCAAGATAGAAACCATTGACCCAATGAAATTTACTGAACGCACCGGACTTAACCTCTATCAGGTGAACGAGGATGTTCTCAAGGAGTGGGACAAGCAAGACTTGTTCCACAAGAGTATGAGTGAACGCGAAGGATGCCCTTCCTTCGTCTTCTTTGAAGGCCCTCCTTCGGCCAACGGACATCCGGGCATTCACCACGTCATGGCACGTACCATCAAGGATGTATTTTGCCGTTACAAGACCATGCAGGGTTTCCAAGTGAAGCGCAAGGCAGGCTGGGACACCCATGGACTTCCTGTTGAACTCGGCGTAGAAAAAGAACTGGGAATCACGAAGGAAGATATTGGGAAGAAGGTTTCCATTGAAGAATATAACGCCCGCTGCCGTCAGAATGTCATGATGTTTACCCAGGAGTGGACCGACCTGAGCCACCTCATGGGCTATTGGGTGGATATGGAACATCCCTACATCACCTACGAGAACTCATACATCGAAACCCTCTGGTGGCTGCTCGGACAGCTCTACCAGAAGGGCCTGCTCTATAAGGGCTACACCATTCAGCCCTATTCGCCGGCTGCCGGAACGGGTCTCAGCTCGCACGAACTCAACCAGCCGGGCTGCTACCGTGATGTGAAGGACACCACGGTGACGGCTCAGTTTGCCATCCTTGACCCTAAACCCGAGATGACGCATTGGGGCAAACCCTATTTCTTGGCATGGACTACTACGCCCTGGACCCTTCCTTCGAACACCGCCTTGTGTGTGGGTCCCAACTTCACCTATCAGGCCATCGAGAGTTTCAACCCCTACACGGGCCAGCCCATGACCGCCGTGCTGGCCAAAGATCTGGTGAAGGCTTACTTTAAGCCCGAAGCTGAGAATGCTGATTTTGAGGCTTATCAGGCTGGCGACAAACTGGTGCCTTGGCGGGTGGCCGGTGAGTGGAAGGGCAGTGAGCTGGTAGGTATGCACTATGCCCAGCTGATGCCTTGGGTCAAGCCTACTGAGAAGGTTGACGACAATGCCGCCGCCTTTGTCAAGGAATATGCTGCCGCACATCCCGAAAAGTGTTTCGTGGCTGGAGTAGACCGCTTTGTCGAATTGGAGGAGGTGGCTTTCCGGGTCATTCCGGGCGACTACGTGACTACCGACGACGGTACGGGTATCGTACACATTGCCCCCACCTTTGGTGCCGACGATGCCAAGGTGGCCAAGGCTGCCGGCATTCCTTCGCTCTTCCTCATCAACAAGGCTGGCGAGACCCGTCCGATGGTTGACCTGACCGGCAAGTATTATGTGGAAAGCGAACTCGACGAGCACTTCGTGGCCCAATGCCTGAACCGGGAGGCTTATGCCCGTCATGCCGGCGACTACGTGAAGAATGCCTATGCGCCGGAGTTCAACAAGGACGGCAAGTATGACGAGAAGGCTGCCGCCAAGGCTGAGGACCTCAACATCGTGCTCTGCATGGAAATGAAGCAGGCAGGCGAGGCCTTCCGCATCGAAAAGCATGTCCACAACTACCCGCACTGCTGGCGCACCGACAAGCCTGTGCTTTACTATCCGCTCGACAGCTGGTTCATCCGCAGCTCGGCCTTGAAGGAGCGCATGATGGAACTGAACGACACCATCCTCTGGAAGCCGGCTTCGACCGGTTCGGGACGTTTTGGCAAGTGGCTCGAAAACCTCAACGACTGGAACCTCAGCCGCTCACGTTATTGGGGGACGCCCCTGCCCATCTGGCGCAATGCCGAAAGCCGCGAGGAAATCTGCATCAGTTCGTTGGCGCAGCTTTACGACGAAATCGAGAAGAGCGTCGCTGCCGGTGTCATGGCCTCTAATCCCCTGAAGGAGAAAGGCTTTGTGCCGGGCGACTACTCAGACGAGAACTACCACCGCATCGACCTGCACCGTCCCTATGTCGACAACATTGTGCTGGTATCGCCTACGGGCAAGCCCATGCACCGCGAAGCCGACCTCATCGACGTGTGGTTCGACTCCGGCTCCATGCCTTATGCACAGATTCACTATCCCTTTGAGAATAAGGAACTGCTCGACAGCCGTACGGTTTATCCCGCAGACTTCATTGCCGAAGGCGTAGACCAGACTCGTGGCTGGTTCTTCACCCTCCATGCCATCGCCACGATGGTGTTTGACAGCGTAGCCTTCAAGGCCGTCATCAGCAACGGTCTGGTGCTCAACAAGAACGGCAACAAGATGTCGAAGCGTCTGGGCAATGCCGTCGATCCCTTCGGAGCGATCAAGAAGTACGGTTCCGACCCCTTGCGCTGGTACATGATTACCAACTCTTCGCCGTGGGACAACCTCAAGTTTGATGCCGATGGCGTACAGGAAGTGTCGCGCACCTTCTTCGGCAAGCTCTTCCAGACCTATTCCTTCTTTGCCATGTATGCCAATGTCGATGACTTCGACCCGCTTGCACCGCAGGTGCCTGTGGCCGAACGTCCCGAGATTGACCGCTGGATCCTGTCGGAGCTGAACACCTTGGTCAAGGAGACCACCGCAGCCTACAACGACTACGAGCCAACCCGTGCCGGCCGCATGATTCAGAGCTTTGTCATCGACAATCTCTCCAACTGGCACGTGCGCCTGAGCCGCAAGCGTTTCTGGGGCGGACAGATGGATGCCGACAAGCTCAGTGCCTACCAGACGCTCTACACCTGTCTGCTCACCGTGGCCAAGCTCATGGCCCCGATTGCCCCCTTCTATGCCGACCGCCTGTACCGTGACCTCACGCAGGGACTCGCTGATGTAGCCCCCAGCGTACACTTGGCCACCTATCCCGTGGCCGACGAAAGACTGATTGACAAAGACCAGGAACGCCGCATGGAGCTGGCCCAGCAGGTGTCGTCGATGGTGCTTTCGCTGCGCAAGAAAGAGCAGGTCATCGTGCGTCAGCCCTTGCAGTGCATCTCGATACCCGTCACCGATGACCGCTTGCGTGAAGACCTCGACTATGTGCGACAGCTCATTCTCGACGAGGTGAATGTCAAGGAACTCCGCTTTGCCGATGCCAACATGCTTGAGAAGAAGGTGAAATGTAACTTCCGCGTCATGGGCAAGAAGTACGGCAAGCTCATGAAGGCCGTGAATGCAGCAGTGACCGCGCTGAGCCAGGACGAAATCAACCGCTTCGACCAGCAGGGCAGCCTCGAACTCATGGTGGAAGGGCAGCCCGTGGTCGTAGAGCGTGCCGACGTAGAGATCATCAGTGAGGACATGCCCGGTTGGACAGTAGCCAACGAAGGCAGCCTGACCGTGGCGCTCGATCTGGAAATCACGCCAGCCCTCCGCAGCGAAGGTCTGGCCCGCGAAGTCGTAAAGCGCATCCAGGGTTTCCGCAAGGAGAGCGGCTTTGAAATTACCGACCGCATTGCCGTTACCTTGCAGTCGCAGCCGCAGCTGCGCGAAGCTGTCGAAGCCTATGCCGACTACATTGCCTCACAGGTGCTTGCCGACAGCATCTGCTTTGCCGACGATTTGCCCGAGCAGTCCGTCGAGTTCGACTTCGACGACTTCAAGGCAGCCGTCAGCATCCGTAAATGTCATTAAATAACTTCCTGTCTTCGGGGCTTTTCACCGATGAGTTTCGGCTTCATCCGGGTGAAACACCCCGAAGACAGTGTTTATGGATAGAAACCTATTCTTAATCTTAATTGTCTATACACAACATCATGGCAGAAAAAACACGTTATTCCGATGAGGAGCTTGAAGAGTTCAAGCAAATCATCTTGGAGAAAATGGAATTGGCGCGTCGTGACTACCAACAAATGATGGACACATTGACGGGCCGGAGTGGCAACGATGTGGACGATACCATGCCCACCTACAAAGTGCTGGAAGAAGGCTCCATGACGCAGACCAAGGAGGAACTGACCACCATGGCAGCGCGTCAGCAGAAGTTCATTCAGGGCTTGCAGGCGGCACTGCAACGCATCGAAAATAAGACCTATGGCATTTGCCGCGTGACGGGCAAGCTCATTCCGAAGGAACGTTTGCGCGCAGTGCCTCATGCCACCCTCAGTATTGAGGCCAAGCAGATGAAGGACCGCAAGAACTGACGCAGTCTGCTGGACGTGGCGTTCAGTGCCGCCTTGCTATCCGGTAGGTCGGACTGTCCTGCCCGAATCATTCCTGGCCCTGTGCCGATGCACGCATCCCGCTGGTGCCCGATGGGCCTACAGGCCCGTAGGCCATCAGCGGGATTCGTTTAGAACTTAGCTTTTGGGGGCTTATAGCTTAGCGTTCTTGAGCTTGTAGCTTAGCTTTTTGCGGCTTGTAGCTTAGCGCTCTTGGGCTTGGATCTGAGTGTTCTTGACTTTGGAGCTGATAGCTTCTGGAGGTAACATTCGATTGTTGACAAGCGTTCAAGGCACGCCCCGAAGGGGCAGCCAGCGCACAGCCCAGGGTAACGCCCTGGGTTGCTTGAGGCGAAAAAGTGCGCCCTGAAAGGGCAAAAGCGTTTGTTTCCAATTGCCGCTTTTAACAATGATAGGCTCTGCCGTGCATGTAATCCCCCCTTTTTTAGTCTATTCCCGTAACAGTACCCTCTCTCATGTCATCAGTGACGAAACGTTCCGTTTTGGCCATAGCCATTGTGATAGCCGTTCTGGTTATCGACCAAATAATCAAGTTCGAAGTAAAGACCCACTTCCAGCTGTATGAATCCTACCACATCACCGACTGGTTCCAACTGGTATTCACCGAGAACCGTGGCATGGCGTTTGGTATGCAGTTTGTCGGCACCATGTTCCTGGCCCTGTTCCGCGTGGTAGCTATAGGCTTCTTCTGTGTGGTGCTCGGCCGGTTGGTGCAGCGCAAGGCCCCTTATGGCCTGATAGTCTGTGTGGCCATGGTAATAGCCGGCGCGGCGGGCAATATAGTCGATAACCTGTGCTACGGCCTGATATTCACCGAGAGCACCCCATGGGGTGAGCCGGCGCAGTTGGTGGCCTGGGGCCAGGGCTATGGCAGTTTCCTGTCGGGTAGGGTAGTCGACATGTTCTACTTCCCGCTCTTCACCTGGCCCGAGTGGATGCCTTGGGTGGGAGGCGACGTGTTCTTCGGGGCCATTTTCAACTTTGCCGATGCCAGCATCAGTTGCGGTGCTGTGGCCTTGGCACTCTTCTATTACAAGTATATTTCGGTATTTCGCTTACGCTAATCTATGCTACCAAAGCTGCTGACAATAGTGTTCTCATCTCTAAGCTCCGCACTGGCGGGGCGGGCTTCGTGCATCAGGCTTTGTGGCCGGACGGTGCGCGGCGTGCTTGTGTGTGCGGTACTGCTCGCCTTGCTGCCTGCCTGCAAGCCCGGGGCGCCCCGTGATGTGCTTTCGGCTTCCAAAATGCAGGATGTACTCTATGACTACCACCTGGCCCGTGCATTGGCCCGTGAGGCGGCGGACGACAGTGTGGAATACTACACCCAGTACTATCGCGATGCCGTCTTTGCCAAGCACGGCATTGACGCGGCCACCTTTGACCGTTCGATGGAGTGGTATGCCCGCCACACCGAGGATCTGGGTAAAATCTATGAGAAGCTGGCTGAGCGCATGGGACAGAAGTCCGGCATCCGGACAGGCAGTTCCATGGCCATACAGAAGGACAAGGTTTCGAACGACACCTTGTTGTGGTGGACCGGTCCTGAACATACGCTGCTCCAGTCGCAGGGAAACAACCGCTACATGTTTACGGTGAAGGCCGACACGATGTTGCGTAAAGATGACTTGGTGCGTTGCACCTTCCGCACCGGCCTGCATCACCGTAGCGGACAGCAGCAAGGGGTAGCTGTGCTGGTGGCCAACTACGAAGGCGACTCGGTGGCAGTAACCCACCAGCTGCTCTATGCAACGGGCAACCAGACCATTTCAGTGCGCATCCATTCGGCACGCAAGGTCAAGAGCATTCAGGGTTTTGTCTACCTCGTTTCGCCCTGGACCGACCGTCCTTGCCTGTTCACCATCAGTGACTTGCAGCTGCAACGGGTGCGTGTCAAGGAGGAAAAGCCAGCATCGGAGGCAGCGCAACCGGCTGCGGCCGATTCGTTGGACGTTCAGGCGAACGACAGCATGCGGCGTGATACCCTGATTCAGTTGGCCCGTCCGCCGCAGCAGCGTTTGCGCGACAGCCTGTTGAAGGCCGAACGGCAGGAAGAACAAAAGCCGCATTTCCGATGAAAGCCCGGTTCCGACAGGTGGCCTATGCCCATATCCAGCTGCCCGACGGCACCCGGCTGGCCCGCCAGGTTGTCAGCTTCGACGCGCAAGGCCGTGTGTGCGGCTATGCGCCCTTGACTGCTGAGCTGGCCTTTACCGAGTGGCGCGACGAGACGCTGGTGGTTCCGCCCTGCGGGGAAGGGTAGGAAGCAACGCCCCGCTGCCAAACAGCGGGAAACGGTGGCTGCTTGACGGCGGGGCGGTGGCTGACTGATAGCGGGCGGAAGCTGGCTGGAGGCATCGCCCCGCTGCTGAACAGCGGGGAACGGTGGCTGCCTCACGGCCTGGGGCGTTTATTGAAAGCGCATCTCTTCGATGAGCGTTTTCATCCCTTTGATTTTTTCTCCTGCAATGCGCGAAAGCAGCTGTTTGAGCTGGGTGCGCTTGACTGCTGCGTAGGCATAGTGCGGACCTACGTCGATGCGTCCGATATGGGCGGCCTGCAGGCCGCCTTTTTTGCATAGGAATCCCAACACGTCGGCCTTGCTCAGCTTGTCGCGCTTGCCGCGTCCTATATATATAGGAGCATAGGCAGCTGGCACCGGGGCCTGGTGAGGCTCGGCTGCAAGCGGGAGCGGTTCGGCATCGGCGGCAAAGTCGGGCAATGACTCTTCAGGTCCGGTAATCAGATAGACAGCCCCTTCGGCCTGCCACCGCGCGGTGCGTCCGTTGCGGTGCGTGTATTCCTCCGCCTTGAGCGGCAGGTGATAGTGTATGACAGCGCGCACCTCGGGAATGTCCAGTCCGCGGGCTGCCAAGTCGGTACTGACCAAGACATTGGCTGCACCGCAGCGGAACTTGTAGAGTGCGCGTTCGCGGTCTTCCTGTTCCATGCCTCCGTGGTAGGCTTGCACGGCAAAGCGTTTTTCCTTTAAAAACTTCGACACGCGCTCCACACTCTCGCGGTGAGCCACAAACACGATGGCCGCGCGGCCTTGCAGGTGCAGCAGCAGTTGTTCGAGTGTCGCCAGTTTGTCCTTTTGAGGCGATGTCACGGCGAACGTTTGCAGGCGTCCCTCCGTTTCGGCTTCGGCCTGTTGCAGGTAGTCGAGCGTGGTGCAGCGCACTGCGGCGGTGTGGCGCATGAACTCAGGAATGGCCGCAGCCCTTGTGGCCGAGATGAGCCACAGGCTGCCGGCCTGTTTCAGGTGGCCCATGGCGTAGCTCATTTGCTGCTCAAAGCCCAGTTCCAGGCATTTGTCAAACTCGTCCATGACCAGCACGTCCACCGCCTGCACGTCCAAGTTGCCCTTGTCCAAATGGTCGCAGAGGCGGCCGGGAGTGGCAAACACCACCTGCGGACACAGGGCGCGCAGGCTGCGGTGCTCTTCCATGGTGGGGCGGCCGCCATACAGGCAGAGCGAGCGGACGGGCAGTTTCATCTGCCGCAGCACAGCCTCGTTCTGTTGCGCAAGCTCACGCGTGGGCACGATGACCACAGCCTGGAGCCTGTCGCTCGTTTCGTCTATACGCGAGGCCAAGGGCAAGAGGAACGCCAGCGTCTTGCCCGAACCCGTAGGTGAGAGCAAGACCACGCCGCCGGCAGTCTGTCCGGCCTGGCACATGGCACTTTGCATGGCTGTGAGCGCGTCATAGCCCATGCCCTGCACGATATTTCTTACGTCTACATTCATAGTTCGAGTGGAAATCAGGATTTGAGGTTGCTGTCACATGGTTTAGAAGGGGATAAAATAAAAAAATTGATTGTCTCCCGACAACCAATCTTTACTAAC
>CALZRA010000011.1 GCA_945828345.1 uncultured Bacteroidales bacterium
AATGTCATCTCTAAAAATCCAGCATCCAGCTCGGCCTAATTTATAGAACACCCCTTAACCAAAAAAGAGACTTCCACCTGAGTGGCAGCCTCTTTTATGGGGTTTGCTTTTCTGCAAGATGCTTGGCAGCGCCTTAATCGTTCTTGACAGCACCGCGCTTTTCCTTGATACGGGCCTTCTTGCCGGTGAGGGCACGGAGGTAGTAGAGCTTGGCGCGACGCACTTTGCCCACCTTGTTGATTTCGATGCTTTCGATGTTGGGCGATTCGAGCGGGAAAATACGTTCTACGCCGACAGAGCCCGACATCTTGCGCACGGTGAAGCGCTTCTTCTCTTGGTGGCCGTTGATTTTGATGACAACACCGCGATACAGCTGTATACGCTCCTTGTTGCCTTCGACGATTTTGTATGCCACAGTAATGGTGTCACCAGCCTTGAACTTGGGGTGCTGCTTACCGGTGGCAAAAGCTTCCTCAGCAATTTTAATTAAATCTGCCATTGGTTGATGGATAATTAAAGTATTGTTGTCCGTCCCGCCCCAGCTTAACGGGGAACACTGCATCCCGACAGCGGCTGGGGGGAAAAGCGGTGCAAAAGTAGAACTAATTTGCCTATTGGCCAAAGAAGTCTCCGAAAAAATGTGCAGGGTCGGCCCGAGCCGGGGGTTGCGGCGTGTCTGGAGGCCGTTTTCGGTCGTCTAAGCCTGGGCTTGAACGGCCTTGGTCGATTCTCTCACCACCACTTCGCCATGCAGCACGACGGTTTGCGGACGGCACTGTCCGGGCGTGGCCAACTGTTCCAGCAGCAGCCGGCAGGCGGTGTGAGCCATCTCCTCAGTGGGTTGCTCTACGGCTGAGAGGGTAGGGTGGACCAGGGTACAGAGTGTTGTGCCCGAAATGCAGCACAGCGACACGTCGTCGGGGATGCGGAAGTTCATTCGCTGCAACACGCTCTTGGCCCCCAGCACCGACGTTTCGGTAAATCCGAATACGGCATCGAAGGCCAGCCCCCGCTGCAAGAACTCCTCCATGGCCTGCGCTCCCTCGTCGGCACTTAGTCCGCCCGCCACAATATACTGTGGGTTGTAGGGCAGCTTGAACTTCTCCAACACTTCGCGGTAGCCCCGCAGCCTGTCGGTCGCATTGCCAATGTGTTCGGGTCCAAGCAGGTGAACGATGCGGCGGCAACCGCTCCGTATGAGCTTTTCGACCATAAACACCGATGCCGACACGTCGTCGATGTGTACCTGAGAGGCTTCGACTCCACACACCTGACGGTCGAAAAACACCATCGGGATGCCGCGCGACATGATTTCCTGATAGAGTGCAGCATTGGCCGACTGGTGGCAGACACTCATCAGTATGCCGTCAACCCGGCACTGTTCCAGCATCTGAAGGCATTCGCGCTCCTGCGTCACCTCCTCATTCGATACCGCAATAATGGTGCGGTAGCCCTGCTGTCTCAGGTCGCGCTGTGCCCACTGGATGAAGCTCATAAAGAACGAGGTGACCACTTCGGGAATGACAATGCCAATGGTCTTGGATAACTGACGCCGCAGGTTCACGGCAGCTTCGTTGCGCCGGTACCCCATGCGCTGTGCCGTTTCACACACCAGCTTCATCGTTTCGGGCTTGACGTTTTGCGCATCGCCGGCCAAGGCTCGCGAGACGGTGCTTTTCGACACGCCCAGCTCGTTGGCAATGTCAATAATCGTTACGTATTTCATGGTTGAGGCCTGTAGGAGTTAAGGTTGCAGGCTGACAGTCAGACACAGCCCTTGCCGCGTCTTTTCAGTTGCCGTGGCAAATTTGGGAAAATGTTTGGGAACTGGCATGGGAACGGTTGCGGAAAATGGGAACGGTTGCGGGAACGGTTGCAAAAAAACTTTAGAAGAAACAGGTTGCCCCCGCGTCTGGCCGCCTCTACTTTTGCAATGCAAACAGCGGGATGGCATAGCTCTGCCACGCCTTGCAGCACCTGCAAACAGTCAGACCGCTCCGGCGCGCAATGTCCCATAGAGTCTTAACCTTAAATTATCATACCATGAAACAGAATCCTTCTGTCGCCCCTGAGGGTAAAGTACCCCTTATCAGTAAAATAGCCTACGGCTTCGGCGATGTGGGCTGCAATTTCAGCTGGTCGTTTGTCGTGGCCTTCCTTATGATCTTCTATACCGACGTGTTCGGCATAGGCATGGGAGCAGTAGCCACCCTGATGCTCATATCGCGCATTTGGGATGCCGTCAACGACCCCGTCATAGGCAGCCTGAGCGACCGCACCCGCTCTCACTGGGGCCGTTACCGCCCCTGGCTGTTGTTTGGCGCGCCCATAACGGCCGTTGTGCTGGTACTCTGCTTCTGGGCACATCCCGATATGAGCTATACCGGCAAGATTGTCTACATGAGCCTCACCTACGGCCTGCTGGTGCTGGGCTATACCTGTGTGAACCTGCCCTACGGCACCCTGTGCGGGGCTATGACGCAGGACATGGACGAGCGCGCCCAAATCAATACCAGCCGTTCGGTGGCAGCCATGATTGCCATTGGCATCATCAACATCATCACCGTGCCGTTAGTGAAGTACTGTGGCGACGGTACGCTCAGTAACGCACAAGGTTTTGTGTGCGTGGCAGCACTCTACGGACTCATCTTCACCCTCTGCCATTGGTTCTGCTTCTTCAAGACCCGCGAAACGGTGGCTGTCGCCGTGAGCCGGCAGCGCATACCCCTCAAGCGTCAGCTGCAAGCCGTGTTGCACAACAAACCCTTCCTGATGGCCGTAGTAGGCCAGTTGCTTTTTGGCTTTATCCTGTACGGCCGTAATGCCGACCTTATCTATTATTTCAAATACGTAGAGGGCAACGAAAACCTCTTTGCGTTCTTCTCGGGTGTCATCATAGTGCCCTCCATCGTAGGGGCCGCGCTCTTTCCGCTCGTGTTCAGGTGGTCGAACAACAAAGGGTGGGCCGCTGCCGTGTTCAGTGTGTTGATGGGTGGCAGCATGGTGCTGCTCTACTTCTTCTCGCCCACCCAGTCGCCTGTGCCCTTCTATGTGCTTGCCGCCTTGGCCCAATTCTTCTTCTCGGGTTTCAATACAGCTATCTACGCCATCATCCCCGACTGCGTGGAGTATGGTGAGTGGAAAACGGGCATTCGCAACGACGGCTTCCAGTACGCTTTCATCTCCTTGGCCAACAAGATTGGCATGGCCCTCGGCACCTCCTTGCTGGCACTCTTCATGGGCTGGGCGGGCTATGTGCCCAATGCCTCGCAGAGTGAATTGGTGCAGCAAGTCATCCATCACGGCTTTAGCACGGTGCCCGGAATCCTGTGGATAATCACCGCCTTCATCATGCTCTTTTACCGGCTCGACAGAAAGAAGTATAACGACATTGTCCGCGCCTTGCGCGAGCGAAAAGCCTGACCTGTGTTCTTCTGAAATCATTCGAAACAACATTTCTCACAAACCCTATAAATTCTAACAAACGATGAGACAAGCCATTCTGATATCCCCGAAGCATATCGAGTTGAAAACCGTAGAGGCTCCACAGGCCGGCAGCCTGCAGGCCCACCAAGTGTTGATTAACGTGAAGCGCATTGGCGTGTGTGGCAGTGAGATACACTCCTACCACGGCCTGCATCCGGCCACCTATTATCCCGTGGTCCAAGGCCATGAGTTCTCGGCTGTGGTAGTGGCCGTAGGCAGCGAGGTGACCGTGTGTAAGCCCGGTGATGCCATAACGGCACGTCCGCAGTTGGTGTGCGGCCAATGCGGTCCTTGCAGAAGAGGACAGTACAACGTCTGCGAACACCTGCGCGTCGAAGCCTTCCAAGCCAACGGCGTGGCCCAAGACTATTTCGTTACCACCGATGACCGGGTCGTGGTGTTGCCCGAAGGGATGAGCCTCGACCATGGTGCCATGATAGAGCCGGCAGCCGTAGGTGCCCATGCCACCAACCGTACTGACGTGGCTGGTAAAAATGTAGTCGTCAGCGGCGCAGGAGCCATAGGCAATTTGGTGGCACAGTTCTGTCTGGCGCGCGGTGCCCGCCGCGTGCTCATTGCCGACGTGAGCGACTTGCGGCTGCAGAAGGCCCGCGAGTGTGGCATTGAACTGACGGTCAACGTGGCGCAGACACCTTTGAACGAGGCGGTGCGGGAAGTGTTTGGCGAGGAAGGCTATCAGGTAGGCTTCGAGGTGGCCGGTGTCGAATCGAGCATCCGGTCGCTGATGGAAACCGTGGAGAAAGGCGGCGACATCGTCGTGGTGGCCGTGTTTGCCCATGACCCTGCACTGAGCATGTTCCATTTGGGAGAACATGAGCTGCGGCTCATCGGCACCATGATGTATCGTCATGAGGACTACCAGACCGCGGTCGATTTTGTGAGCCGTGGCATTGTCCATCTCGAACCGCTCATCAGCAACCGCTTTCCGCTCGAACAGTACGATGCGGCGTATCGCTTTATCGACGCGAACCGGGCTTCGACCATGAAGGTGATTGTAGATTTGGAGATGTAAGGCGACACGTTCTATGAAAACTTGGTTTGTCAACTACCATAGGTGGCTGATTGGTGCCGTTTTGTCAGTGATGATGTGTCCGGCTGCCGCCCAGACCAGCCTGACTGCCGACCGGGCCGACGACTATGTGGACATCAGCGTTGATGTGGCCAACAATCACCTGTGGCGCGGCATTGAGGTGAGCGACGGGCTGGTTCTGTGCGCCGACTTGGCCCTGCACGACAAGGGCCGCCACGTCAAGGCCGGGCTTTGGGGCGGCACCAACACGTCGGGCGACTACAAGGAATTCAACTTCTTTGGCGAAGTCTGCGTGGGCGGCTGGAAGCTGTCGCTCTGGGATACCTACAACTTCTCTCCGGGAGCCGACTACAACAACCGGGAGTTCTTCAACTATTCGGCCCATACCACGGGGCGTTTCCTTGACTGCATCCTCAGCTACAGCATGGGCCATGACCTGCCCAGCCTGCCGCTGACCCTCAGCTGGTCGACCATCCTCTTTGGCCGTGACCGCTGGGCCGACAATTCGGCCAATCGCTACTCCACCTATGTCAGTGCCGGCCTTACCGTCTACCGCGATGCGTGCTGGCAGTTCGACCTCGGTTTGGGTGGGGCTTTCACCCTCGCCTCCCATAACGGTGACGCCTCCACCTTCTATGCCCACAAGGCAGGCATCGTACACTGTGAGCTGCGTGCCCTCCGGCAGGTCGCCATAACGAAGACTTACACCCTGCCGGTGTATGTCAGCACGGTGTTCAACCCCATCGAGAACCGGGCATTCTTTCAGATTGGTGCCACCGTGGCCCGTTTCTGAAAGATGTGGCGCGGGCAGGCTGGTGCCCTTTTTCACCACGAAATCCACCTGCCCATGCGGCCAATCACCTATTTTTGCATACGGCACCGCGGGTTGGATGACAGTTCCGAACCCATTCAACCCGCTGCCCTTTTTTTCAACCAAACCATTCAACATCATGAACGATATCATCGTAGGCTTGGGCGAAGCCCTGTGGGACTGCCTTCCCCAGGGCCGTCAGTTCGGTGGCGCACCAGCCAACTTCGCCTATCAGGCTTCACAATACGGCTGGAGAGGCTTTGTGGTCTCTGCCATCGGGAACGACCCGTTGGGCGACGAAGTCTTGCAAGTCATTAGCGGCAAAGGGCTGGAATACAGCACGCCGCGCACCTCTTATCCCACAGGGACGGTACAGATAACGCTTGACGGCGCAGGTGTGCCCGCTTACCATATCTGTGAGAATGTGGCATGGGACCACATACCCTGGACGGCAGAGCTGGAGCAGCTGGCCGGCCAGACACGGGCTGCCTGCTTTGGCACGCTGGCGTGCAGGTCGGACGAGAGCCGCACCACGATATTCCGCTTTTTAGACACCATGCCCGACACCGCCGAACGCGTGTTCGACATCAACTTGCGGCAACACTATTACAGCGAGGAGGTGATTGTCCAGGGCCTGGAGCGGGCCACCCTGCTCAAGCTGAATGACGAGGAAATCGAAGTGATGTCCCGGTTCTTCCATCTGGAGGGCAACATGGAGGCGCAATGCCGCACGCTCTTGCAGCGTTGGTCCCGGCTTCACACCGTCATTCTCACTTGTGGCGTGAAGGGCAGTTATGTTTTCACTCGGAGCGATGCGAGCTTCCGGCCCACACCACAGGTAGAAGTGGCCGACACGGTCGGGGCAGGCGATGCCTTTGCAGCCTGCTACGTGGCGCAGATATTAAGCGGGAAGCCGGTGGGCGAAGCACATCGGCGGGCGGTGGAAGCCTCGGCCTACGTGTGCACGCAGCAGGGTGCCATGCCGGTCATGCCGAAGTCCATCGTGGCAAACTGAATCCGGCTACCGTCACTCGAAAAGGAGGGCGCAACCATCCGTAGCGGGCCGTCAGGCCCGTGTGGGGTGGTTGCGCCCTCCTGGTGTGTAGTAGCAGCATGTCCCTGTAGTCATTCTGGTAGAGTGCCTGCTGCGGTGAGGCAGTCTGGGGGCAGGACCAGTGCTTACAGCCCGAGTGCGTACAGCTCGGCCGCGGCCAGATAAGCATCGCGTTCGGCTTCGAGCCAGGCGGTGCGGGCGGAATAGTAGAAGGAACATTCCAGCAGGTAGTCGAGCAGGGAGATTTGGCCGGCTTCGAGCGCGCGCTGGAGCAGCTGCGTGTTTGAAGTGGCCGACAAGCCCTGACGCAGTTCGTCGGCCACCAGCAGCAGGCGGCGCGTGGTCTGGCTGAGTTGCATCTGCTGCGCGCCGGCCTGCTGCTGTACGTCAGCCAGCTGGAGCTGCGTGGCCAGCAGTTCGGCCTTGCGGCGGCGCACCTCAGCCCGTCCGTTGCCCCACAGCGGGAGGCTCAGGCCCAGGCTCAGGCCACTGTAGTTGTTCTGGCGGATGTACTCGCCCTGAAAGCCCACGTTGAAGGTCGGCCACTGCTGGGTCCGGGCCAGTTTCAGCTCGGCCTGGGCTTGGCTGACGGCAGCTTCAGCTCCTTGTACGGCGGCCGAACGGGCTGCTGTGAGTAGCGTGTCTGCCAGACACAGTTCCCGGGCAGGCAGGGTGTAGAGCGTGTCGGCACAGTGTAAGGGCAGTCCGCCGTTGAGTGCGCAGAGCCGGGCCAGCAGCGTTTCGCGTTCGTCGCAGGCCCGTTGGCGGTCGGCCTTGGCCATGGCGACATTGAGCCGCGCCTTGTTCAGTTCCAGCTCCGTGAGTGCTCCCTGTTCGAGTTTCTTCTGGCAGAGCTGTTCCACCTGACAGGCCAGGGTGAGTCTGGAATCCAGCTCGGAGAGCATACGGTTGGCGTGTACCAGCTGTACGAGTTGCTGTAGGGCCTCGCCCAGCACCTGTTGGCGCGCCTCGCGGTGTTGTGCGGCGGCTGTGCGGTCGCCGGCTTCGGCCAGCATCCTGCGCCGCTTGGTGAGCACGCCCCAATCGAGCGACTGGGTGAGCGACACGTTGGTTCGGCCCGGCACGCCACTGGGTGAGCCTATGAGATAGGCAACCTCGGCTTCGGGGTCAGGCAGGCGGGTGTCGGCGCGGTTGGCCGCTTCGGCAGCCTGAAGGGTGGCCTGCGAGGCACGCAGGGTAGGGTTGTTGCGGGCAATGGTGTCGAGCAGGGCTAACGGCTGGCCATGCAGCGTGGCCGACAAGGACCACAGCACGGCCCAGAGCCACAGCCGGCCCAGCCGCCGGCCTACACCTATTATATATATATAAGGAGGCATCTTTTGAAGTATTAGTGATGAAGTGTTAGGGATGAAGTTGCTTGAAACTACGCGTGGAGCAGAACACCACGGGCACCACAACCAGGTTGAGCAGCGTGCTGGTGAGCAGTCCGCCCAGCATGACTTGGGCCATGGGGCTCTGAATCTCGTTGCCTGGCAGGTCACTGCCCAAGGCTAAGGGGATGAGGGCCAAGGCCGACGAGAGGGCTGTCATGACAATGGGCAGGAGACGGTCCTGTGAGCCTTGCAGCACACAGTCGCGGGACGCAAGTCCCGTGCGCGACAGCTCGTTGTAGCGGTCCACGAGCAACATGCCGCCGCGCGTGGCGATGCCGAACAGCGAGATGAAGCCTATGACGGCGGGAATGCTCAGCACGCCTCCGGTAAAGGCTAAAGCCAGTACGCCGCCAATCAGGGCCAACGGCAGGTTGAGCAGCACCACCACCGCTTGTCGCCAGGAGCGGAACTGCAAGTAGAGGAGCAGGAAGATCACCACGATGCTGACCACCGACAGGGCAAACAGCAGGCGGGAGGCCGAGGCTTCGCTTTCAAACTGTCCGCCGTACTCGATGTGGTAGCCTTCGGGAAGCTGTACTTTCTCGCCGATGGCGCGCTGCATGTCGCTGACCACGGAGCGCATGTCGCGGCCTTCGACATTGGCCGAGACCACCAGCTTACGCTGGGCGTTTTCGCGGCTGATGGTGTTTGGTCCGGCAGTAGACACTACCTCGCATACCTCGCTGAGAGGCACCTTGCGGCCAGTGCCTGTGTCGATGAGCAGTTGGCGTATGCGGTCGGCGGTAGCCATGTCGTGTTCCGACATCCTCACCGTCAGGTCGTAGGTGCGGCCGGCATCCTGCACCTGGCTCACCACTTCGCCCCCGAGGGCGGCGTTGACATATTCGGCAAATTCGGGCAGGCTGATGCCATAGCGTGCCAGCAGTGCGCGGCGCGGCTTGAGCACCAACTGCGGCCGTTCAATCTGTTGTTCCACATTGAGGTCGGCCAAACCCTCTATTTCGTGGGTCGCTTCCTTGATGCGCAGGCCGAGCTGGTGGAGCTGGGTAAGGTCTGGGCCGAACACCTTGACGGCAATCCCGGCTTTGGTGCCCGAGAGCATGGCATCGATGCGGTGCGAAATGGGCTGGCCGATCTCGATGTTCACGCCGGGCAGCGAGGAGAGCTTTTGGCGGATGTCGGCCACGACTTCGGCCTTGCTGCGGTCGTGCAACACGAAGGGCACTTCGATTTCGCTGGTGTTCACGCCCAAGGCGTGTTCGTCGAGTTCGGCGCGCCCCGTCTTGCGTGCCACATGCTGCACCTCGGGCACCTGGAGCAGCAACTGTTCGGCGCGCAGGCCCATGCGGTCGCTTTCGTCGAGCGACACGCCGGGCAGCGTGCTGATGTTGACCGTGAAGCTGCCCTCGTTGAACGGCGGCAGGAAGCTGCGGCCCAGCGTGAAGAAGAGTCCCACGGTGAGTACCACCAAGGCGGCTGTCACACCCAGCACCCAGCGGCCTGTGCGGCCCAGCACGCGTTGCAACAGGCGTTCGTAGGCGTGCTTCATGGAGCGTACCCAGCGCGGTTCGGTGCGTGTGGCAGCCATGGTGTCGCCCCGCAGCAGATAACTGCACAGCACGGGGGTGAGCGTGAGGGCTACGAGGGTGGAGGCAAAGAGCGACACAATGAAGCTCACGCCGAGGGGGGCGAGCATACGGCCTTCCAGCCCCGAGAGGCAGAAGAGCGGCACGAAGCTGACCACGATGATGAGGGTCGAGTTGAGAATGGGCAGGCGTACCTCGCGCGAGGCATCGTAGATGACCTCAACGGTCCGCCGCCGTTCAGCCAAAGGCAGCTGGGCGTTGAGGCGCAGCCGCTTGTAGACGTTCTCTACATCGACAATGGCGTCGTCGACTAACGAGCCTATGGCAATGGCCATGCCGCCGATACTCATCGTGTTGAGCGTGAGGCCCATGAATTGCAGCACGAGCAGGGTGACCAACAGGGAGAGGGGAATGGTGACGAGCGAGATGAGCGTGGTGCGCGCATTCATGAGGAAGATGAACAGCACGAGCACCACGAAGATGCCGCCCTCGACGAGCGACTTGCGGATGTTCGAAATGGAGGAATCGATGAAGTCCTGCTGCCGGTAGAGTGAGGTGTTGACCTTCACGTCGGGCGGCAGGGCGGGCTTGAGCCGGCTGATGGCGGAGTCGAGGGCTTCGGTAAGTTCGAGGGTGCCTGTGGCTGGCTGCTTGGTGACAGTGAGCAGCACGGCGGGGTGGGCATCGACTGAGGCTGTGCCCATCCGGGGCTGCTTGGCCCCAATGACCACATCGGCCACGTCGGCCAGCAGTACGGGCATCCCGTCGGGCGTAGTGGCCACGACAGCCTGTTCCAGTTCGTCGGTGCGCGAAGTGGCCACCACGCCACGCACGATGTACTCGTTGCCATACTCATAGAGCACGCCGCCAGCCGCGTTGCGGTTCATCTGACGGGTCGCTTCGAGCACCTGCGTCAGGCTGACCCCGAAGTGCTGCATGCGCTCCGGGTGAAGCCGCACCTGGTATTCGAGCACATCGCCGCCCAGCACGGTGACCTGGGCCACGCCGCCGGTACTGAGCAGCCGGGGGCGCACGGTCCAGTCGGCCAGCGAGCGGAGGCGGCCCATAGAGGTGGTGTCGGCGGTGAGTCCGACAAAGAGCACTTCGCCCATGATGCTGCTTTGCGGTCCGATGGTGGGGCTGCCTACGCCTTGCGGCAGCTGGTCGCCGAGGGTGGCCAGCTTCTCGGCCACAATCTGGCGGTCGTGGTACACATCGGTGCCCCAGTCAAACTCAACCCATACCACCGAGAAACCAGTGGTGGAGGAAGAGCGCACGCGGCGTACGCCGGTGGCACCGTTGACTGCGGTCTCGATGGGAAAGGTGACTTGCCGCTCCACCTCTTCGGCGGCCATGCCCTGTGCTTCGGTCATGACTACCACGGTGGGCGCATTGAGGTCGGGAAACACATCGACCTCCATCTTCCAAGCCGTCCAGCAACCTATGGCCAGGAGCAGTACGCTGAAGAAGACCACTAACGGACGGTTGCGAAGTGAAAGGGAAATTATCTTGTTGAGCATAATTTGAGTCGAAAGTTGAGGAGGCTAAAGTTTATAATTATACTCACAGAGCGAGTGATACTGTGCTTCATAGTGACTGTGGCCTGCCCGGCTCAATGCGAGTGGCCTTCGGGAATCACCGTCGCATTGGCGGCCAAGCGCACCTGTATCGCTCCGCGGCCCACTACCTGCTGGCCGGTTTTGAGGCCTGACAATACTTCAGTGCGGCGACCATCGGTCGCGCCGAGGGTCACCTCCTGCCGTAGGTAAGTGTCGGGGTGGGTTTTGACATAGACAAAGAAAAGGCCCTGCGCTTCGGTGATGGCCTCGTTGGGCACGGTGATGACTCCCTGGCGCGAAGCTCCGAGCAGGTAAATCTGGGCAAAGCTGCCCGACACGAGTTGTCCCTGGTTGGGCAGTTCGAAGGTGACGGGCACGTAGAAGTCGGCCGAACCGACAGTCCTGCCCCTCGACACCAAGCGGCCCCCCATTTCGCTCACCTTGTGGGCGGCGGTTGAAGGCTCATAGGCCAAGCGGAAGGAGGCATCGCGCACCTGCGCCAGCAGTCCGTAATGACGCTCGGGCACATCGGCACGCAGCTGCAGGCGGCGGCTCTGGGTCACGGTGGCCAAGGGCTGGCCGGGCTCCACATAGTCACCGGGGCGCACCAGTACGTTCTTGACATAGCCCGAAAGGGGCGATTGCACCGCGCGGGTCTGGGCGGCTGTGCCCAGACTGCGGGCTGTGGCCTGCGCCATGTCGAAGCGGCTGCGGGCCTCATCGAGCTCGCGGGTAGAAATCACGCGGTCAGCAGCCAGCTGTTCGGCTCTGGCCAGCGACTTGCGGGCCGCTTCGAGTTCGGCCTGCGCCACAGCGGCTGGATTGCCGTTGGCCATGGGCGAGGCGTTGATGACAAAGAGCGTCTGGCCCTGACTGACAGCTGTACCGTCGGCCAGATTCGGGGCCGACAGCCTGACCATGCCGGCCATGGTGGCCGTGACTGTGGCTTCGTCGCCCTGGGCAGGGAGTAGCCGCCCGGTGACCTCGACTACCTCGGCAAACTCGCCCGGCTCGACCGTAAAGAGCTGCAAACCGGCCGCCCGGGCCTGGGCTTCGGTAAAGGTGATTTCGCCCTCATGGCCCTCGTGATCCGAAGTGCCGAGTTGTTTTTCCTGGGGCTGGACTTGTTCGTCCTGGGGCTGGACTTGTTTTTCGTGGCCCATGGACCCGTGGTCGTGGTGTTCGGCCTCGTGGTCATGGCCGCTGTGGTCGTGGCCGTCGTGGCACGCGGCAAAGAGCATGGTCGCCGTGAGGGCCATGCTGAAAAGAGATATAGGTTTCATGAAAGTTGCTTTATGGTTGGATAGAAATGTGACAGTTTACGCCATAAAGCACGGCGGACCGCGCCGCCGCAGTGACCGGCCTGCACAGCCGGCGAGCAGGGGGATGACCCCCTTATTATATATAGGTGTAGTGTTTGTCGGGAACAACAGGGGGAGCAGCAGGGCCACGCAGCCGCTGAGCCAGAGCCAGAGGGGCGGACATTCGGCCTCGGCAGGCCGCACGGTGGGCGCATGGTGCGGGGTGAAGTCCACCGAACAGCCTTCTGAGGGCGGACAGGCGTGGTGGTCGTGGGCCGTGTGCTCGTCGTTGGCGTGGCCGTCGGCATCGCATATCTCGATGACCCAGCAGGCCGCCCCGCCACCGTGATGATGGTGGGGCAACAGCACGACCATGAGCAACAGCACAATGGCACAAGCTACCCGGACTATAAGGCTTCTGTTCTTCACGCCGCGAAAATAGCCATAAATCGGCGTATAAGGCACATAAGCCGTGTGTTTTCGGCCTCGTTATATCGTCTCTACAAAAAAAATGCACGTTTCGAATCATTTTTTTGCCGTTTCGCTTGCACAGTTCAAAGTCCTGCCATACTTTTGCGGTGTACTATTTAACTATGACACTAATACGATATAACAAACCATGTTACAGATCAGCGAAATAGACTTCAGTTACGGACGGCGCAAGGCCCCCGTGTTCGAGCATTTCAGCCTGCATTTCAGCCCCGGCCACATCTACGGCCTGTTGGGCAAGAACGGAACAGGCAAGAGCACCCTGCTCTACCTCATGAGCGGACTGCTGCGCCAACAGCGGGGCACGGTACTCTTTGAGGGCACCGACGTCAGGCTGCGTCGGCCCGAGGTGTTGCAGGAGATGTTTCTCGTGCCCGAAGAGATAGAACTTCCCCACATCAGTATGGACCGCTACGTGCAGCTCAACGCCTGCTTCTATCCGCGCTTTGACTACGAGGTGCTGATGCGCTGCATGAACGACTTCGACCTCGACCCGAAAGCCAAGTTAGACAGTCTGTCGATGGGACAGAAGAAGAAAGCCTTCGTGTGTTTCGCGCTGGCCACCGGCTGCCGGCTGCTGATGATGGACGAGCCGACCAACGGACTCGACATTCCCTCGAAGAGCATATTCAGGCAGATGGTGGCGCGCCACATCACCGATGACCGTACCCTGATCATATCGACCCATCAGGTGAATGACGTGGCGATGCTTCTGGACCACGTGGTGATGATCCAAGGCACGCACCTGCTGCTCAACCGCTCCGTGGCCGACATCTCGGCTGCCGTGCGCTGCGAAGACCGGGGCCTGAACGAGCCTACCGACGATGCCCTGTTCGTACAGAATACCCTGCACGGCCACGCCGTGGTGGTGGAGAACCACGACCCTGACGATGAAACACCGCTGAACCTCGAACTCCTCTTCTGCTGTGCCGAAGCCGGAAAACTGCCCCTTTGTCTTACCTGCTAAAACCTATCCTTGAAAATGAAAAACTTCAGTCTGAAACGCATGGCGCAGGTGATGCGCATCACCTTCTGCCAAAACCATAAATGGTTTCTCAACTGCGGCATCGCCTTCCTCTTGGCGCACTTCTTCGGCCAAGCCATGATTTTCTACAGTGTGTGCAACATCCCCGCAGCCGACGATTGGTTCGTGGAAAGCCGGATGCACAGTGCCACCGGTGCCTTCGTCATGATCAGTGTCTTCCTGATTCTGGGCGGCATTGCCTTTACGTTCGACGTGTTGAAGGAAAAGAACAAGCGCATCGCCATCCTGATGCTGCCGGCCAGCAACATGGAGAAATTCGTGGCGCGGCTGCTGCTCTGTACGGTCGGCGTGTGGCTGCTCAACGTGGTGTGCATCCTGTTGGGCGACGGCCTGCGGCAGTTCGTCTACCTCTGGTCAGACAACCCCTTGGACTCGGCCCTGCCCTACCTGTGGGAGTTTATCGCAGACCAGGGCACGGTTTTCGTACGGGTGATGGGCGATTCCTTCCGCCCCGGGCAGGATCCGGGATGGTGGAAGGCGGCGTTCGTCTTGGCCTCCGGCTTCATGACCTACAGTTTTTTCTTGCTCGGCTCGGCCGTGTTCCGCAAGCAAGCCTTTGTCCTGACGGGACTGTGCGGTCTGGGCCTCACCCTGCTGGGAGCTTACGTGGCCGGCACGGTGGCCGGACTTTTTGAATATTCCTATACGCCCGAGCAAGTCGATGAGTTCCTGGTCAACATCGTCCCCGTGATGTCCATCTCGGAGTTCCTGCTGGGCATCGGCTTCACGTGGCTGAGCTACCGCCTGTTTACCCACATGACCGTTGTGCGTCGCAAACTCTTCTGAGCCTTGCCGCGTCGCAGTATTCACCAATTCCCATCCCATGACATTCAAAGAAGGACAACCCATCTACGCCCAGATAGCCGACCGCCTGAGCGATGAAATACTCAACGGCACCTATGCCCCCGACAGCCGCGTGCCCGGCGTGCGGGAGTATGCTGCCCTGCTCGAAGTGAACGTGAACACGGCCGTCAAAGCCTATGAGCTGCTGGCACGCCGCGAAGTCATCTACCAGAAGCGAGGCATGGGCTACTTCGTGGCAGCCGACGCGCCCGAAATCATCCGCACGGAGCGACGCACCTACTTTCGCGAACACGCCATGCCCCAGTTCTTTGCGCAGATGCAGCTGCTGGGCATCAGTGTCGGCGAAATGAACGACGCCTACCACCGCTTCATGGAGTCACATCCCGGCGCGCTGGCTGTGGCCGCCGTGCTGGCCGCCACACTCACTGCCGGCCTGTAGACGGAAGGGCAGACCAGAAGAACAGTTTCTCACATCCCTATTACCATTATCTTATGAAGAAGTATCTCGAAATACTCATGGCCATTGCCATCTTCCTCATTCTGCTACCCATTGGCCTGAACGTGCAGGCCCAAGTGGCGCCACGCGACACCACCCGCACCCTGGGCGAAGCGGGCGTAACAGCCTACCGCCCTGTGGCCAAGCTCAAAGAAGGAGCCTTGGTCACTACCATTGAAAACACGCCGCTCGCCAAGGCCGGCACCGCCGAGGACGTGCTGAAGCAGGTGCCTGGCATCGTCCAGAAGGGCGACCAGGACGGCACGCTCGAAGTGATCGGTAAGGGCCAGCCCATCATCTACATCAACGGCCGGCAAGTGCGCGACTACAACGAACTGAAGCAGCTGCGCAGCGACGAGGTGAAGAGCGTCGAGGTGATTCATACCCCCGGTGCGAAGTACGATGCCAACGTGGCCGCCGTGGTGCGCATACGCACGGTGCGCCGCAAGGGCGAAGGGTGGGGCATCGATGCCACCCAGGAGTACAGGCAGGGCAAGTATGCCGCCGACAACACGCGCCTGAAGGTGAACTACCGCAAGCAGGGACTCGACATCTTCGCTGCCGCAGGGCTGTCGGGAGGCAAGTACTACTGGGACTCACAGGCCGACCAGCATACCGTGACCCCCGACACCGTGTGGTACTTGCCCATGGGCCAGTATTCGAAGGGCAACCGGCTGAACGCCGACTATACGGCCGGTTTCAACTATGACCTGAACGAGAACCACTCGTTCGGCCTGCGCTACCAGGTGGGGCATGAGATTAAAAGCGATGGGGACTTCGGCATTGACAGCCGCATACTGGCTAATGGGGAGTACTACGACCGCCTGGTGAACCACGGTTCGGAAGAGAACGATGCCGACCTGCAGCACGACCTCAACCTCTACTATGTGGGCAAGCTGGGCAAGGGAGAGCTGACCACCGACCTGAGCCTCTATGCCAACGGCGACAAGAAGACGAGCCAGACCAACGAAACGAGCGCAGAGTATGAGGACCGCAACTTCCCCTCGGTGAGCCGCACGCGCAACAGGCTCTGGGCCGGCAAGCTGGCCTATGAGTGGCCCTGGCTGGGCGGCAAGGTGTGTGTGGGCACACAGTACCAGCTGACCAACCGCCACGACAACTACTACATACCGCTCAACGACTTCGGCCTGAGTGCCTCGCAGACCAAGCAGCAGGAGCAGAACGTGGCCGGCTTCGTGCAGTGGAGCGGCCTGCTGGCCCGCCGCTACCAGCTGACGGCCGGACTGCGCTACGAACATGCCGCCTACGACTACTGGATGAACGGGCAGCGCGAAGCCGACCAGTCGCCTACCTACGACAACCTCTTTCCCTCGCTCTCGGTGGCTACAGCCATCGGACAGGGACGCAAGGCCTGGCAGCTGATGTGCTCATACACGGCCAAGACGCAGCGGCCTCATTACAGCCAGCTCTCGAACAAGGTGACCTACGGCAACCGCTTCCTCCTGCAGAGCGGTAACCCGAACCTGAAGCCCACCGTAATCCATTCGGTGAACCTGACCATGGTTCACGGCATGGTGCAGGCAGTGGCCATGGTGGACCACTATAAGGACGGCATCCTGTACTGGGGAAGGTCCATACCCGAGCGTCCTTCGGTCACGAAGATATCCTTCCTCAACAAGTCGTACACACAGATGCAGGGCATCCTGACACTGGCCCCGCGCTTCAAGTATTGGCAGCCCAATTTCACGGCCGTCTACACCCAGACCTTCTGTGAACTGCCCGTAGTGGGCGGCGTGCGCAAGTTCAACAGCCCGCTCTTCACGTTCGTCACCTCACAGGTCTTCAAGTTGCCGGCCCACATTGACCTGACGGCCGTCTACCGCTTCCAGTCGAAGGGCAACTACCAGAATTTGAAGCTGGACAGGCTGACCCACTACACCGAGCTCTATGCTTCGCGTACCTTCTTCGGCGACGCACTCACTGTGACTGTGGGCGGCCAGGATTTGCTCCACAACATCAAGGGCTCCACGCTCATCTACATGGAGAACTCCCGCTTCTTGCAGTCTGGCCAGGGCGACACGCGGCAGTTCTACGTCAAGCTGCACTACAAACTCAACGCTATGCGCGACAAATATCGCGGCAAGAGTGCCGCCGAGGATGTCATCAAGCGCCTGTAGCCTGATGCGCTCCGATAACCTGCGCCCGTCCCGAAGTTTTGGGATGGGCGCAGATTGCTATATGCTCGGCTACTATCGACGGTTGGGAGGGCGGGCTTCCAGCCCGCTTAAACACATATAGGCGGGCTGGAAGCCCGCCCTCCCAGTGCACCATCGCCTCCTATTCGCTTGACAACAGCCGGCTTGAAGCGCTGATGGCTGGGAGGGCGGGCTTCCAGCCCGCCTTATTATGTAAATCTTTCAGCTTCCCTTTTGCACTACGCTCGCCTTGCACTTCTTTGCTTCGCCAAGACAGGCTGCGGCTCGGTAGTGCAAAACGAAAAACTTTCAGCTTTTCTTTTGCGCTACGCTCGCCTTGCACTATCTTTGGATAAGATAGGCTGCGGCTCGGTAGTGCCAAACGAAAAACTTTCAGCTTTTCTTTTGCGCTACGCTCGCCTTGCACTATCTTTGTCCCCAACAAATATTCTTTAACCTGTCTATATTCTGAGAAACATGAAGTGCAGATTACTTATTGTGCTGCTTTGCCTGATGGCCTGGGCCACAGAAGGTATGGCGCAGACACCCTTTGTCAACTTGACTCCCAAGCCGAAGCAGATGACCGTTTCGGAAGGCCAACTCACGCTTCCAAGTGATTTTGTAGTAAGTTACACCGATGCCGATGCGGCCATGGTGGACGAGATGAACCGCTTCGTACAAGTTTACAACGTGGCAGCGGGCGCACAAGCCTCGGTGGCACAGTCGCAGCAGGGAGCCTTGCTGCAGGTGGTGAAATTCGACAGCAGCGCGAAGCGTGCCGCCGGAGCCTATCAGGTGAAGGTTACGGCCGACCAGGTGAAGCTTACCGCTGACGATGCGCTGGGACTCTTCTACGCCTTCCAGACGGTGAAGAAGATGTTGCCCGCCAATGTGATGGCAGGCGTGTATGAAGCCAAGAATACGGTCTACGCGCTGCCGCTGGTCGACATAACCGACGAGCCGCGCTTCGAATACCGCGGCTTCATGCTCGACGTGGCCCGCCACTTCTTCACGGTAGAGGAGGTGAAGCGCATGCTCGACATCATGGCCTATTACAAGATGAACCGCTTCCACTGGCACCTGAGCGACGACCAGGGATGGCGCGTTGAAATCAAGAAATATCCGAAACTCACCTCGGTGGGAAGCATTGCTCCGAATGTGATGTTCACCGACATGTACACCTGCACGCAATACTGGAAGAACGAGCCCTACGGCCCCTACTTCTACACACAAGACGAGATCCGCGATGTGGTGGCATACGCACAGAACCTACACATTGAGATTGTACCCGAGATTGACATGCCCGGCCACTTTGTCGCCGCCATGGCTTCCTATCCTGAATACAGCTGCTATCCGAACGGCAACCACACGATATGGTCGACGGGCGGCATTTCGAGCGACGTGCTGAACGTGGCCAATCCCGCCGCCGTGCAGTTCGCCAAGGACATCCTGGAAGAGCTGATTGAATTGTTCCCCTACGAAACCATCCACATCGGCGGCGACGAATGTCCCACTACGGCCTGGGAAGGCAACGCCGAATGTCAGGCACGCTATCAGGAGCTGGGGCTGACCAACTACCGCCAGCTGCAGAGCCACTTCATCAAGGAAATGGCCGACTTCGTACAGTCGAAAGGACGCAAGTTGGCCGTGTGGAACGAGGCCATCACCGCAGGCAGTGCCGACACCGAAACCGTGAAGAGCACGGGTGCACTGGTGTATTGCTGGACAGGACCCGAGGCAGCCGCCAAGAAAGCAGCCGAACTGGGACTGAAGAACATCTACACGCCGTGGGGACCTTACTACATCAACCGCAGGCAAGGCAGCTCGCCACTTGACCCGCCCGGAGCAGGCGACGGCACGGACAACGTGAGAAAAACTTACAACCAGGCCATACCCAGCGAAACGGACTACGGCGTGCAAGGCACCTTCTGGACAGAACACGTGAGCGACCGCGAATATATGGAATGGCTGGCCCTGCCGCGACTCATTGCCATTGCCGAAGCCGGCTGGACACCGCAGGCCAACCGCAACTTTGAGGACTTCAGGCAGCGCATGTCGGCCGACACCGTGCTGCTCAACTACGGCGACTACCGCTTCTGCAAATACTACATGTTGGACGAAGGGAGCGAGAGCGACATGGAGATGCCCTTGGTGAGCAAGGAAAACAAGCAGTACTACTACCGCCTCATTTCGGGGGCTACTGATACGCGCAAGGACCGCTGCATGGAACTTGTGGCCGAAGGCTCGCCTCTGCTCGACACCTATGCCAACAACAATATAGCTGTGGGCCGCTTGTGGACCAATACCCAGGCAGCCGAAGGCGATGCCAACTACGACTGCCAGTGGTGGAGCTTGGAGGAAGATCCCGCTCACCCCGGCAAGTATGCCTTGGTCTGCAAGGCCATGCCCAATGGTTCGGTGAAGCCTAATCCCACCACAGCCGGAACAGGCGGACGCTGGGACTATGACAATGAAACCAAACACTACAACTTCGTGCTGGGTGCTGCGGCCTACGGCACCAAGGGCGACAACCATTACTACTCCATCGGCAGTGACCAGCTCGAAGGATGGTATATGAACTCTTCGCTCGGCGGCCAAGGCATGGCAGTCAACGTATACGGTAATCCCAACGACGGCGCAGGCGGCCAGTGGCAGTTTGATCCTATGGAGAGCTACGGCAGCGGCGACCCGCAGCCCATCACCTTCGAACCGCTCGAAGACGGAGTGACCTACGTGTTCAGCAACAGCGTGGACGGCTTCAGCCACACGGCCCTGGCCGACAATGGCACGGCCAGCCTGCTGACCCACAGCACCGACGCCTTTGCTGCCAACGCCTGGCGTGTGGCCGCTGTGAGCGTGGATGAGACTACCGGCGTGCAGACCCTGCGACTGCAGAATGCAGGCACTAACCGCTATGTGGGCACCACCAACGCCTATGTGGACCGCCAAGGCTTCCCCGTGACTGTCAGCTCCACGGCAGCCGACGTGCAGCTCAGCTACGAACCCGCCACCGGCGACTATCGCCTGAAGGTGAACGGCCACAGCCTCTTCCCCCTGCCCAACGGACAGGTCAACTCGGGCGCAACGATCAGAGATGCCGGCTACGATGCCCCGCGCCTGCAGGGAGCCGGCTGGAACATCTTGAAGGTGAAAGTCGTGACATTCAACTGTGTGGACGATCAGGGCAATGATTTGGGCACCTTCACCCGCAGCATCGATGCCGCAGCCGGCGAACCGACCGCAGCACACTGTCCTACCTTCAAGAACACCGAGGTTCAGGGCATTGACAAGACTGCCGAAAAAACCTACCGCGTGACCTACAAGCGTTCGGCCTTCTCCGTGATTCTGCGCATGGTCGACCAGCGCGGCGCCATCATCGATGAAGTGGAGCAGACAGTACCTGTGGGCGGAACCTACACCGTGGCTGTTCCCGAAGTGAAGTATTACACCTTCGAAAGCAGCAGCGTGGCTGACGGCACCGTGATAGCCCCCACCGCAGACCAAACCATCGACTGCGTGTTCACGAGCGATGCCTATCCCGGTGTGAAGCGTGCAGCCGGTTTGGTGACCGATGCCGTTCAGAAGGGCAACAGCTATCTCTTCTACGACAACTCAGATGCCAATGGCGGCGCACGCCGCGGCTACCGCAAGATTGTGGCTGATACCAAGGTCATTAACCGCGCCACCGAAGCACTCGACCTGGACCCCAGCGCGACTTGGACCTTGGAGCAGTCAGGTTCGAGCTACAAGATTAAGAACGAATACTACGGACTCTATGTGCCCAGCCTCCAACGCTCTACCGCAGCCGTCGCCTCGAAGACTGGCGGGCAGTTCACCTTCAGCAAGAACAGCGACGGCACTTCGTGGAACATCAAGTGCAGCAACGGACAGTACTGGGATGGCACAGAAAATGGCAACCTCGTGGGCTGGGACGGCGGAACAGGCCACCCCATTCAGCTGTACCGCTACTACGTGCAGCCCTACTTCGTGATTACCGTGGTGTGCACCGACGAGTCGGGCACGGAGTTGCAACGCAGCGAGACATTGCTGAAGGCAGGAGAGAGCCACACCCTCACTTTCCCCGAACTGGAAGGCTACGTGCTGAAGGGCGTGGAGGGCGATGAAGGGTATGAAGGCGTGGCCGACAGCCACCGCACTGTTACCGCCACCTATGGCTCGCCGCAGTCGGGCATCGACACAGCTGTAGAGCCCGCCGAATCTTCGTGCCAAGGCATCTACGACCTGCAGGGTCGCCGTCTCAATCGCGTCCAACAGCAAGGCATCTACCTCATCAACGGCAAGAAGGCCCTTATCCGCTAAAACGAAATCAAAAAGATATAGCTACATCATGAAGCAATCCACGTCTGAAAAGTCTGGCAAATGCGCCACATTGGCATTGGCATGGCCCTTGGCCGCCTGTGCCCTGACCTTTGCGCCCGCACCGATGCAGGCTCTCCCGCTCCTGTCGGGTATTGTGCAGCAGGACAACCGTCAGGCTGCCATAGTCAAGGCCGAGAAAATCAACCCCACTACGGTCGAGCTGACCTATGCCGACGGCAAGATGCTCACCCTCGACTTCTACGGCGAAAACATCTTTCGCTTGTTCCGCGACGACAACGGCGGCATCATCCGTGACCCGCAGGCCACGCCGCCCGCCAAGATTCTGGTGAACAACGCTCGCCGCTCGCCCCTTTCGGTAGAGGTGAAGTCGGCAGCAGGCACCATCACCGTGAGCACCAGCCGCATCAGTGTCAGCTTCGACAAGGCCACGGAGCTGATGACCGTTACCAACCTCAAGACAGGTGAGAAGGTGATTGAAGGCATCAGCCCCATCTGCTTCGACAAGAACACGGCCACCCTCACCTTCAAGGCCCGCTCAGGCGAGTACTTCTACGGAGGTGGCGTGCAGAACGGACGCTTTTCGCACAAGGGCAAGGCCATTGCTATCGAAAACACCAACAGCTGGGTGGACGGCGGTGTGGCATCGCCCACGCCCTTCTACTGGAGCACCAAGGGTTACGGCCTGCTGTGGCACACCTTCAAGCCCGGACGCTATGACTTCGGTGCCACGGAGGACGACAAGGTTATCCTGACCCACCAGGAGGACTACCTCGACGTCTTCCTCATGGTCAACCAGCAGCCCGTGGAATTGCTCAACGACTTCTACCAGCTCACAGGCAACCCCGTGCTGCTGCCCAAGTTCGGTTTCTACCAGGGCCACCTCAACGCCTACAACCGCGACTACTGGAAGGAGGCCGAAAACGGTTTCATGCTCTATGAAGACGGCAAGCGCTACAACGAAAGCCAAAAAGACAACGGCGGCATCAAGGAAAGCCTGAACGGTGAGAAGAACAACTACCAGTTCTCGGCCCGCGCAGCCATTGACCGCTATTTCAGGAACGATATGCCCCTGGGTTGGTTCCTGCCCAACGACGGCTACGGTGCCGGCTACGGACAGACCGGCACGCTTGACGGCAACATACAGAACCTCAAGGAGTTTGGAGACTATGCCCGCTCGAAGGGTGTGGAAATCGGTTTGTGGACCCAGAGCGACCTCCATCCGAAGGAAGGCATCGAAGCCCTGTTGCAGCGCGACATTGTGAAGGAAGTGCGCGATGCCGGTGTGCGTGTGCTCAAGACCGACGTGGCTTGGGTAGGTGCAGGCTACAGCTTCGGCCTGAACGGTGTGACCGATGTGGGTGAAATCATGCCCTACTACGGTTCCAACGCCCGTCCCTTCATCATTTCGCTCGACGGCTGGGCCGGTACGCAGCGTTACGCCGGTATCTGGAGCGGTGACCAGACAGGAGGCGAATGGGAGTATATCCGCTTCCACATTCCCACCTTCATCGGCTCGGGACTTTCAGGACAACCCAACATCACCTCCGACGTAGACGGCATTTTCGGCGGCAAGAACGTGCCTGTCAACGTGCGCGAGTTCCAATGGAAGACCTTTACGCCCATGGAGCTGAACATGGACGGTTGGGGCTCTAACCCCAAATATCCCGAAGTGCTCGGCGAACCGGCTACCAGCATCAACCGCTGGTACCTGAAGCTCAAGAGTGAGCTGATGCCCTACACCTACAGCATTGCCCGCACGGCAGTCGATGACAAGCCTATGATTCGGGCCATGTTCCTCGACTATCCCAACGACTACACCCTGGGCAGTGCCACGCAGTACCAGTTCATGTATGGTCCCTACTTCTTGGTAGCACCTGTCTATCAGGACACCCAGGCCGACAAGGAAGGCAACGACGTGCGCCACGGTATCTATCTGCCCGAAGGCAAGTGGGTGGACTACTACAACGGTGATGTCTACGCCGGCGGCCGCATTATCAACGACTACGATGCTCCCCTGTGGAAGCTCCCCGTGTTCGTGAAGGCCGATGCCATCATCCCGATGACGAACCCCAACAACAATCCCTCGCAGATACGCAAGGACTACCGCGCCTATGAGGTCTATGCCGAAAAGGGCATGGCCAGCTTCGTACACTACGATGACGACGGCACCACACAGGAATACCTGAGCGGCCGCAGCACGCGCACGCAGGTCAGCACCAGCGTCAAGGGCGACAAGCTCACCGTCACCATCAACCCCACGAGTGGCAGCTTCGAAGGCTTCGAACCCCAGCAGCAGACGGAGCTCCGTGTCAACGTGAGCAGCCAGCCCAAGAAGGTGACAGCCAAGGTGGGCGGCAAGTCGGTAGCCTTGCGCCCCGCAGCCTCACTCGCTGAGTTCGAACAGGGCGAGAACGTATACTTCTACAACGCACGGCCCAACCTGAACCGCTTCAGCACCCCGGGCACTCCATTCGCCAAGAAGGAAATCATCAAGAATCCGCAGTTGCTCGTCAAGCTCGGCCGTTGCAATGTAGTCGAAAACCTCGTTGAGGTGACCGTACAGGGCTTTGCCTACGCCCCCGCCGACCGTTTGCTGCAACACAGCGGCAGTCTCACGGCTCCCAAGGCCGTAGTCGGCGAAGACGGACGCAGCACCTTCAGTCTGACCCCCTCATGGCAGCCTGTGGCCAATGCCGACTACTACGAGGTGGAATTTGACGGTATGCTCTACTCCACCATCATGCACCCGCAGTTCACCTTCAGCGGACTGGAGGCCGAAACCGCCTACAGCTTCAAGGTGCGCGCTGTCAACAAGGACGGCTTCTCCGATTGGGCAAGCGTCAATGCCACCACCGCAAGCGATCCGCTCGAATTTGCCATCAAGGGTATCAAGGCACAAGTCACCTGCGAAGACCAGGCCGGACAGGATGTAAACAAGCTCTTCGACTTCGACCTGAAGTCAGCCTGGCACACCAAGTGGGGCAAGGGCGAAGCTGTCCCCTTCGACATGATTGTTGACCTGCGTTCGGTGAACAAGCTCGACCGTCTGCAGTATCTGCCGCGCGAAGATGCTGGCAACGGCACACTGCTTGCGGGCAGCGTATGCTTCAGCACCGACCGCCAGACCTGGAGTGAGCCGGTAGCCTTCACTTGGGAGCGGAACAAGGAAGCCAAGGAGTTCACCTTCGAAGGCAACCCCAATGCACGCTACGTGAGGTTCCACATTGACAGTGCTGTGGGCAACTTCGGTTCAGGTTCCGAAATGTATGTGTTCAAGGTGCCCGGTTCCGAAAGCTTCATCCAGGGCGACATCAACAAGGACAAGCGCATTGACGAGAACGACCTCACGTCATACATGAACTACAACGGTCTGCGCAAGGGCGACGGCGACTTCGACTACGTGAGCATCGGCGATGTCAACCGGAACGGCCTGATTGATGTCTACGACATCTCCTGCGTCACCACCGAACTGGACGGCGGCGTGCGCAACTCGTCCGACAAGGTGGCCGGTTCCTTGGTGCTCACTCCCAACAAGCGCACCTATGCAGCCGGCGACATGCTGCAAGTCACCGTGAGCGGAAAGGGCCTGCACTACGTGAACGGCTTGAGCTTTGCCCTGCCTTACAGCACCGACGAACTCGAATTTGTCGGCACCGACCTGATTGACATGAAGGAGATGGTGAACCTCACCTACGACCGCCTGCACTCCAACGGCCAGAAGGCACTCTATCCCACCTTCGTGAACCGTGGCAACAACTTCCTGCTCGAAGAAGGCGACCACGACCTCTTCGTGTTGAAGTTCCGTGCCAAGAAGGCCGGCAAGTTCAACCTCCAGGCAATCGACGGCCTCCTGGTAGACCGCAACCTGGGCGTAGTGGCCTTCTAAACAGGCAGCTTGGGTCAAATAGTTACTGTGTGGCTTGGAAAATGTGCTCCAAGTTACACAGTAACTGTTTTTTTGAGACGCAGGTCGTTGCCGATAGTAGACAAGCGTTCCAGGCACGTCCCGAAGGCGCAATCCCCAAAAAGCCCCAGACAAGCATAGCTCTCCGCCTTCCCCTGTACTTTTGGTACAGAAATTGCATGGGCCGAAGTAGGCTACAGGCTGTGTAGCATTCGGCGTATTGACAATAAACAAATAAAGAAGCAAACATGTATCTCATTCTCTTTGTGGCCATAGCACTCATCAGCTATATGGTGCAGGCCAACCTACAGTCCAAGTTCAAGAAGTTCGGAGCCGTTCGTCTGGCTTCAGGCATGACCGGACGCGAAGTGGCCGAAAAGATGTTGCGCGACCATGGCATCACCCATGTGCGGGTAACGAGCGTGCAAGGCCACCTCACCGACCATTACAACCCCTCCGACGGCACCGTCAACCTGTCGAGCGAAGTCTACAACAGCTGTTCGGTGGCAGCCGCCGCAGTGGCAGCCCACGAATGTGGGCATGCAGTCCAGCACGCCTACGCCTACGGTCCGCTCCAGTTGCGTTCGGCCCTTGTGCCCATTGTGTCGTTCGCTTCGAGCTGGGTGCAGTGGGTGTTGCTGGCCGGCATCCTGCTGGTCGAGAGCTTTCCCGGCATTCTGTTGGTAGGCATTGCCCTGTTCGCTGTGACCACCCTGTTCAGCGTCATTACCCTGCCTGTCGAGATCGACGCATCCCGTCGTGCCACCGCCTGGCTGCAGCAGGCAGGCATCACCTCGGCCTACGACCAGCCCATGGCAGTCTCAGCCCTGCGTGCAGCAGCCTATACCTACGTGGTAGCTGCGCTCAGCTCATTGGCCACCTTAATCTATTATGTGATGATTTTCCTGGGTGGCTCCCGCGACGATTGAGCCGCAGCCAAGCCTCCCATGCCGGTCTATAGTCATCTATAGCCCCCTGTCGGAATCTACAGCAATCCATAGCCCCCACAGCCAGCCACGATTTTTAGCAGAACAAACCGAAGAACCAACCGAAGAGCCCCTTAAAATAAAAGAAAATGGGGGCTCTTTTTTTACAACAAAAAAGTTTTCGTACTTTTGCCGACGTTAAACCATCACTAACAACAATGGACGACTATCACGCGGAAACCCACGTTTGATGCCGACCCGAAACAGGCCAGGGGGACCCCCATCGCTTTTGTTTCGCCGCCGGCAGGCATTGTCATGGATGCCCACAAACAAAAGTGCTCCACCTTTATCCCCACGAAAAGACCTGTTTTTATGCGTACTTACTGGAACTACAACAAAGCCTTGCGCACCTTGGACGAATGGACTCCCGACTGCTGGGTGCAGGTTACCTGTCCTACGCCCGAGGACGAGGACTTCCTGATTAACGAGCTGAAAGTACCCGATTATTTCCTGGACGACATTCGAGACAAAGACGAGCGTTCGCGCTATGAATACGACGAAGGCTGGTCACTCATCATCCTCCGCATTCCTTATGTCAAGGAAGTGGCCTCGCGCACGCCGCACACCACCATCCCCCTGGGCATCATCCTCAACAAGGGCGTGTGTGTCACGGTGTGCAATTACGAGACCAACATGATGATTGATTTCGTTTCCTACCAGCAAAAGCGCAACGCGGGTTTCACCGACTCCGTAGACCTCGTGTTCCGTCTCTTCCTCTCGTCGGCCGTGTGGTATCTGAAACGGCTGAAGCAGATCAATGTCCTTATTGAAGAAGCCAAGCGCAACCTCGACCGACAGATTGACAACGAAGACCTCATCGGCCTGTCGCGCCTGCAGGACAGCCTCACCTATTTCATCACCTCTATCCGTGGCAACGAGACCCTGCTCTCTAAGCTCAAGTTCAAGCTGCCCGTCGACGAGCTCGATGCCGACCTCATTGAGGACGTCACCATTGAGATGAACCAGGCGCGCGAAACGACCAATATCTACACCAACATCCTCGACTCCACCATGGAAACCTACGCCAGCATCATCAACAACAACATGGCCGGCGTGATGAAACAGATGACTTCGGTGTCCATTATTCTCATGTTCCCCACACTTATAGCCAGTATTTTCGGCATGAACCTCATCAACGGCATGGAGAACTTCTGGTGGGGATTCCCGCTGGTCATCGTACTCTCCATTATCGTCACCGGGCTGTTCTATGGCGTATTCCGCTGGAAAACATGGATTTGACAGCCCCCTCCGTCCAAAAACAGCAAGCAATATTTGGCTGGAAAAAAAATTATAACTTCATTTGCAACTTAATGGAGCTGCCTGCAGATTGCGCAGCACGATAACTGACCCTATCCAATATATTATGGACGAAATCAAGAACACTACTGAAGTGGAAGAAGTGAAGGCCACGGCCGAATGCGTCAATCCCGAAACGACCGACGTAAACGCCGAAGCCGTAGTTGCAGCAAACGAAACCGCCGAAGCTGAGCCCGAACAGCCCAAAAAGGCAGACCCTGCCAGCAAGGCCGACGTCATCGAACGGCTCAAGCAAATCGTTTATGAAGGACCCGAAAAGGCCGAGCGACAAGAACTCGACCGCCTGAAAATGCTGTACTACCGCTTTCACAACGCCGAAGTAGTGGCTGCAAAAGATAAGTTCGTGGCCGAAGGCGGAGCACCCGAAGCCTTCATGCCCGCCCCCGACACCGACGAGGAAAACTTCAAGGCACAGCTGGCCCTCATCCGCGAAATGCGGAGCAAGGCCGCACAAGAGGCCGAGCGCGAACGGCAGGACAACCTGAAGCGCAAACAGCAAATCATCGAACGCTTCAAGGAACTTTCCGTATCGCCCGACGAGGCCGACAAAGGCTTCGATGAGGCCAAGAAGCTACAGGCTGAATGGAAGGAAATCGGACAAGTCCCTGCCGAAAACGCCACCGAACTCTGGAAGAACTACCAGCTCTACGTAGAGCAGTTCTACGACCAGCTGCGCCTCAACCACGAAATGCGGGCCTACGACTTCAAGAAGAATCTTGAGATGAAGACCCGCCTGTGCGAGGCCGCCGAGAAGCTCGCCGATGTCGAAGACCCCGTTTCGGCATTCCACCAGCTCCAGAAGCTGCATCAGGAATTCCGCGAAGTGGGCCCCGTGGCCAAGGAGCTGCGCGAATCCGTGTGGAAGCGGTTCAAGGACGCTTCGACGGTCATCAACAAGCGTCACCAAGACCACTTCGACAACATCAAGGCGCGCGATGCCGAAAACCTGCAACGCAAAACGGACATCTGCCTCAAGGTAGAGTCACTCAATATCGAGTCTGCCAATAACCATGCGGCCTGGCATGAAATGACCCAACAGGTGCTCGACCTCCAGGCCGAGTGGAAGTCTCTGGGCTTTGGACCCCGCAAGGCAGCCAGCGAAGTGTTCGAGCGCTTCCGCGTGGCCTGCGACCGCTTCTTCCAGGCCAAGACGGCCTACTTCAGGCAATACCGCGAGCAACTTTCTGCCAACCTGGCCGTTCGCCACGCGCTCATTGAGAAAGCCGAAGCCCTGAAGGACAGCACCGACTGGAACGCCACCACGCAGAAGCTCATCGACCTGCAGCGCGAATGGAAGGCCGCCCCGCCAGTAGCTGCCAAACTCGTTGAGCCGCTCTGGAAGCGCTTCAACGAAGCCTGCAACCAGTTCTTCCACCGCAAGAACGAAGTCTTTGCCGGCCAGCGAAAGGAAGAGGAGGCCAACCTCGCAAGCAAGAAGGAACTGCTGGCCGAACTCGAGAAGCTGGTCGAAGAACCCGGCGACAATCCGCTGCAGAGCGTGCGCGAACTTCAGGCGCGCTGGAACGAAGTGGGCCACGTGCCCTTCAGCAAGAAGGAAAAGATGTACCGTCGCTACCACGAGCTGTGCGACAAAATCTACAATGCACTCCACGAGTCAGCAGGCAAGCGTCGCATCGACAACTTCCGTCGCACTGTGGCCGACAAGGGCGGAAATGAATTGCAGCGCGAACGCACCCGCCTGCAGAACGCACTTGAGGCCAAAAAGCAGGAAATCAAGAACTACGAGACCAACCTCACCTTCTTCCGCTCAAGTTCGCAAAAGGGCAACTCCCTCCTGGCCGACGTGGAACGGAAAATCGAACGCCTCAAGAAAGAACAACAGGAAATAGCCCTCAAAATCAAGGCTATCGACGAACAATAACAGCAAACAAACCCATGGCAAAGAAAGCTCTTCTTATGATTCTCGATGGTTGGGGCATCGGCAAGCACAACCACGGCGATGTCATCTATGAAACCCCGACCCCCTTCATGGACCATCTGGATGCCACTTATCCGCATTCTCAGCTCCTCGCATCAGGCGAGAACGTCGGTCTCCCCGACGGACAGATGGGTAACTCCGAGGTAGGTCACCTCAATATCGGTGCCGGACGTATCGTATATCAGGACCTGGTGAAGATCAACCGCGCCTGTGCCGACGGCTCCATCTCCAAGAACCCCGAAATCGTTTCGGCCTACGAATATGCTCGCAAGAACGGCAAGGGCCTGCATCTCATGGGCCTTACCTCGACCGGCGGTGTACACAGCTCGCTCGACCACCTCTTCAAGCTGGTTGAGATAGCCAAGGAGTATGGCGTGGCCGAACGCACCTACGTTCACTGCTTCATGGACGGCCGCGACACCGATCCCAAGAGCGGCAAGGGCTTCATCGCCGACCTCCAGAAGGTCTGCGAGGCCAACGGCGCCCACATAGCCAGCATTATCGGCCGCTTCTATGCCATGGACCGCGACAAGCGCTGGAACCGCGTGAAGATAGCCTACGACCAGCTGGTTGAGGGCAAGGGACGCGCTGTCACCGACATGGTCGAAGGCGTACAGAGCTGCTACGACACCGACAGCGAAGACCACAAGAACACCGATGAGTTCATGGAGCCGCTGGTCAATGCCAATGTCGATGGACGCATCCAGGAAGGCGATGTAGTCATCTTCTTCAACTACCGCAACGACCGCGCCAAGGAGCTTACCGTCGTGCTCACCCAGCAGGACATGCCCGAAGAAGGCATGCACACCATCCCCGGCCTGCAATACTACTGCATGACCCCCTACGACGCCTCGTTTACCGGCGTACACATCCTCTTCCCCAAGGAGAACGTGGAGAACACGCTCGGCGAATATCTGGCTGCCAAGGGACTCAAGCAGCTCCATACCGCCGAAACCGAGAAGTACGCCCACGTCACTTTCTTCTTCAACGGTGGTCGCGAAACGCCCTACGAAGCCGAAGACCGCATCCTCGTGGCATCGCCCAAAGTCGCCACCTACGACCTCCAGCCCGAAATGTCGGCCTACGAAGTGAAGGACAAACTCGTGGCAGCCATCCGTGAGGACAAGTACGACTTCATCGTTGTCAACTTCGCCAACGGCGACATGGTAGGCCACACCGGTGTCTACGAAGCCATCGAAAAGGCCGTCAAGGCTGTCGACCAGTGTGTGAATGAAGTAGTGACGGCTGCCAACGCCACCGGCTACGAAACCATCATCATCGCTGACCACGGAAACGCCGACAATGCCATCAATCCCGACGGCACCCCCAACACGGCCCACTCGCTCAATCCTGTGCCCTTCATCTACGTCACGCAGAACAAGCAGGCCAAGGTTGCCGACGGCGTGCTGGCCGACGTAGCTCCCTCCATCCTCCACATCATGGGACTGGAGCAGCCCAAGGAAATGACAGGCCGCAACCTGATTCAGGACTAACCCCACGCTATTCTGCCACACCGTGTAGGGTGTGTCATACGTTCATGGTTGAAGTCGAAAGCGACAAGCCACAGTTTTTACTGCCTCACTGTTTGGAGGGCGATTCGTTCAGTCAGACAGCAGGGTTCTGAAACTGTCAGCGCAACGCTTTCCACTTCAACCATTTTGTTGTTTTACGGCTGGAAGAAAAGTGGTCGGACGAGAGATGCCTTCATGATTGGCCAACCGGGACAACCAGCCTTATAAACAAGGCCCGAGGTAGTCCACCCAAAGCCTTAAGGGGTGTTCTATAAATTAGGCCGAGCTGGATGCTGGATTTTTAGAGATGACATTTGGTAAGTGGAGGAAGGAGCATAGCGGGCTATGCGACAGACGAGACTTGCCAAAGGTCGCTCTAAAAAACAGCAGACAGCCGGAATAAATGAGATTACTCATGGGGCGTTCTTTAAAGCCTAATTTATAGAACACCCCTTAAACCACCCAACACCGGGAAAGCAGCCGGTCTCTTTTAATCCGCAGTTATTGGACGCTGGAGCAGAAGATATCTTCTATGGGCGTAGAAGATATCTCCTGTCGGCGTAGAAGATATCTCCTATGGGCATAGAAGATATCTCCTGTCGGCATGGCAGTACTACTCCTTTGGCCGGGAAGCACATGGCTGGGGAGGCCACGCATATAGTCTGCGCTCTCAGCCGTAGGTGTAACATGGCGGTGCATCCGGTGTCGGATCATGGGTCAGGAAGCCAGTTCGGGCTGTCGGGTCGTAAGATAGCATGTAGAAGATAAGGAGCAAAAAACATATACATGAAGAGAAAACTGTTTTGTGAAATAGCGCCGTGGGCTTATCGCTTGTCTGTGGAGAAATGCATCCTGGCCAGAAAAGTCAGGGACAAGTTCAGGTCGATCAAGTTCGCAAAGGACAAGTCGGCTGAGCCGTTGCCCGTGTTGGTATACAGGCACAATTCGCTCATCCGCCGCAAGCTGGGCAACACCGAGCTTCATCTGCAGGAGAACAAGGCCGTGAACCTGTCGCTTGCCGCCCCGAAGGTCAATGGCATCCTGATACGGCCGGGCGAAACCTTCTCCTTCTGGCATCTGGTGGGCAGGGATGATGCCCGTCATGGCTATCAGGAAGGATTGACCATAGCCCACGGGATGCCCTCAAGCGGCATAGGCGGAGGACTGTGCCAGTTCACCAACCTCATCCATTGGATGGTGCTCCATTCCGACCTGACCATCGTGGAGCACCACCACCACGACGGCCTCGACCTCTTTCCGGACTACCACAGGCAGATACCCTTCGGCACCGGCACGAGCATCGTCTATAACTATTTAGACTACCGCTTCCGCAACGACAGCGCGAACACCTACCAGCTCCTGACCCATACCGACGGCGAATACCTGCGTGGGGAATTGCGGGCCATGCAAACGCTACCCTGTGCCTATCACATTCATGCGCGCGACGAACATTTTTCCCGGGAACGCGGGGTGGTCTATCGCAACGGCATCGTGGAGCGTCAGGTCATCGACAAGCATACGGGTGAATGCCTGCAGTGCGACGTCATCAGGCGCAACCATGCCAGAGTGATGTACGACACTTCCCATTTGGAGGTGCGTGAAGCTTGAATGGGGGTTGACAAGTGCAAGCTCGCCCATCTCCCCGATTTATGGATATTCTACGTGGTTTGAACTTTTCTGTGAGATATTCAACATACCTTCGCAGGCGAAAAGAATAAGCAAACGACCCTATGTTTTACCCTATCATAACCAGTAAGCGCGACCAATGGCTTTCACGCCCGGATTGTACCGCCTTGCCCCTCATTGCTTACATAGAGCAGCGGGGCCAGATGCGTGATGCGCAGGTGGATGCGATCAAGACCTACCTCTATCTGAAAATAGAATGCCAGAACCTGTCCCTTGCCGAACTCTTCAAACAGGGCAAGTTCAACACGCTCACTCACGACGACATTGACAACATGCCGTTGTCGGCCGCCGCACGCAGAGTATTCAAAGAATCTCCTGCCGCTGTGGCACTCTATGAGTTTGCTTCGCTGAAGGACGAGAAAGGGAAACCAATTGCCGATGCTTTGCGCAAGGCTGTGATGGAGGAGCCTCAGAATATAGATTTTGACAGCATCTTCAATCGTATCTTCTATGGAGTGAACTACCCAGACTATGTATTCAGCCTTCCGATGGGTGCGGGCAAGACCTACCTTATGGCAGCATTCATCTACCTCGACCTGTATTTTGCACAGCAGGAACCTAACAATCCTGCCTTTGCTCATAACTTCATGGTCATGGTTCCATCCGGTTTGAAGACCTCTGTCATCCCAAGCCTTCGCACCATTCAAGATTTCGACCCCTCGTGGGTGATACCTGAGCCCGCAGCTTCACAGTTGAAGCGCGAGTTGAAGTTTGAGATGTTGGACGAGAATAAGAGTGCCAACAAGTCAAACCGCACCAAGAACCCGAACGTACAGAAGATTGCCATACACGAGCCTCTTGCCGAACTCTTCGGTCTTGTGGCTGTAACAAATGCCGAGAAAGTGATACTCGACCGCATAGACAAAGGCGCAAATGGGTTGTATGACTTCCACGACGAGTCCGCCGACGAGAAAGACCGCGTGGCCAACGAGTTGCGCAACAAGATTGGCAAATTGCCACACCTCTCCATTCTGCTTGACGAAGTGCATCATGTGGCTTCCTCAGCCAACGACAATGAAGCAAAGCTGCGCACCGTGGTCAACCGCTGGACCAGTCAGGGCTCCATCACAACCGTGTTGGGCTTCTCCGGCACACCTTATTTAGACAAGAAGGACAAGATAGCGGTGACCGAGGGACAGACAGTGGCCACCACCGAGATGTCGAACATCACTACCTATTACCCATTGGCAGAAGGCATAGGCAACTTCCTCAAAGTGCCGAAGGTAGTAAAGAGCGGCAGCAACAATCGTGAAGAGATAGTGGATCAGGGCGTGCGGGAGTTTCTGCATCTTTATAAAAACACCGTGTATGCCAATGGCACATGCGCCAAGCTGGGCATATATTGCGGAACCATCGAAACGCTTGAAACAGTCATTTATCCGCTTGTCAACCAAATTTGCGCCGAAGAAGGCATCGACCCGGCAGAGGCGGTGTTGAAGTTCCATGAAGGCAACAAGCAATACCCGGCACCTCAGACCGCCCGGGCGGAGTTTGCCATGCTCGACCGTCCGCAGTCGCGCAAGCGCATCATTCTGCTCGTACAGATTGGCAAGGAAGGCTGGGATTGCAAAAGTCTGACGGGCATCATCCTCTCGCAGGAGAAGGATTGTCCAAAGAACATGGTGCTAC
>CALZRA010000012.1 GCA_945828345.1 uncultured Bacteroidales bacterium
AGCTGCCTGCACTGAGGCAAGTGATGCGAAACTTCTATTCCCCGCTCAAAGATTGCGATCCTTACCTCCACTTTGTCTTCCTCACCGGCATCACAAAGTTCTCGCAGCTCAGCATCTTCAGCGAACTGAACAACCTGACCAACATCTCTATGGACCCGCAGTTCGCTGCCATGTGCGGCATCACCAAGGAAGAGGTGCACACGCAAATGGCTGACTACGTAGAACGCTTGGCCCACACGAGCGAGCAAACAATAAAGGAGACATTCCAGAAACTCCAAAAGCAGTACGACGGCTATCACTTCACCTGGCCCTCGCCCGACATATTCAACCCGTTCAGCCTGCTGCTGGCCTTTGCCAAGAACAAAATCGGCAGCTACTGGTTCGAGAGTGGCACACCGACCTTCCTCATCGAAATGCTGCGGAAGTTCAATGTCGTGCCTTCCATGCTCAAGCAAACAACCACTATGGCTTCGGCTTTCGACGCTCCCACCGAGAGCATGGCATCCATCATCCCGCTACTCTACCAGAGCGGCTACTTCACCATCAAGGACTATGATAAACTGACAGACCTCTATGTGCTGGACATACCCAACACCGAGATTCGCATCGGTCTCATGGAAAGCCTCCTGCCGAGCTATGTGCAAATCGACTCCTATAAAGGTACTACTACGGTGGCACTGATGTTCAAGGCCATCTATCACGAGGACCTCGACGAGATGCTCCGCCTGCTGCAAGCCTACCTGCTCACTGTCCCGCAGTGTGAAAACACGAACTACGAGGGACACTACCAGCAGCTGCTCTACGTCATCTTCTCACTCCTTGGGCGCTATGTAGACGTCGAAGTGCGCACAGCCACCGGCCGCGTAGACATGGTGCTGCGCACGGCCCGGAAGCTCTACCTCTTTGAACTCAAGCTCAACAAGTCGGCCGAAGCCGCCATGCAGCAAATCAATCTCAAGAACTACCCCGCCCGCTTCGCCCTCTGCCAGCTGCCCATTGTCAAAGTCGGCATCAACTTCGACATGGAGCAGCACACGATTACAGACTGGAAGATTGATGCGTGATACGGCGCACGGGAAAATCACACGGCGCGGGACAAAAATCTCTCCACAAGTTCCGGCCGTGACCCAGCATGGGGTATGCGGCGCGTGCAAGCCGCACCCACATGCCGAGCGTACTCTAACAGAAAAGTCCCGAAGCTCATGCTTCGGGACTTTTCTGATGCGGTGCGTACGGGACTCGAACATAAATTCCAATTTCCGTCTACACCAATATCTTAATCAATCAAGAATTTCAAAGTCCAACGTTTAATCCAACGTGAAAAGTTCACTGTTCTACTTCGTTTATGATAGCTGATTGGAACACTGCAAAGATAGTATTTTATTTATGAGATCCAATTATTACAACGTGATTTCGTTGAACGATATTTAGTAAGTAAGAATCACTTTTTATCTTTCAGCTTCTTGATTTCCTTATCAAAATCACTTTCCAACAAATCCATTTCGCGTTTGCGATAGATGGCGAACTCCTTTTCAGCCTTTTCAATTGCTTGCTTATGTGAAACATGCCCCTTACCAATTAAGACTTTTCGTTTATGAGCAATAATCTGGTTGTCCAGTGCCTCAATCCAATCTTTCATTGTCATGGGGTTCATTTCCAATGCCTGGAACTCGGCAAAATCCAAGAAACCGGAAACAAGCAGACTCAAGCGCTGGAGTTCAACCTCAGACAAATAGTTCTTGGCTATCTTCACATCGTCCTTAGTCACATAGTTACCCTTGAAATTTGTCATGCCCACAAATGGCTTCTCATTGTCCACACGATTGTAGATAACTTCTGCTGCCGTATTCTCATGAACTGCATAATGCAATTTGTTTTGCACGGTAGCAAAGAACATTTTCGTCATCTCATCGCGTGGGTCATAGTCAGTTGCCGTAGCATAAATATCCGTCACTTGCTGGTAAAAGTTACGCTCGCTGCTGCGAATATCCCTAATGCGTTGTAGCAACTCACGGAAATAACGGTTTCCCCCTTGCTTCAATCGTTCATCATCCATGGCAAAACCTTTTTGGATATACTCGTGAAGCCGTTGAGTAGCCCAACGACGGAAACGAGTTGCAACTTGTGACTGCACACGATAGCCCAAGGCGATAACCATATCCAGATTATAATGGTCTATGTTACGCTTCACCTGACGATTACCTTCCTGACGAACTAACAAGAATTTCTTGTTAGTTGCCTCTATGGTCAGTTCGCCATCTTTATATATGTTATCCACATGTTGGCTAATGTTTTGTTGCGTAGTGCAATAAATTTCTGCCAACTGATTTTGTGTTAACCATAAATCCTCATCAGCAAAGCGCACCGACACACGAGTTATCTCATTGTCGTCCTGATAGAGTATTATTTTATTCTCTTCTACCATATTTTATCTTTCTTCTTTAAAGAACAACTGATAATAATACATTCCTCGTGATTCATCATATCCTCTCACAATATATTGCTCTCCACCATGAATATTTATATCAAAGTTCTTATCAAGTTTAATTGTTGTCATTGAACCCGCAGCTCTTCGTTTGATTGCCGTAGGCTCCGTTTCAAACGTATCGTCAATCTCAATATTACGTTCTTTCTGATAAGTTTCTTTGTAATGTTTGAATTCGGAAACTAACTTTGGAGTTTCAAAAGCTTGTTCAGCAAAATTATCAAAGTTAACAGAATCTTCTTTCAAAGCTTCCACACTTCTATTCTAAAATTCTTTTCATTCGACTGATTACGTGCCATACTTTAGGTTTTTAAGTTGGTATCTATTTCCCTCCTTTAATTCTATTACAATTTCTGCAAAGCATTTGGCAGTTTTCTGCCACGGTGGTACCGCCGTCCTTCCATGGGGTGATGTGGTCTGCTTCCATTTCCTCCAGTTCGAAATGTTTGTGGCAATGTACGCAGATGCCTTTTTGCCGTTCATAGGCTTCGCGCTTCTGCTTTTTGTCGAAGGCGCGGAAACTGAGGTCACGCAGGTCTCCGCTCAACACATAGCGGTAGATGCCAGACTTCTTCATAATCTCGTCGTCCTCCATCAGGTCGTGGATTTGTTTTTCCAGCGCAGCGGTGTCGTACACGCCATCGCCAAACTCATCGAACATCGCGCCCCAGTCCAGACCTTTCATCTCACGGCGATATTTGGGGAAGGTAGAACGAACCCACGTGATGATATTCACGAAGTAGGCCCACAACTTGTTGGCATTCGGGTCAAACTGATGCTGCGCCATATAATCGTCCACCTTGGCGATGCCGTCATGGCGGGCCGCCCATTTCAGGATGGTCGAAAGATATGCCTGTTCAATGGCAGTGCCATTCAAAATGTCCGCACCGAGTTTGTAAGCTGGACAACCGTTTTTCGAGAAGTGGCGGCGGGCATCTGTCACAAACGGGCCCGTATAGACTGCGTTCAGCAATTCCTGGTCAAGCAACTTTTCTCCGGCAATATTGATAACCCTAAACCAATCTAATTTCTCTTTGTCCGTCCCCTCGCAGAAATAGACCGTAAGCTCATAGTTCAGAAATTGCGCTTTCTCCTCATTGGTTAGGGTCGAGAAATAGAGTGTGCCACGGTCTTTGTCCTCTATGTTGAAACCGTGGGTATAGAACTCACAGATAGACAGCGTGCGCTGTTGGCCGTCAATCATTTCATAATTGCCCTCTTCACTCACACTCCAATACATGATATTGAGCGGAAAACCCTTCAGGACGGTATCAATGACCGCCTGCTGTTGCTTCACGTCGTATCGAAACTCCCGTTGATAGGGCGGGCGGATGTCCAACTGGCCATGGTATCCTTTTACTCCGGAATCGGGATCGTTGATATATCCGTCTATCAAGTCACGGATTGTTATGGACTTCAGTTCTATCAGCATGCTTACTCCTTTCGTTTATGGGAAGTTTTCTTTGCGTTTTGTTTTTGAGCCAAAGATTTTTCTTCAGATTTTAATCGCCGTTCCACTTTCTTGATATCCTCTCCCGCAGGCAGCAGCTCCGGAACTATTCCACGTTGCAGCAGCATATTTCTTACGGCTGTATTGTTGTCCACGTGCTCACGGGTGATTTGTACCTGTCCGTGAAGATCTTTCTGTTGCACATTGACAGAGGTCATTTCCGCCGCGAAATCTTTTGCCTTGATGCTGATGGTCGGGAGGAAGTCTGCCAATGGGCGATTGTCCGGAGCTCCTAATTTGCGCTTCAGTAATGCAGTGTCCAAATGGAACAAGGCCTTGTCACCTTTAGAGCGGATTATGCCGAATCCTTTGCTGTCCACTCCGCGCTCATAGAGGACATCCGAAAGGCGGTTTCCCGTTTCTGCCAGTTTGGCCCGTGCCACAACGCGCTCGTACTCCAAGATACGTTTCTGTACGATTTCAGCTCGGCGTGTCTGCACCGCAAAATAGTTTTGTGCAAAGGCCACTTGCGGTTTCCGTGGGTCTCCATTTTGCGCAATCAGATAGCAGGCATAGCGTGTAAGCATATAGTCATTAACCTCACGCTGAGAGCCCGAACCAAGGGTGACCATTTTGCTGACGTCAGCAAAATGGTATGCCGTTTCTTGACCGGCATTTTCACATGCCGCTTTGGCTTTCTCTATGATATTCTCAAAGTTACGCCATTGGGCATACCCTAATAGGCAGGACATTTCTCTCGCGCTCCAGCATTCCACACCTTCATATTCGTTAGCTATGGATTCAAATTGGCGGAATAACTCTGTAATCTCTTCGGCCTTCATGGTTGTACTTTTTTACGTCGGATAACAATGCGTTCGTACATTCTTGTTGGGGTACCATTCTTCATAATATAAAAACGAGGTCCTCCTCCTTGAGCATTTAGCATTTTACGAATCTCAGTCATATCGCCCAAATCCGAGCTCTTGCCAATTACCTCAAATTGGTCAGGATTATATTTATCCAAAAAGGTTATAGGCACCCCCATTAGGCCATCATAATCACATGGGATATCGGCTGTCTTTCCAACCTCTATGGCATCATAGTTGATATATTTGGGATATTCTACGGGATTATAGTTTTTATATAAGATAAGGTCTTCGTGCCGTTTGCTTGTTTCAAGGTTAGTGTACCACGTTACTCCCGAGACACGTATCATGCCTTCACGATGATCACCTGCTGTGGCGTTGTCCTCGTAATGAGATATAAAATGCCCAGCACCACCCTTAAAACCATAGCCTAACCAAATCTTGTTTTGCTGGATAAGGGGGAATATTTCCTTGTATGTAATGGCATTTTGATGCCCGATAATCAAGAACTTCTTGTCATACTCCATCAGCTGCGACACATACTCTCGGAACAAGGAAAACGGCGGATTGGTAACTACGATATCCGCTTCTTTCAGCAGTTCAATACACTCTTTACTTCTAAAGTCGCCATCACCCTTCAAAGGCAACACACCTATTTCTTCCGCATCGGGAATGTGATTGCCGTTTTTATCGCCTTCGTAAACCAGATAGACCGCTTTCTCGCATTGGCCCTGCGAGAACAAGTCTGCATTCTGATTCTTATAGCAGGTAGTTATCAGTTTCTTCAGACCAAGAAACTCGAAGTTATATGCAAAATAGGTAAAGAAATTGCTGACACGCGGGTCATCGCAGTTACAAAGGACCGTCTTGCCGCGAAAATGCTCGCGGTAATGCTTCAGCTCATTATTAATATCTTCAAGCTGAGTGTAAAACTCATCTTTCTTCGCTTCTTTTGCTTTATTCAGATTCTTGTTGGCCATACTATAAACTGCTTTTTAGAAGTTCTCTGATATCAACTCTTAACAACTCTGCTATTTTTGATAATGTCGACAAATCAGGCTGTATCTTATTAGAACACCATTTTGAAACGGTTGAACGGTCTTTGCCTCATTGTTCTGCAAGCCATTTACCTGTTCTTTTATGCTCTACCAATACAACTTTTATCCTATTTATATCTTCCATGAAAAACTTCAATATTGGTATTTGCTGCAAACATAGTGATTAATCATGAAAATCTATAAAGTCATAGCAGAAATTCTTGTATACCCTCTCAACAAACATGCCAAGGGAATGACTTACATCCAAATGATGCTTGTATTCCGCTGCTTTTTGCCATGTCCACCGGAAATGAGAAAAGTCCCGAAGCTCGTGCTTCGGGACTTTTCAGATGCGGTGCGTACGGGACTCGAACCCGTGACCCCATGCGTGACAGGCATGTATTCTAACCAGCTGAACTAACGCACCTTTGGGCCTGCAAACGCTGTTTTGCTGTTTGCGAGTGCAAAGGTACGCTTTTTGTGATTACCACCAAACTTTCAAGCTGTTTTTTTGCATCATCAACACAAAAAAAGCGATTCTGCCGGCTTTTACTTGACGCAAATCAAGTTTCAAGAAGAAATCACCCTCCCCGAATTGCTGCTTTGCGCAAAAAGGCATACATTCGCACTTAATGTCCGAAACCATCTAACAACCAAACCCCAATATCAATCATGCAACACATGCGAACCAAAATCCTTCGCTTCGGCCTGCTGGCCCTGATACTGCTCGTCACAGTACCGGCCACATGGGCACGCAAGCGGGTGTACAATCTGGCCGACTATGGCATCAAGGCCAATACGGAGGCCGACGCTAACCTTTGCAGCCGACTGAAACAGACGCTCGAACGCATCAAGCAGGAAACTGCTCCGGGCGACAAAGTCGTGCTCAAACTCGAACGCGGCACCTACCACTTCCATGCCGACGACGCAACGGCTTACGAATTTTACATTTCCAACCACGACCAGAACCAGCCCAAACGTACAGCCATCCTGCTCAGCGGCTGGCAGCAGCTCACTATCGAGGGCAACGGTGCCGACCTCATGTTCCACGGCAGGCTCATTCCCCTCGTGCTCTCAGGCAATACCGACCTCACGGTGCGCAATCTCTCCATCGACTTTGCCAATCCGCAGATTGCCCAGATACAGGTGGTAAAGAACTCTCAGGAGGAGGGCATCACCTTCGAAGTGGCCCCTTGGGTCAACTACCGCATAGGGGCAAACGGCTGCTTCGAAACCTACGGCGAGGGCTGGACGGCACAGCCTTCGGCAGGCATTGCCTTTGAACGCGACACCCGCCACATCGTATACAACACCGCCGACCTGGGCATCAACACCCAAGGGGTGCAGGACCTGGGCGGCCGACAGCTGCTGGCACCGAACTGGAAAGACAACCGCCTCGTGCCGGGCACCGTAGTGGCCATGCGCACCTGGCACCGCCCCTGCCCCGGCATATTCATGCGCAACTGCCTGCGCACCACGCTCCACGATGTCAAGGTTCACTATGCCGAAGGCATGGGACTCATTGCCCAACGCTGTACTGACATCACCCTGAACAAATTCGGCGTATGCCTGCGCGGGACGGACGATGCGCGCTATTTCACCACGCAAGCCGATGCCACGCACTTTTCACAATGCCGCGGCAAGATTACTTCGAACTACGGACTCTATGAAGGCATGATGGACGATGCCATCAACATTCACGGCATCTACCTGAAAGTGCGCGAACGCATCGATGACCATACCCTGCGCTGCCGCTACGAGCACGGCCAGGCTTGGGGCTTTGACTGGGGCGACGTGGGCGACGAGGTGACCTTCGTCAAGTCGCAGAGCATGGAGAACTCTCCCTTCCGCACCCACATCAGCCGCATTGAACCTGCCGACAAGCCTACCTTCCATGGCTGCCGCGACCTGATTATTACCTGTACCGACGAGCTGCCTGCCGAAATCAACGCCAACGACGATTGGGGCATCGAAAACCTCACATGGACTCCCGAGGTAGAGTTTAAGCGCAACATCGTGCGCAACAACCGCGCACGCGGCGCACTCTTCAGCTCGCCCCGCCGCACGGTGTGCAAGAACAACCTGTTTGACCACACCTCGGGCACAGCCATCCTGCTGTGTGGTGACTGCAACGGATGGTACGAAAGCGGAGCTGTCTACGACCTGCTCATTGAGGGCAACACCTTCATCAACGCGCTCACCAGCCTCTACCAGTTCACCAATGCGGTCATCTCCATCTATCCCGAAATCCCGCAACTGAAAGACACCGCTCCCTACTTCCACGGCAAGGGACCGCGCTCCATCGTCATCCGCAACAACCACTTCGACACCTTCGACGCACCCCTGCTTTATGCCAAGTCGGTGGACGGCCTGGTCTTCAAGCGCAACGAGGTGAAGAAGAACTCGGCCTACAAGCCCTTCCATTGGAACACGCAGCCCGTCATGCTGGAACACTGTACAAACACCGACATCGATTCTGCCGACTGACAATCCCGCCTCCCGCGGCCTGCACTTCCGCTGGTAAAACCATAAAGGGCGTAGCCACGTGGCTACGCCCTTTATTGCCTTAAAAAATGAAGTATATATTACTTTGCCAATGAAGTATATATTACTTTGCCGATGAAGTATATATTACTTTGCCGATGAAGTATATCTTCTTTGAAAAGCAGATTTTTCCCTCGGAAAAGTGGATACAATGTGGGGCAAACGCGTTGGGCTCTTCTCGGGGTACAGGTACATCACCAGCCCCCCAGCTACGCCCACACCCTGTGCCTGATTGCTTCACTTGCCCCGGCACAGGCTGCCGGCAACTACTTGCCCTGACGTTCCTTGTACTTCTCAAGCTGGCGGAGCAGAGAGTCAACGCACAGGTCAACGCCCTCCTCAAACGTGTCGCACACCTTTTCGGCGCGCAACTCAGATCCGGGCAGTACAATATTCACAGCGGTTTCCTTGTTGCGGGCCGTTTCCGGCTTTACCACCTTCAGGATAAATTCTGCCTTGATGATGCCTTCGCAGTTCTTCTGCAACTTGGCAGCCTTCTTCTCGATAAAAAGGTTCAGTTTTTCGGTAGTGTCGAAATGGATGGCTTGAATCTTGAGTTCCATAGTAACCTCCTTTTTGTTTTGTTACGCCCTGGGATGGGCACGTTCGTATTCCTTTTTCAAGTCAGCAAACGTGGTGTGCGTATACACCTCAGTAGTCCGTATGCTTTCATGCCCGAGCAAGTCCCTGATAGCCTCAAGGTCTGCCCCGTGGTTCAGCATAGCCGTGGCAAAGGTATGGCGCAACACGTGCGGACTTTTCTTTTTCTGCGTAGTCACCAACGAGAGATAATGCCTCACCAACCCATACACCTGCACCTTGGTCATGCGTTTGCCCTTCAGCGTCACGAACAGTGCGCCGTCGGCGCAGGCCATCTGGGCTCGCAGCTCCACATAGGTTTTCAGCGCGCTGCACAGCTCCTCGCCGAAAGGTACAATGCGCTGTTTGTTGCGCTTGCCCGTCACCTTCAGCTCGCCGCGCATAAGGTCCACATCCGACACATCCAAGCCCCGCAGTTCCGAAAGGCGGATGCCCGTGTGGTAGAAAGTGAGTAGAACCAACCTGTCGCGCTGTCCCTCGAAACCCTCAGGGTAAGTCACATCGTCAAACAGGCGGTCTATCTCGCTGTCCTTCAGGAAGGTGGGCAGCGGCAGATGCACCTTGGGATTCTTCACCAGGCGCACCGGGTCGTGCTGCACCCGCTGCATACGCAGCAGATAGCGGTAGAACGACCGCAGGGCACTCAGCTGCTTCGCCACATAGCGGCCAGTACAGCCCCGCTGCATCTCGGCCGACATCCATTGCCTTACCACATCGGCATCGACATGCTTCCAGTCCGGCTGTCCTTCGAGCGACATGCAGAAGCGGCGGAAGTCCCTCAACGATGCACCGTAGGTGTCAGCCGTACGTTGCGAATAACCTCGCTCGGCACACAGGTAAAGCAGGAAATCTTCAATGTACTGCATCGGCCATTCTCGTTTGTTGGGCGAATATCGTAACTTTTTCCGAATGGGCAAAAGAAAAGCCAGAAAAGTTGCCGTGCCCCTTCCCCAGCGGCCTATAACTGCCAGAACTACAGGTTACGGAGCCGATTCGAACGCCGCTTCTGGTTGTCAGGTTAAAGTCGCAAAGTCGTAAAAAAAAACGAGATTGCGACAACTTTGGGGGCATTTCCCGTACTGTAGCGACCTGCAATAGTATAAAGGCCTACAAGTTTATTATGACGAACTGGCGCAATGCGTCTGGCTCCATAATCAGCAACACCAAGGAGAAGCAGAAGGCTATAAACAGACTGTGGCCTCATATTAGCAATTATAGTAAGTGGATGAGATATATTGATAAAAATGCCGACCACGCGAAATCACTTCGAACGGCCGGCTTTGAGAAAAAATTACTTCATACTAACAGGGACTTTCGCTCCTGTTAGGGGGATGCAAAGCGAAGAGCTAAGATGCTACTTCGCATTGGATTATCAGTTTCTGCTGAACATCCGTACTGCAATACTTCGCACAAAAATCGTCACAGTTTCTACACATTAGTTTTTTGAGTACACCGATGACCTGTTGTGCAACAGTGCTAACATGAGATGGCTAATTCCAGATTTCGCTGTTTTCGCTATCCCAGATTCCTTGTTCTTTCTTTCCAGAATACTGGTTTGAGCCCGAAGCACCTTGATTGATTCGAACCTCACTTCCTGCAATCATTCCCTCAAACGAGAGGTTGATGGCCGCTGAATGCGGAATAATATATGCTTTCTTCATTGTCATTTCATTTATTCGTCATTTCACATAAACTTTCTGGCCGTTAATGATGTAAAGACCCTTGGTTGGATTCATCACACGACGACCACTCAAATCATAGACTCCCTCAGTCACCTTGTCTGCCATGGCGTTGTCAATAACTGTTGTGGTGCCATCTTCAAAAATCAGTCCCTGAATTGACTGGCTTGTAGGCACGGGCAGATAGGCCTTGAATCCCTGTACAGTTGACCCCGTATAGCGACAGAACTCAAGTTCAGTAGCCTCAGCAGAGGGAAGCTGCAAAGTATAGATGTCGCATCCGGTCACGGTTGGTCTTGTAACGGTTTCATACTGACCTAACAAAGCACTGGAGAGAGCGTCAGGTTCAGTGTCAGCTATTTCAAGATATACGCAGCCATCTTTGTAGGAAGCCTCGGCTCCGTCTTGATACTGAATTACATAACCCGTACCAGCTGGAATATCGCCTGTCACAGCTGTCAGTTTAAGCGCATTGTTGGTTTCATCGATAATGCCGGTGTATACCTTCAGGCGTTCGTCCTGAGCATAGTATTGACTTACACCTTTCAGCGTCACAGGGCTATAGAAAGTGCCTAATTTGTTGTACTGGTTGGTTACGGGCACAGGCAGCCAAGACACTTCTTCTATGGCCCAATCACAGCGCGCTGACACATATTGGAGATTTCTATCTACTGCGGATGAATTATCATATACATATTTGGAACCACTGTTATCGGTTTTCAAGGTATAGCAACCCAAAGTACCACCCTCTGCTGCATAGATGCATACAGAATTTGCACTTGTTGAGGTTGCCCCATTATTGTGGGTGTTCTTCGTGTAGTAACCCGTGTTATAGCTGAGCAGCTTAAAGTCATTCTGACCGTCACCATCAACATCACTGCCCTCACACAGCATAAAGATGGTAGAACGCTTATCCATATCCGGCTGCATGCTCATTTTAGTATCTTTACTCGGTGTTGCGGTTTCTGCCGTCATATAATTGCCGCTGTACTTGCCCTTGAAACGGTAAAGCTTGCCTACCTTAGGCAGGTTAATTGTAACGTTGTCAAACACGGCTGTAGCTGAGCTTGTTGCTTCCGTAATCTGATCGACAGTAGCTGCCGCATCGTTGAGCACAGCCCTGGCCTCTGCAGAAATTTCTGCCGCGGTCTTGTCCGTTCCATTATAGGCGTACTGACCCAGACCCGTACCAATATAGGTATCTATGTTGTTGATGGCTGTTTGCAATTCTTCAATGTTGGCCACAGAACTGCTGCTAACAGGAGTGACAATCCACACACGGTCCTCCGTCTGATTAGTAGTCACTTCATCACCTGCAGCCGGAGCCTCTGCCGATGTACCCAACTTGCCATTCTCTGTAGTCACAACCACACAAAGGCCGTTATCCTCGGCTGTTTGCGTGAATGTCAGCACAGTACCATCGGCTGCAAACGAGGGATTATCGACATCCGTGGTCACGGCGATACGTTTACCTCCCTTTTCGGCGATATAAAATGAGCCTGACGTTCCACTGGAAATAATGCTGAACAACTGGGCATAGGGATTCACGGTAGCCTCAGCTACAGTGAGGGGAGACTGGCTACTGGCCGATGCATTAGCTGTCAGCAGCAGATTATTGCTGCTTTTCAACGTATACAGCTGACTTGCACTGGCCTCGATCAGGAGGTTGGTGAGTGCACTAGTGTATGTGTCACCCAAACGTTCCTTAGCAGTAGTGTACTCTACGGCCAATGTCTGGTCGTCATCAAGCAGCACCTGGGCATAGGCCAAGGCATCGCCATAAGCGAGCAGAGTCGTTGTGTTCTGATTGATTAAGTTGGCATAATTGTTATCATGCCAAGGCTTCACACGGTTCATCTCTGCTTGCAACTCGTTCTTGTCCGTCGTATTGTCGGCAGCATCGGGAGCCACAAACTCCAGCGTCCATACCAAATTGGTGTTGTCAGTCGCCTGATTGGTGTAAACTTTGTCTCCGGCAGAGTTGGCAGCATTGTTCGAAGAGAAATAACCCTTACTTGTTTTTACCTTGAACGTACTAGCCAACAGGTCAATCGGCTCAAACAGGAAGGGGCTGCCTGTCTGGTCCATATCAGTGTTCCACTGGCCAAGTTCCACAAGTTTCTTACCAGCTATCTGTATCACATATTTACCCTCATTGTCGCCTGTAGCGGGAATGAGTGTGAACAGCTGGTCTACATTGTTTTCATCGAGCGTGTTTATAATCACGTTACCTTCGCTACCTACTTTCACACAATTGGCTTGCATATAGCACGAAGAACTGTTGTGCTTCAGACGGTAACGTTGTCCCAGATTAAATCCGCTCAGCATGTTCTGCTGTGCCTGACCCAAAGTGGTTTGCAGGGCTGCTGTAGCCGCCTCACGCGTTTCAGCCGTTCCTTCTGCTACATCCAGAGCCTGCTGAGCTGTTGCAATTGCTGACGTCATACTTGCAACATATGAATTGGTCTCAACCAGTTTGCCACTGTTGTTTGTACACAGGGTATTCAATGCGTCCTTCCAAGCAGTAGCCTCCGTGATAGCCGTCCGAAGTGCATACGGCGTGTTATCCGTAACCAACGAAACTGTCCACCGCGAAGCAGCATCGTTGAAATCAACGTAATTTGCCAGCTTAAATGATGAGTGGTTGCACATGTGCAACATATTACTGCTCTTTGTGAACAAAGCCACCACATTTTCTTCCGCACTTGTTGTACTGCCACTTATCTGCAAACTGTAATTGCCAGCCAAACCGGCATCGGTTACAGCCGTAGTGGCACTTGTTTCATCTGCTGCTGTTGCTGAGCCATTGGGGACACCGGCATATTTTCCGGTTGTCTCATTATAGAGCTTGAAGGTAAGGTCACTGTTCGCTTTGAGCTGAATGAGTTCGTTCAACTCATGGTTTGGACTTATACCATAGCAATAGCCTGCATTAGTTGTACCTATGCTCAGCGCTTTACCTGAGCGCTCGTCACTGGCCTTGGTTGTAAAGGTCACATTCGAGCCATCGACTGCTGCAACAAAAGCATCGCAGGCCGTCTCAACCGCTTCCAACACATCATTGATGGCTGTAGCAGTATGGCTGTTCAAGGTTTCATATACCATTGAGGCCCCTTCCCAAACAGCAGGCACATTCTTCCAGGTTTCAAGACGGCCCAATATGGTAGTCTTATAGGATGAGGCATAGTTGGCTGCAACATCATCATCTACCGCTTCAATAAACATTTTGGAGCCATCGTCACCTGCCAATGCTGATTCACTATCCCAATGCGCAAGAACACTATTAGTTCTTTTATTAAAATAGTTATTGGCCGAAAGATGGTCTTTAATACGCCATTCATTAGCAGCCTGTGTGGATGTAGGATAACAAATGTCGAACGTTGTCACCTTATTTTCAGGCGCACTGGCTTTAACCATTTTGGTCACAGCCCCATCTCCGTTTCCAGAAGTACCAAGTACATAGGCAGTACCCTTGGCCATGTTGTAAAATTTGTAACCATCTGTTACATTACCTACCACACACCACAAACCAGCTGCATCTGTCGGCTGGGTGGAATTGTTGAGTATGATGTAATCGCCGTCTGTCCTTTCTGGTGATACACTCCAATAACACCCAGACCCTGTTGACTTTATCCTATACCACTTGGTATTTGCAGCCCAACGATTATCTGCGGGCATATCTGAAATGACAACCTCATTCACTACAGTAGAAGGTTTTTCTGCCGACACCACGCTATAAAAGGCAATGGGAGAACCCGCACTGCTTGAACCATAGCTACCGCTTGCAGAAGTGAAGCAATTTCCATTCGAAAGTGCTGATACCAAATACAAATTAGTGGTTACATCGGTTGCCTCGCCATTATCATCGCAATAATCAGTGGCCACTTTAGTTGAACTGCTGTTGTACGGGTCAGACGACCACGAAGTGACATTCAGCTTTTGGGCGTTGGTGATGGGATTATTCTTGGTAGCTCCCCCGATACCTAAATAATAAGGAGTGCTCTCCAAGCCATTTTTGCGACAAAGCGTGATTTGCCGCGCAGACACGCCATTGCTACTGTTTGTCACATCAGCAACCGATTTGACAACCCACATGTGATTCATGTCGTTGGTGACAAATGCGGATGGATTACTCTGAAGAATCAACTTGGCGTTGCTCTGACCATTGTTGACAATGAAACCTGAGTTGTTGGTTTCACCGCTAATGTACATGGAGTAGATGAACACCTCTTGTCCTGCCGTAACCGAGGACATGTTCAAGCGGTCGCCAGGCTTGTAATAAACACCCTGCGACACCTGGGCTTTGGCCCCCACACCAAAAAGAAGCAAAGCCAATGTGAGTAGAAAGTAATGTTTCTGTTTCATATTAGTTGGATTAAAGATAATGTTACTTTCGTCTGTTTCCTTCCTGTTACCTGCTACATTTCTCTATGGAATCCAACTGACAGGTACGGCTCCGCCTATCCCCTCAAAACATCAACAAGTTCACTGGACGACAAGCGCAAGGACTACGGAATAATTAAGGCTTTTAGGCGGCAAAAATAGGGAGAGGACTTCATAGAGGCAAATGGGGGGGGGTAATTATACTTAATGCATGTTAAGTTTGCTTTAATTCCAGAGAAAAAGAGAAGAAAAGCCACATATCAAACAATAAAAGAGAAGAAAAAGCTATCAAAATTTGTTTTGTTAGCTCGTACTTAGGCCACCCGTCACTTAACTATCGCAACTGTGCAAAGTGACGTTCAAGAGGGTTTGATGATTGGGCTGTAGGCAACAAAAGTTCACCCTATGCAAATTTTAACAACAGTTACGTCGGCTCATCTGGGTTCGAACCACACCAACGCAGTCCGCCCTGCAACCGTACGGTTGCAGGGCGGACGTTTCTTTTTTGTAAGAACGGGAACAGCGTAGGCTGTCGGCGCAGCAAAAGCTGGAGAGAGATTAGTCCTCTTCGCGGTGCAGCTTCTGCACGTAAACGGCATGTTCCTTGGCCAGACGCTTCAGCACGCTGGGCTTGTCGAACTGCTGACGGGCACGGAGCTCCTTGATGACACCGGTCTTTTCAAACTTTCTCTTGAACTTCTTCAGGGCGCGCTCGATGTTCTCGCCGTCCTTCACTTGTACTACGATCATGTTGTGGTTTGGAGTTTTATTTTGTTATTACTTAATATGCATACTTCTTGCGAGGTGCAAAAGTAGGTATTATATTCTTTTCGCCCAAACTTTATGCCTGTTTTTTCTGTTTAGGCTGAATGAATTGAGTGAAAGACAGAAAACAACTCGCCGAGTTGGTTCACCCACCCGGCGAGTTGTCGGACCTTGTTATTCTGGCTTGGTTACTTCACAAAGGTCTTGAAGCTGCGGACAGTGCCGTCGGCGAACTTCAAGGTGCGGATGTACAGGCCGTTGTGCGGACGTGATACTGTGCGGCCCATCAGGTCGGTATAGGTTTCGGAAATGATTTCGGACGAACCCAATACGACGGTTCCAATGGCTGAATCGTCACCGTTCTCGGGATAGGTGAGGCGGGCAGAAGCACGACGTTCACCGTTCACCGTGTAGTATACCTCTACGCCAATGGTGGAGTAAAGCTCACCGTATATGCTGACATGGTGGAAGGCGCCGCCGCTATAGATCTCGGTACCGCCGTTCAGGTCCACATAGTCGTAGGGAAACTCCGACATGGGAGCTTCTATGCTGTAAAGGCCCGGTTCGAAGGTGAAGACTTCGTCGTCGAGCAAGATGCTCCAGGTGATGTTTTCGGGATTGATGAAGTTGCCGTCCACATCTTCGGCGTAGATGTTGAAGTCTATGCCGCCCCAACTGGAGTCAACCTGTCCATAGAGCAGCTCTGGTGTGGCGGGTGTGGCTGGCTTCTCATCAAAATAGCTGAGCGTGGGGCTCTCAATGATGGAGTAGACGGTCTTGCCTGCCAACAGCATGATGGTGAGGCCGGGAGCAGGGGTGAGCGTCTTGCGGTCATCTGATACGGCAAAGGCAAAGTGGTCGGTGGGCACATACTCTTTGGCTCCGGTGACGAAGTTCTCGCCTGCATACACGCCGGCTACGAAGTCAACATAGGTGGCCGAAACCACGCCCTGGTATTGGTTGGAGGGAATGATCAGGGAGTCGCCCTCCCAAGTTCCCTTGACCCATGCACCGTCGATACAGAGGCCCTGAATGTAACAGTCGTTGCCATCGCTGCCCAACTGCACCACCTTGACACCCTCAGCATAGTCCTTGGTGTAGCGGTAAGCGTACTGTGAGGTCTGGAGTCCGTCGGGCACTTGCACGATGTTGGGCGAATAGGGCGACAGGTCGAGGTTGCGCACCAGGATGTAGCTCACCTCGTCCTTGCTGTGGTAGGCTACGAGGAACACTTCCTTGTCGACCGACTGGATGCGGCCTTCGCTGTCAATGGTGAGCTGGTAGGGGGCATCCTCGATAATCTTTGCCTGGAAGTTACCGTAGGAGTCGTAGCCGCTCTCGGCCAGACCGAGGTAGAGGTCATAGCCTTCGTAGGTCATGAGCAGCTGCCCCATTTCGAGCGTAATGATGCCGTCTGCTACGGTGCCTTCGACCGAGAGGTATTGCTGCTGGATGATGTCCTGTGCGCAGAACAGGTTGTGGAAGTAGATTTTGTCGCCTTTGCGGCACACGTTGATGGCCTTGCCGCTGACAGGTGTCACCGCGGCATATTCGCAAATATCGCCACTAAGCGAATAATAGGAAATGTCTGTCTGATGCGTGTCGCAATACTGCCCTGACTGGGCCACGGCCAAGCTGGCTGACAGCCAGGCCCAAAGACATAAGAATAAAGTCGGTCTGTTCATAAACACATGGTTTAGGGTTATATAATAGGTGTATTCAAGTTTCACATGGGAGAGGGGTTATAGGGGTGTTCTATAAATTAGGTTTTAAAGAACGCCCCATGAGTGAACTCATTTATTCCGGCTGCCTGCTGTTTTTTAGAGCGACCTTTTGCAAGTCTCGTCAGTCGCATAGCCCGCTATGCTCCTTCCTCCACTTACAAAATGTCATCTCCAAAAATCCAGCATCCAGCTCGGCCTAATTTATAGAACACCCCTATAAAACCACCTTCTGCGTGACGGTACGGCCATTGCGGTCCTGCGTCTGCCTGATGTAAATGCCGTGTTCCAGCTGGCCGGACGGCAGCGGCATGCCTTGCAGGTTATAGTAGCGCTCTTCTTCTTGGTCTGAAGAAACCGCCTGTATGGCCGAAAGGCTGCCCAGCGGGGACTGTACCACGTTGTAGACCACACGCTTCATGATGTCGTCGCTGTAGTTGCACACAAAGGCCACGACCTGCACGTTGTCCAGATTCCAGTTCTCGTCCACTGCCACGCGGTAGTCGGCTGCGAAGTCATCGCCTTCCCATTGGATAGCATCGCCCCACGCGCTGGTGGCCACCTTGCGCAACGTGTTGTTGTGGACGAAACCTTCGTAGGTTCCCATTTGCGAAATCGGCTCTATCTGGCTTTCCTTGACGAACACGCAGAGGCGGGGATCGGGCGACAGGTCGGCCAACAGCACAGAGCGGTTGCCTTCGACGTGTATGTCAAGCTGGCCGTCGGCTGCAGAGGCCTCTACCGACAGGCTCACAAAGGCGGGGTCCTGCAGTTCGTAGTCGAAGGTGGCGGTAATGTCTTCCGGGTCTCCCACACTCTGCACAGGGTATCCGTCCTTCGAGGAATAGGGATTGTAGTGCCTGTTGAGCATGAGGGCCGGGGCTGCCTCAAACTTCATGTCGCCATAGAAGGCGAGATACTCCTTTGACTCATCGACCGTGAACTTGTCCGTACCGTAGCCTACGTGATGACACACCCACACGACGCGGTCGCTGTAGCCCTCCTCGACAGCGGTCTGTATGCGCAGTCCGCCACTGGGGCAATAGAAGCAGCGTTCGGTGGTGAACTGTTCGAGCAGGATGTTGCGCTCCTTGGCCGAATGGGTGTACATGGCCATGTCGAAGGCAGCCGAGTTGTCGGCCATGTAGGAGTCTTCACGCCCGTCGGCCATGAGCAGTGTGAGCTTGGCGTTGACCATCCGCTCACCTTCGGCCAAACGTTCGGTGGGCAGCCGCAGCTCAAACTTGCAGGTGTCGCGATAGGCCATTTCGCGCTGTATCAGCGTGTCGCCCTGCGCCTCGTCGTTCAGGCTGTAGCGGAACCGGAATCCGCCGACGGGCTGCGCCGAATTATTTTGCACACAGCCGGACACCAGAATCGCATCGCCGTGCTTCACGGAGATTCGGTTCGTCTGGCACGACACCAACTGCAAGTCTGACTCAGGAAGGGCATCGCCGGTCACTACGGCCTCGACCGACACATTGCCGTAGTCCTTCGAGGAGAAATCGGTCCACACGTCATTCTTGGCTATCCAGCAGCCGCCCGGCACCGATATGCCGGTCAGCGATATGCAGTTCATGCTGTGGTCCTGCCAATAGCTGTAGCCGATGTACAGGTCTTCTTCGCCGCTAACGGCATACGGCTCCGAGAGGTCGATGACGTTCCAGCCGTAATTGAAATCTGTGAGGAAACCTGCTGCCGCGTTTTCTGTATCGAGCGAGGTGCGAACCCATGCAGTGAGCGTGTCGGGCCGCAGCTCCGAGTACCAAGTAGCCAGGCCGACTCTGATCTGGCTGATTTCGCATCCCCTGTACATGGCCAGCAACTCCTTGGGCAGGCAAATGGCTGCGCTGACCTGACATACGCCGCTCTTGCCCGTGCCCTGCGTGTTGACCTGGCCGTCGCAATAGCCGAGGTATACGGCATCGGACTGCTGCGCCTGTACACACTGACAGCAAAGCCACAGGATGAAACAACTTAAAACCTTCTTCATACGCTTGCCTCCTTTCTTATTTATAGCTGAAGTGTCGCCGAAAGGAATGGAGCAGCGACTTCTTCAACGCGTTAGGTTCTACTATTCTTGTCAGGCAAATTCCGAAAGGGCTTCCGTTTTGCCAGGAAATTCCACCTCTTCTTGTCTTTCAACAGTCAAAGAGGTAAACACTATTGACTTTCTGCCGCAAATATAAGAATTGGCACATACAACCGGCGATGCAGCCCAACTAAATTTGTCGCAAATGCTCAATTTTTGACGTTAAGACAAAAAATTAACCCTGAAACAAACCCGATTGGCCTGAAGCGGTCCGCCAAGGGGATGCCGAAAGGCCGGATTGGCAACGCACCCTGGCCATTGCCGTGCCACACCTTATTATATATAGGGATTCGGCACATGTCCTGAAAGCTGACGCAGGTGAGGCCAAAGCCTGACCGGCAGAATCTTTCGGGACATGTGCCGAACGTATGTCTCAGCTGAGCTGGGATTACAAGCGGGTGCCTGCGGTCACTCCTTGACCAGATGCACCACCCGCTGTGGATAGGGGATGTTGATGCCTTCGCGGTTGAACAGTTCGTAGATGCGCTGCTGCATGTCGTAGTACACGGGCCAGTAGTCAGCACTCTTGACCCACACACGCGCCACGAGGTCAACGCTGCTTTCGGCCAGTGCATCGATGGCCACAAAGGGCTGCTTGTCGTCGGGAGACTGAAGGATGCGGCCATCTTCGCGGAACAGGACCAGCAGCTTCTCGCGCACGCGGTTCACGTCCTCGCCATAGTCCACACCGACCTTCCACTGCACGCGGCGCACCTCCTCCTTCGAAAAGTTCACCACCACCGAGGTGCTCAGCGACCCATTGGGCATGTACACCTGCTTGCCGTCGACGGTGAGGACCACGGTATGGAAGATCTGTATTTCGCGCACCGTGCCCTGCACGTCTTGCGCCTCTATCCAGTCGCCGACCCTGTAGGGCTTGAAGAGCAGGATGACCAGCCCTCCGGCAAAGTTCTGCAGATTGCCGGACAGAGCCATGCCGACGGCCACACCGGCTGAGGCCAGCAGGGCGGCAAACGAGGTGGTGTTGATGCCCAGCGCACCGACCACCGACACGATGAGCAGCACGGTGAGCAGGATGTTGACCAGGCTGCGCACGAAGCTTTGCACGCTGACATCGATGTGACGGCGGTTGAGCATACCGTGTACCATGCGGTTGATAACCTTCACCAGGAAGGCTCCGACCATGTACACCAATATGGCGGTAATGATGTGGCGGCCTGCCGAGATTGACAGGTCAAACAATTTCTGGAGCAACTGGTCGAGCTTGTCGGCCGTGAGCGCAACTGCCTGCGCCTCCAATAACGAGGGGTTCATGTGTTGGTATGTAGTTTAGTCGTGTTGTCCTGGTCAGTGTCCCTTGCGGAGTATGCGGCCCTTGTCGTCGATGACAAGGGGCGTGTGGGGCACGTCGAGCCGGGTGAGCCGGCGTATCTCGCGGGCCGCGCGGTGCTGCTCATCCATGCGCGGGCCGACACCCCTGTGCTGTATGAAGGAGTGTATCTGCCCTTCTGCGAAGCGGCCGTCTTCGTGCAGGGTGAGTTCGAGCAGGGGGGCATAGCCCAACAGGCCGCTCAGGTTCATGCCGTAGGGGGTGCAGAAGTTGCCGAGGCTGTAGGCTATGAAGTGTTCCTTGTAGAGTTCGACCGCACGCACCACGTGGGGGCCGTGGCCATAGACTACGTCGGCTCCGGCGTCGATACAGAAATGGGCGAACTGGCGCAGCGAACCACGGTCTTCACCACAGAACATCTCCTTGCCCCAGGGCAGGCGGTTCTGCTTGCTGCCTTCGGCTCCGCCGTGGAACGAGACGATGACGACATCGCTCTCGGCTACCAAGGAGGTGATGATCTGGCGCACGGTGTCGAGGTCCTGGTGGCGCAGGGTGTAGCCGTTGTGGCCAAAGGCGCAGAACCCATAGCGCACGCCGTCGCGCTCTACCACTACCCGGTCGGGGGCCTGAAGCAAACCTGCGTAGGCTATGCCCATGCGGTCCAGACAGCTGCGGGTGCTCCCGATGCCTGCCGCGCCGAAGTCGTTGGCATGGTTGTTGGCCATAGAGAGGAAATCGAAACCGGCCTGCTGCAACAAGGGAGCGAAGCGGGTCGGCGTGCGGAAGGCATAGCACATGGCCGACGGCTTCTTGTGGGTCGTTCCGCTGTCACACAGCGTACCCTCCAAGTTGCCTGCCGCCACATCGGCCCGCTGCAACAAGGGGGCGGCATCAACAAACAATTGCCGTCCTTCCTGGGGCGGCAACTGCACTGACGGGAAGGTCGTTCCCATCATGATATCTCCGGTAAAGGCCAGATGGAGCTGGCGGCCCTGCGACTGGGCGAAGGCCTGACATACGGCCCATGCGGCCAATACGTAGAAGGTGAAGGCTTTCATCAGTTCTCTACAATGCGGCGGGCACCGATATAGCGGCGGTTGTAATAGGCCTCACTCGAATCCGACACCTTGACTCCCTTGTTGCTGGCATGTACAAACGAGAAGTTGTTGCCTGAAGGGTCTACGTCGGTCACGATGCCTACATGGCCTACCGAACGGGTATTGCCCCGACCGCCGAAGAACACCAGGTCGCCCTTCCTCAAGTCCTTGATGCGGGCAATGGGAGTTCCCTGTGTGAACTGGGAGCGCGAGGTGCGCAGTATGGACACGTTTTCCTTTCCGTAAACGAAGCTGGTGAAGCCGGAACAGTCGAACACGTTGGGACCGCTGCTGCCCAACGAATAGCGTGCGCCCAAATATTGTAAGGCGGTGCGCACTACGCTTTCGCCGAATGTGGCGTTATACGACACGGTTGCCTCAGCCTCGGCTGTACCTGCCAGGCTGGCCATATCGGTCAAGGGGGCTACTTCCCTGACTATCCTTTCTGCCGTGGGGCGACTGGGCATCTGCTCAGGCATGAGGTCCTGGGCTTTGGCACCCATCAGGCTCATCACACCCAACGCCACACTGGCTATGTATTTCTTGAATTGCACGCTCAAAATGGCTTTATGGAGTTCAAAATGTAACGGGAGCTTTGCAAATACTGACGCTCCGTTTTCTGTTTCAACGTTTGCAAAGGTACAAAAGCTGGGTTTTTGACCCAAATATTTTAATCTAATTTTGAAAAAGAATCTTCCTGAAACGCCTGTTCTGCACACACTTCCCCTTCGTGTGTAGCAAATTTCGGGTTGACTGAGGTAGATTCACCAAGAATCGACCGTGAATGACCATGAATATGAGCGGACTCAATTCGCGAACCATTTGTGGGCATTCGCGTTCCACTTCTTTTGAACGCGAATCATCGGGAATTATCCGCGAATGACCGTAAATCATTACAAGGACGATACGGTTCATCAAGGCCTGGCTTAGGTTTTTCTAAGTCTGGGTTAGGTTTTCCTAAGTCTGGGTTAGGTTTTCCTAAGTCTGGGTTAGGTTTTCCTAAGTCTGGGTTAGGTTTTCCTAAGTCCGGCTCAGGTTTTCCTAAGCCTCATACCTTTTCGTCATTGTCATAGCGTAGGCGAAACGGTATCTGCCGGATGAAGGTGGTCGGATGCTGGCAACGTGTCGGTTGGTAACACAGGCGATGTTGTTTGTGTGGTGTAGCCCGGCAAATGATGCAGGCTGTCGCCTTGTACCTTGTCTGCCCCGTCTGCCTTTGAGGCATCGAGCTGATTGCTGCCCAACCCCTTGAAGTCGGGCAAGCGTTCGCGTTCGCCCGACACGATGACTGGCATCCCGTTGTAGGCATACTGTTCGCGAAGCAGGATGATGTTGTCAGAATTCACCCGAATGCAACCCTCCGAGGCGCGGCGACCTATGCTGCGCGGGGCATTGGTGCCATGGATGCCGATGCCGGCAAAGCGTCCCGTGGCTATGCGCAGAAAGTAAGGGCCGTAGCAACCTTTCACTTCGCGCCCATCGCGTGTGCGGTGAATCCAGTCGGTACTCTCAAACATGCCGGAGATTCGGAAGCGGCCCTCTGGCGTACGGTAGTCGCCTTCCTCCTGCTTGTCACCCCGACGGATGCCGCAGGCTATGCCACAGGAAAAGAGCACGCTGTCATCGGGCGTGAGCACATACAGCCGCATCCGGGGCTTGCTTATATAGATATAGGTGTCGGTAAAACGGTAGTCGCGGGACAGGTCGGTCGAGTCGAGCCGCACGGTATCGGTCAAAGCCTCAACCTGCTCGCGTGGTGCATCGGGCACTTCGGTAATGGGCACGCTTTCGTCTAACAAGGGGTCGGAAGGCTCAGGCCGTGCTTCGCGCCTGCCGCATGAAAGCGACAGCAGGACGGTCAGCAGCAGGCAGCAGCCCACAGTGCATGGGACTGCAACGGAGGTTTTACAGCGTGTCGAACTGGTTTTAAAGGTACGGAAAAGTCTGGGGAGAATGAAAGGTAACATAATGAAGGTGCTGTGTCGGAGAACCTCACATTCCCCGACCGACAGCATCAAACTATTCTTTAGGCGTTCATATTCTATTTTTCCTGAAGCTGCTCGGCAACCTGACACAGCTCCTCGTACCAGGCCTGGCCGAAGCGGCGGACCAAGGGCTCCTTCAGAAACTGGTAGATCTTCAGGTTCAGCTCCCGGCCTTTGCGCACCGCATCGCGGCATACGTCCCAACGGTGGTACTGCAAGCCCGTGAGGCCTTGGGCGAAACGCTTTTCGCGGATGGGATAGAGGGCACAGGATATGGGCTTGCTCCAGCCGGTGCGGCCTTCGCGGCACGCCTTGTCGGAGGCACAGTAGCAGCAGCCGTCGGCTCCGTAGCAGGTGAAGACGCAGTCGCGGCCATGCACGATGCTGGTGACGAGGTCGCCTTCGGAGTCAACGTAGGCCACGCCCTGCTTGTCGATGAGATGTTGCGCCTCGGCACTGAGGTCGGGCCACACTTCATCGAGCACGTTTTCCATCTCGGCCACTTCTTCGGGCAGCAACGGTGCACCGCTGTCGCCTTCTACGCAACACGCTCCCCGACAGCTTTCGAGGTCGCAGCAGAAACATTCGGTCAGTATTTCGGAGGTGAGGATGACGTCGCCTACTTGGAGTATCATGGGAGAGTATGGGTTTATGAGGGGGTGAGAGGATAAGCTTTACCAGTTGATGGGCGTTTGGCCGTGGGCAATGAGGTAGTCGTTGCAGCGGCTGAAGTGGTGGTTGCCAAAGAAGCCGTGGTAGGCTGAGAGGGGCGAAGGATGGGCCGAACTGAGCACGAGGTGGCGGTTGCGGTCGATGACGCGGCCCTTCTGCTGGGCCGAACTGCCCCAGAGGATGAACACGAGGTGGTCGCGGCGCGTGGCCAACGTGTCGATGACTGCATCGGTGAAGGTCTCCCAACCCTGCCGCTGGTGGGAAGCGGCCTGGTGTGCCCTCACGGTGAGCGTGGCATTGAGCAGCAGCACGCCCTGCTCGGCCCAACGCCTCAAGCTGCCGTTCTGGGGGAAGGGACGGCCCGTGTCGTCCTGTATTTCGCGGAAGATGTTGACGAGCGAAGGCGGCATCTTCACCCCTTCCTTGACCGAGAAGCAGAGGCCCTCGGCCTGTCCCGGACCGTGGTAGGGGTCCTGGCCGATGATCACCACCTTCACGCGCGGGAAGGGACAGAGGTTGAAGGCGTTGAAAATTTCGGGCCCCGGCGGATAACAGGGTCCTTGGGCGTACTCGCTGCGCACAAAGTCGGTGAGGGCTTTGAAGTAGGGGGCGTCGAACTGGCTTTGGAGCAGCTCGGCCCACGAAGGCTCGATGTTCACTTTCATGTGCGCAAAATTACGGCAAGCTCTCAGGCGGGCCAAGCCCGACAAGGGGTTTTTGGAGACAAAGCACGAAAATGGGCCGCGCAGAGTGCCACGCCGCCCATGGCTACGGGACTGGGAAGCACGAAAAAATGCCATTTGGGCGGCCGGGGAGGCTGCTCAAATGGCATTTCCATACATGCTGGCTTGGAGTCAAAGACTGCGCGCTGCTTAGCGCAGATAGTCGTCGAAATAGCGCGTGATGCGTTCGTGGAGGTGTACCATGTCCTGACCCATCATGTTGTGGCCCTCACCGGGATAGACGAAGTAGTCGGGCTGGGTGCCGGCATCCTCACAGGCGCGGAGGAAGGAGAGGCTGTGCTGGAGCACGCAGGTGGGGTCGTTGTAGCCCACGATAATCTGCAAGCGGCCCTTCAGGTTCTTGGCCTTGGGGAGCAGGCTGCTGCTCGCGTAGCCTTCGGGATTCTCCTCGGGTGTGTCCATGTAGCGTTCGCCGTACATGACCTCATAGTACTTCCAGTCAATCACCGGGCCGCCGGCCACGCCGACCTTGAACACGTCGGGATAGCTGCACATGAGGTTGGTGGTCATGAATCCGCCGAACGACCAGCCGTGTACGCCGAGGCGGTCGCCGTCGACGTAGGGCAGGCTCTTGAGGAACTTCACGCCTTCGAGCTGGTCTGCCATCTCGTTGTCGCCGAGGTGGCGGTGGGTCACGCTCTCGAACTCAAAGCCACGGTTCTCGGAGCCGCGGTTGTCGAGCACGAAGAGCAGGTAGCCACGCTGCGCCATGTAGACCTCCCACGGACGGGCCAGATAGTTCCACGACTCATCGACATTGTGGGCATGGGGGCCGCCATAGACGTAGACCACGGCGGGATACTTCTTCTGCGGGTCGAAGCCCACAGGCTTCACCAGGCGGTAGTAGAGGTTTGTCTGGCCGTCGGCAGCCTTGATGGTACCGCTCTCGACGGGCGGCAGGCCATTGGCGGCATAGGGGCTCTGGGCCGTGTGGAGCTGGAGCTGCATGGGCTTCGCAGTGGCCACGAGGTCTACGGAACGATAGGTGTCGGGGGCTGACCAGCGGTCAAGCAGGAAGGCGCCGCTCTCGCTCAGCTGGGCACGATGCACGCCCCGGCCGTTGTCGAGGAGGGTGCGCTTGCCGTTCTCCACGCTGACGCTGTAGTGGTTGTAACGAATGGGCGAGGCCTCGTTGCTCCGGATGATGACGCTCTTGGTCTTGGTGTTGAAGCCGACGAAATCGAGCACTTCGAACTCGCCCTTGGTCAGCTGGCGGAGTTCGCGGCCTGTCGTGTCGAAGAGGTAAAGGTGGTTGTAGCCGTCGCGGCGGGACTGGTAGATGAACTTGGTATCGTCCCAGGGGAGGAAGGTGATGGGGTTCATCGGCTCGACGTAGCGGCTGTTGGTCTCGGTGTAGAGCACTGCCTTGCGCTGTCCCGTAGCGGCATCGTAGGCCACGAGTTCGGCCTTGTCCTGCGTGCGCGGCAACTCAATCATGTAGACGGTGCGCTCATCGGGACTCCAGGCGATGTTGGTGAAATAGCGGTCGGTGGGGTCACCTGCCTGGAGGTAGACGGTCTGCTGCGTGGCGGGGTTGTAGATGCCCACGGTGACCTTGTGGCTCGTCATGCCGGCCATGGGGTACTTCTCGGGGGCGAGCTGGGCCACACGGTGGGCGATGTCAACGAGGGGAAAGTCGGTCACCATGGTCTGGTCCATGCGGTAGAAGGCGAGCAGGCTGCCCTTGGGACTCCAGAAGAGGCCCTCGTAGATGCCAAATTCATCGCGGTGAACACTCATGCCGTACTGGAGCTCACGGCTGCCGTCGGTGGTGACCTGTTGGGTCTGTCCGTCCGCCCGGGTCACGTAGAGGTTCCAGTCCTTCACGTAGGCGGTCTGGCGGCTTTGCGGTTCAAATTTGCTGGCCTGGGTCTGTTGGGCCAGGGGTTGCTGCCACACCACCTGCTTGGCTTTCCAGTCGTAGAGAAAACGGACTTTGGAGGTGGAAAGGAGACAACTGGTTTCCTTGCCCGAAAGGAAACGGTGGGACATGAGGCTGTACACCTTCCCCCACTTGGCTGTGTCGATAGCGGCATTGACCTCATCGAGAGTGAAGAGGACCTCGGGCTTTTTCACCTTCTTTCCTTTCTCATCGGCCAGGGTCCTTATCTGCTCCACGTCGGCTTCGAGCAGACGGTCGCCCCAGAAGGAGGTATAGAGATTCTTGGGTTGCAGCTGCCAATAGCTGGAGCCGCCCCACATCAGTTCGTCGAGGGAGTATTGCTTCGTTTGCTGTGCCATTGCGGGGAAAGCGAGCAGCAGTGCCACGACTGCGCTCCACAGTTTGTTCAGTTTCATTATGCTTGCTTTAAGGTGTGATTCGTTTGCTACTCACTGTCGCGGCGGGGACGGCGCGGCCCTCCCTTGCGGAAGCCGTCGCGCTTGTAGCCTTCCTTCTTCATGCCGCCGCGGCTGCCGCCCCGGCGGTCATCGCCATCGCGGCGCGGTCCTCCCTTGCGCGGTGCTCCACCCGGGCGGCCTTCACTCCGCTTGCCGGCAGGGCGGGGCGTGCGGGGCGCGAAGCGGCTGTCCTGAAACTCGCGGTGCTTGCGGCGCAGCAAGAGGTACTCGGGGTCAAGGTCGTCGTCGGTCTCATAGGGCATACGCGGCTCTTCCTCGTTGGTGATGCGCTGCTTGAACTCATCGCGGCGGGCACGGAAGCGGGTGCGGTCGCTCATCAGGCGGCGCTCCTCGTCGGTCTTGACTTCGCCGCCTTCGGCGCGGTACTGGCCGAGCTTGCCTTCGAAGAGCTGGTACTTGCGGAAGTCGCAGTCAATCTTTCCGTTGAAGATCTGTACCTTGAGGCTGGCCCGCAGGCCGATGTTCTCGAAGAGTTCTTCCTTCGAAGAGATAATCCAGGCCTCGCCTCCCGAGAACTCGTGCTTCAGGCTCTTGCCAATAGTTTGGTAAAGGCTGATGAGGTCGGGCGGGGTGAGTCGTTCGCCGTAGGGCGGATTGGTCACCAGTATGGCGGGCTGCTCGGGGCGCGTGAACTTACGGAAGTCCTGCTGCTGCACCTGCACGATGCTGTCGACACCGGCACTGCGCACATTCTTCATGGCAGCCTCGACGGCGTGGTAGTTGAGGTCGTAGCCGTAGATGCGGTGGCTGAACTCGCGTTCCTGCGAGTCGTCGTCGTAGATCTGTTGGAGCAGTTCTGCGTCGAAGTCCTTCCAGCGCTCGAAGCCAAACTCCTTGCGGAACACACCGGGATAGATGTTGCGGGCCATGAGGGCGGCCTCGACCAGGAAGGTGCCCGAGCCGCAGAAGGGGTCGATGAAGTCGCAGTCGGCCTTCCAGCCTGTCAGCTTGATGAGTCCGGCTGCCAGCACCTCATTGATAGGAGCCTCGACCGTGGCCACGCGATAGCCGCGCAGGTGGAGGCTTTCGCCCGAACTGTCGAGCGAGAGCGTACAGTCTTCGTCGGCTATGTGGATGTTGAGCTTGACGTCGGGATTGGTGATGCGGATGTTGGGCCGCTCGCCGGTCTGGTCGCGGAAGTAGTCGACAATGGCATCCTTCACCTTGTAGGCTACAAACTTAGAGTGGCGGAACTCGGAGGAGAAGATGACGGAGTCAACGGCAAAGGTGTTGGTCACATCGAGATACTGGTTCCAATCGACGCTGCGCACGGCCTGGTAGACGGCATCGGCATCCTGGGCCTGGAAGTGCTTGATGGGTTTGAGAATGCGCACAGCCGTACGCAGACAGAAATTGGCCCGGTACATCATGGCCTTGTCGCCGCTGAACGACACCATGCGGTGGCCTATCTGCACATTGTTGGCACCCAGCTCGGTCAGTTCCTGGGCCAATACCTCTTCCAAGCCTTGGAAGGTCTTGGCAATAAGTTCAAATTCTTGCATTTCGCTCTGAATGGTCTGTTGGTGGAGTGTAGGGAGGTGAATGGCGGGACGAAATTACGCCAAGAGTTGCTTCACAAGGGCAGAAATGGCCTTGCCGTCAGCGCGTCCGGCCAGCTTCTTGGTGGCCACGCCCATCACCCGGCCCATATCCTTGGGCGAGGCTGCTCCTGTCTCGGCGATAATGGCTTTTACCTCCGCTTCGAGCTCTTCGGGGCTGAGTGCCTTGGGGAGATATTCCTCCACCACCTGGGCCTGGGCTGCTTCCTCCTCGGCAAGGTCGGGGCGGCCCTGTTCGGTGTAGAGTGCGGCGGTGTCGCGTCCCTGCTTGGCCAGCTTGGCCAGAATTTTCAGGGCGGCGGCATCTTCGAGTGTGTCGTTGGCACCGGGGGCTGTCTTGGCTTCAATAAAATATTTCTTGATGTTGCGCAGCGCCTGCAGGCGGACTTTGTCCTTGGCCTTCATGGCTGCCACAATGTCTTTGCTCACTTGTTCAAAGAGTGTCATCTTGTGCTTATGTTAAGGGTTATGGTCGTTGTCAAACACGATGGTCGTGGGTTTGGATTCGTCCGGCGCTTCGGACCGGGAGGCTGCCGTCCTGTTGCGGAGTGTCCCGGCCAGGCTTCGGATTTCCTGCAAGTAGGCTCCGGTGCGCAAGCAGGTGGGCACGGCATCGACGCGTTCCTGCACTTCGGGGTTGTCCAGGTCGTCGGCACTGTAGAGGTAGACGTGGGGACGCGTGCGGGTCCTGTGGGGTGTCGAGGCGTAATAGCGGTTGCGGCGGGCATCCTGTTCGGGCGTGCTCTGGTATTCCGGCTCCGGCTGCCGGGAGCGCGTCTTCTTGGCATAGAGGCGGAAGCCCGAAGCGAGGATAGTCACCTTGACCTTGGCTCCCAACGAGGCATCCTGGGCCAGTCCCCACTTGGTGCGGATGTCGGCACCGAAGCGTTCCATGAAGGCTGTCATTTCGTTCATCTCGGCCATGGTCAGCTCGCTGCCCGCCTCAGTGCTCATGGTCAGCGCAATGAGAATGCGGTCGGCACTGTACACGTCGTTGTTATTGAGCAAGGGGGAATGGAGGGCCTCGTCGATGGCACGGGTCACGCGGTTTTCGCCTTCGGCAAAGCCTGTTGACATCACGGCCACGCCTCCTTCAGACAAGACCGTACGCACGTCTTCGAAGTCCAGGTTCACGCGCCCGTGCATCGAAATGATTTCGGTGATGGAGCTGACCGCGGTCGAGAGGGTCTTGTCGGCCCGCTTGAAGGCTTCGATAACGGACTGCTCGGGATATATCTCCAAGAGCCGCTGGTTGTTGATGACTAACAGGGCATCGACTTCCTTGGCCAGGGCGTCGAGTCCGTCGAGGGCCTTGTCAATCTGGCGTTCGCGCTCGAAGAGGAAGGGTATGGTCACGATACCTACCGTGAGGATTCCCTTCTTGCGGGCTTCGCGGGCGATGATGGGCGAAGCTCCCGTGCCTGTTCCGCCGCCCATGCCGGCAGTGATGAACACCATGTGGGTCTCCTCGTCGAGTGCCTCACATATCTTCTGGACATTCTCCTCGGCCAACTTCCGTCCGCGCTCGGGCACGCCTCCTGCACCCAAGCCCGGACCCAGCTGCAGGCGGTCGGGCACGACCGAATCGGCCAGGGCCTTCTGGTCGGTGTTCACTACCAAGTAGCGCACGTCGGGTATCTGGTCCCTGTACATCTGGCCCACGGCATTGCCGCCACCGCCTCCCACGCCGATGACCTTGATCAGTTTCGGCGTGGCTTCGAATGCTAATTCTATCAACTCGTCAGACATGTGGGTTGGAGGGTATAGGGGGTGAGGATGCTACTATATATATAAAGGAGGGGGGCCGGCGCAGTCCCGTTTCGGGGGAGGAGCGGTGATCAGAAGGAGATGACCGAGCCTGCCGTTGCGGCCTGTCCGAGTGCGCTTTCGGGTTCAATGGCCACATTGCCGTAGGCTTTGGCCTTGATGTCCGACAAGACCTCCTTCGAACGCTTGTAGGTGGGGGTCAGCTCCACCATCGAGATGATTTCTTCGTTGTCGAGGTCGTCAAGCCCGAAGAGGAAGAACTTCGGTCGCTTGCGCAGCAAGCCCTTCTTGTCGCCTCCGTAGAATCCCTCGCGGCGTTCTTCGTTCTCCTCCTGCTTTTCGACTTCGTGCTGGCGGCGCGACTCTTCTTCGGCATCCAGCTTGTTCTTGATGCCCGGCACGTTGTTGATGCCGAAGCCCGTGGCGAGGATGGTTATCTTCACTTGCTTGCCCAGCGAGGGGTCGGTCGAGAGTCCCCACTTCGTTTCGACATCGTCGTGGAACTTCGACATGAAGTCGTGCACCTCGTTCATCTCCTCCATCATCAGCGTGTCGCCCTCCTTCTCGGCGCAGAAGGAGATAGAGAGGAGCACCTTCTTCGAGTTGAAGATGTCGTTGTTGTTGAGCAGCGGCGAATGGAGCGCGGCTTCGATGGCCTTGCTCACGCGGTTTTCGCCCTCGCCGTAGCCTGTCGACATGATGGCCACACCGCCGTCCTTCAGCACGGTACATACATCGCGGAAGTCGAGGTTGATGATGCCGTGCATGGTGATGATTTCGGCAATGGAGCGGGCTGCCACACTGAGGGTGTTATCGGCCATTTCGAAGGCCGAAAGCACGTTCAGCTCGGGGTATATCTCACGCAGGCGCTCGTTGTTGATGACGAGCAGTGCATCCACGTGCTTCGAGATTTCTTCGACACCGTCGAGTGCCTGGTCAATCTTCTTGTTTCCCTCAAAGCGGAAGGGAATGGTCACGATGCCCACCGTAAGTATGCCCATGGCCTTGGCTTCGCGGGCTATGACTGGCGCGGCACCTGTGCCGGTTCCGCCGCCCATACCTGCCGTGATGAATACCATCTTGGTGCCGTCGTTCAGCATGTTCTTGATTTGCTCCACGCTCTCTTCGGCTGCCTCACGTGCCCTACCGGGCCGGTTGCCGGCACCCAATCCTTCCTTGCCCAATTGCAGGCGTGAGGGCACGGGCGAGTCGGTCAGGGCCTTGCTGTCGGTGTTACACACCACGAAGTTCACGTCGTGAATGCCTTCGCGGTACATGTGGTTCACCGCATTGCCACCACCGCCTCCCACACCGATAACTTTGATGATTGAGGGCGTAGTGGTGGGAATGCCCATATCTATAAGGAGTTCGTTATTGTCTTCCATTCGAAATGCGAATTTGCTTGTTTCTGATTCTGTCTACTTATGTCAGACCGGCGTACGCCGCCAGAGGGTCTGTGCCTGTGACTACACTTCGTCTTTTTCGCTGACCAGTTTGGAGAAGAAATTGCCCACGGCGCGCAGCTTGTTGCGCATGGCGTTCTTCTTGCGTGCTGCCTCTTCCTTGCGGCGCTGCTTCTCGGCTGCGGCCTTCTCCTCGGCCTCCTTCCGCAGGCGTTCGGCCTCTTCTTCGGCCTTGCGCTTTTCTTCATCGGCGATTTCCTCGGGTGAAGGCTGCTTGGGCTCTTCATTCGGTTCGTCGAAGAGGCCGGGCTGTCCGATCGGACCGCCGCAGCAGTTCATCTCACCCTTGTCGATGAGGGCAATGGCTGCATTGCAGTCGCCGCCGGTATTGAAGTCGCCATACTCGCCTGAGCGGAGCGGGATGCGGATATTGCGCACAAAGCGGATTTTCTCAAACTGGGTGTCGCGCACGAATGCCTTGTCGATGTCCTTCATGTGGGATGCACCGCCCGTGATGATCAGGCCGCCGATGAGCTGCCCCTTGTCGTACTTGGACAGGGCAATCTGGTTCTTTACGTTGAGGATGATTTCCTCCATGCGTGCCTCCACCAGTCCGCTGAACTCGTCGAAGTCCACGCTCCGTCCGTCGCGCAGCACAATGGGCTTGCGCTTCTCGCCCGAGTTCTCGTAGACAGCAGCACCGTACTTCAGCTTCAGCTCTTCGGCTTCGTCGTCTTCAATCTGGAGCGACATGATGTCGCGGTTCACGTTGGCTCCGCCCAGAGGTATCACGGCGAGGTGGCGCAAGAGGTTGTTCTTGTAGACAGCCACGGAGGTCGTTTCGGAACCCATGTCAACGAACACGCATCCCGAACGCTTTTCGGGCTCGGTCAGCATGGCGTCAGCCAGGGCCTGTACGGTAATGGGCAGGTCAGCAATGGCCACGCCGGCAGTGCGGAAGCAGTTGCGTATTTCCTCGCGCACCGACGAGCTGGCCACGATGTTGAGGAAGTGGCCTTCGATTCCGTCGGCCAGGATGCCTACGGGGTCGGTCTGGATCTGTGTGCCCAGTCGGTATTCCTGGGGCACCGACTCCAGGATGTCTCGGTCGGTGCTGGCCGAGTTGCGGTTCTCGTCGCACATGGCATCGATCATTTCCTGTGTGATTTCAATCTTCGAGTCGAAATGCCGCACCACGGTGTTGGCCACGGTGTGCATGCCCATGCCTCCTATGCCCACATACACGCGGC
>CALZRA010000013.1 GCA_945828345.1 uncultured Bacteroidales bacterium
CACTGGTCTCCAAAACCAGGTGTCGGGAGTTCGAGCCTCTCTTCCCGTGCTAAATTAAACAAATATGTTCAAGAAAGTAATTGCATATTGCAAGGATTCATACGACGAATTATCGCATAGGACCACTTGGCCTACTCGACAGGAGCTGACTCACAGCGCGATTGTTGTGTTAACCGCTTCCATCATCATAGCTCTCGTGGTGTTCCTCATGGATACGGTGTTTGAGTCACTCATGCAACTTATCTACCCCCAAATCTAATCTGGTTATGGCACAGGCAGAAATGGCATGGTACGTTTTGCGTGCTATAAGTGGAAAGGAAGGAAAGGTAAAGGAGTACATCGATGCAGAAATTAAGAATGGCCGCCTCGGCGGTCATGTTTCGCAAGTACTCATACCGACCGAGAAGGTGAAGCAAGTAAAGGGCAACAAACAAGTTGTCAAGGAAAGGCTTTATCTCCCCGGTTATGTTCTTGTGGAGGCACGACTGGTTGGTGAGACCATTCACGAATTGCGCAACACTCCCAATGTGTTGGGCTTTTTGGGTGGAATGGATAACCCCACTCCTCTCAGGGAGTCGGAGGTGAACCGTATTCTCGGAAAGGTAGATGAACTGGAGGATATTCCTCAGGAAATCGAAATTCCGTTCGTGGTAGGCGAGAATGTCAAGGTAACCGATGGTCCGTTCAGCGGCTTCTCTGGTGTTGTCGAGAAAGTCGATGACGAAAAGAAGAAGGTAACCGTCAACGTCAAAGTTTTCGGTCGCAGCACGGGCTTGGACCTTGGTTTTATGCAGGTAGAAAAGGAGTAAGGGGTACTTGTTACATGCTCTCTTCTCCGCGTCATCTTTTCAAATTAAACAAAAACAATGGCTAAAGAAGTTGCTGGATTAATCAAATTACAGATTAAGGGCGGCGCTGCGAATCCATCACCTCCTGTTGGTCCTGCCTTGGGTTCCAAGGGTATCAACATTATGGATTTCTGCAAGCAGTTCAACGCCAGAACTCAGGACAAGGCTGGCAAGGTATTGCCTGTTGTCATTACCTACTACAATGACAAGTCTTTCTCTTTCGTAGTAAAGACCCCTCCTGTAGCAATCCAATTGTTGGAAGCAGCCAAAAAGAAGAGCGGCTCTGCTGCGCCTAACCGTAATAAGATTGCCGAGATTACTTGGGATCAGGTGAAGGCTATCGCAGAAGACAAGATGCCCGACTTGAACTGCTTCACTATTGAGAGTGCCATGCGTTTGGTAGCAGGTACTGCACGAAGCATGGGTATCACAGTTAAGGGCGATTTCCCTGCATAACTTTTAATCTTCAATTGAACAATGAGTAAACTGACAAAAAACCAAAAGTTGGTAGCCGGTAAGATTGAAGCAGGGAAAGCTTATACGTTGAAGGAGGCTTCCGCACTCGTGAAGGAAATCACGACCACGAAGTTCGATGCTTCCGTAGACATCGACGTACGTTTGGGTGTAGACCCCCGCAAGGCTAACCAGATGGTCCGCGGCGTTGTTTCGCTGCCTAACGGTACTGGTAAGCAGGTGCGTGTGCTCTGCCTCTGTACGCCCGAAGCTGAAGCTGCTGCCAAGGAGGCAGGTGCCGACTATGTAGGTCTTGACGAATATATCGACAAGATAAAGGGTGGCTGGACGGATGTGGATGTAATCATCACCATGCCTGCCATCATGGGTAAAATCGGTGCGCTGGGTCGCGTGCTCGGTCCTCGCGGTCTGATGCCTAACCCCAAGAGCGGCACCGTAACTATGGATGTAGCCAAGGCTATCCGTGAGGTTAAGCAGGGTAAGATTGACTTCAAGGTTGACAAGACCGGTATCGTTCACACGTCAATCGGCAAAGTTTCCTTTACGCCCGAGCAAATCCTCGGCAATGCAAAGGAATTCATCGCCACCATCATCAAGCTGAAGCCTGCTGCCGCCAAGGGTACGTATATCAAGAGTATTTATCTTTCCTCTACCATGAGTAAGGGTATCAAAGTTGATCCTAAGTCCGTAGAAGAAATCTAAACGAATTTGAATCATGAAGAAGGAAGATAAAGCTATAATCATTGAACAGCTCGGTGAGAAGCTCAAGGAGTTTCCTCACTTTTACCTGGTTGACGTGACGGGCATGAACGCTCAGGCCACTTCTGACCTGCGTCGCAAGTGCTTCGGCAGCGCCATCAAGATGGTAGTTGTTAAGAATACGCTGTTGCAGAAGGCATTCGAAGCTGCCGAAATCGACTATTCTCCGCTCTACGGTTGCTTGAAGGGTACGACGGCAGTTTTCTTCACTCAGGTTGCCAATGCTCCTGCCAAGCTCATCAAGGAGGTTAGCAAGGACGGCATTCCTGGTCTGAAGGCCGCTTATGCTGAGGAAGGCTTCTATGTAGGTGCCGACCAGCTGGATGCCCTGTGTGCCATCAAGAGCAAGAACGAGGTTATCGCCGACGTTGTTGCCTTGCTGCAATCGCCTGCCAAGAATGTCATCTCTGCCCTTCAGGGTGCAGGCCAGACCATTCATGGCGTACTCAAGACTTTGGGCGAACGCCCCGAGTAACTATCGGAACTATCCGACACTCATTCACATTAAAAGAACAAAAACAAATACATTAAAACAATGGCAGATATCAAAGCTATCGCTGAAGAATTGGTAAATTTGACAGTGAAAGAAGTAAACGAGTTGGCAACGATCCTCAAGGACGAGTATGGTATTGAACCCGCTGCTGCAGCTGTTGCTGTTGCTGCTGGCCCCGCTGCTGGTGCTCCCGCCGCTGAAGAGAAGACGTCTTTCGACGTAGTTCTGAAGAGCGCAGGTGCTGCTAAGCTCCAGGTTGTTAAGGCCGTTAAGGAACACTGCGGTCTTGGCCTCAAGGAAGCTAAGGACCTCGTAGACGGCGCTCCCAGCAAGGTGAAGGAAGGCGTTGCCAAGGAAGAAGCTGAAGCACTCAAGAAGGCTCTCGAAGAGGCTGGTGCTGAAGTAGAACTCGCATAAATTAGCGCATAATATCAATGTGGTTATGGATCCTCTGGTAGAGGGTTCATAACCTTTTTGCGTCTAATTGCCTCATGTGCTGGCCTGTGGGGGCTTGAATCCCTCCTGTGTATGCTTGCGGCTGTTGCTGCGTTACGGGCCTTGCACCAGACTTCGCGCCACCCAATCTGTTGGGACTGGCGTATCATTTCTCTTTTTTAATCCATTACCAATCCATCTCTTCGAATGTCTTCCAGAGTAATTAACCAACGCGTTAACTTTGCCTCCGTCAAGAATCCGATGCCTTATCCCGATTTCTTGGACGTGCAGTTAAAGTCATTCCGCGACTTTCTTCAATTGGACACCCCGAGCGAATTGCGTAAGAACGACGGCCTGTACAAAGTCTTTGCTGAGAACTTCCCCATTGCGGACACTCGCAATAACTTCGTGCTGGAGTTCATTGACTACTATATCGATGAACCTCGTTACACCATTCAGGAGTGTCTGGAACGCGGTTTGACTTACAGTGTGCCCCTCAAGGCCAAACTCAAGCTTTATTGTACCGACCCTGACCACGAGGATTTTGACACGGTGGTTCAGGATGTCTTTCTGGGGGCCATTCCTTATATGTCTGACAACGGCACCTTCATCATCAACGGTGCCGAACGTGTGGTAGTGTCACAGCTTCACCGTTCTCCGGGCGTCTTCTTCGGATCGAGCATCCATGCCAACGGCACGCAGCTCTATTCGGCCCGCATCATTCCCTTCAAGGGTTCGTGGATAGAGTTTGCCACCGACATCAACAACGTGATGTATGCCTACATCGACCGCAAGAAGAAGCTGCCCGTCACGACCCTGCTCCGTGCCATCGGCTTCGAGACCGACAAGGACATTCTGCAGATATTCAATCTGGCAGAAGAGGTGAAGGTGAACAAGACAAACCTGAAGAAGGCGATTGGCCGCAAGCTTGCAGCCCGTGTGCTGAAGAGCTGGGTTGAAGACTTTGTAGACGAGGACACCGGCGAAGTGGTTTCGATTGAGCGTAATGAAGTGGTGCTCGACCGTGAAACCGTGCTCGACGCCGAACATATTGACGACATCCTCGAATCGGGTGCACAGAGCATTCTGGTGCATCAGGAAGAGGCTTCGGCTTCAGATTACTCCATCATCTTCAACACCTTGCAGAAGGACCCCTCCAACTCAGAGAAGGAGGCTGTGCTCTACATCTACCGCCAGCTGCGTAATGCCGACCCAGCCGACGATGCTTCGGCACGCGAGGTCATCAACAACCTGTTCTTCTCGGAGAAGCGTTATGACCTGGGCGAAGTGGGCCGCTACCGCATCAACAAGAAGCTGAACCTGAGCACCGACATGGATGTGCGTGTGCTCACCCGCGAGGACATTATCGAAATTATCAAGTATCTGGTTGAGCTGATCAACTCGAAGGCTTCGGTCGATGACATCGACCACTTGAGCAACCGCCGCGTTCGTACGGTGGGTGAACAGTTGAGCAACCAGTTCGCTATAGGTCTGGCCCGCATGAGCCGCACTATCCGTGAGCGCATGAATGTGCGTGACAACGAAGTGTTCACGCCGACCGACCTCATCAATGCCAAGACCATATCGAGTGTCATCAACTCGTTCTTCGGCACGAACGCGCTGTCACAGTTTATGGACCAGACCAACCCGCTGGCCGAGGTGACGCACAAGCGTCGTTTGTCAGCCCTTGGCCCTGGCGGTCTGTCTCGTGAGCGTGCCGGTTTCGAGGTGCGCGACGTACACTACACACACTATGGCCGCCTGTGTCCTATCGAGTCGCCTGAAGGCCCGAACATCGGTCTGATCTCCTCGCTTTGCGTATATGCCAAGATTGATGAGCTTGGCTTCATCGAAACACCTTACCGCAAGGTGGAGAACTCGATGGTGAACCTGAACAATGAGGACGTGATATTCCTGTCGGCCGAGGAAGAGGAGGGCAAGATTATCGGACAGGGCAATGCCCCCTTGAACGATGACGGTTCCTTCATCCGCGACAAGGTAAAGTGCCGTCAGGATGCCGATTACCCTGTGGTTCCGCCTTCGCAGGTAGAGCTTATCGACGTGGCACCGCAGCAGATTGCTTCAATCGCTGCCTCGCTCATTCCCTTCTTGGAACACGATGATGCCCACCGTGCGTTGATGGGTTCGAACATGATGCGCCAGGCAGTTCCCCTTATCCGCAGTGAGGCACCGATTGTCGGTACCGGCATCGAAAAGCAGGTGTGCGAAGATTCGCGTACCATGATTACTGCCGAAGGCGACGGTCTGATAGAATATGTGGACGCTACCAAGATTCGCATTGCCTACGACCGCACCGAGGACGAAGAGTTCGTAAGCTTCGACTCGAATGTGAAGGAGTATGACATACCCAAGTTCCGTCGCACGAACCAGAACATGACCATCGACCTGCGTCCTATCTGTGAGAAGGGCCAGCGTGTGAAGGCAGGTGACATCCTGACCGAGGGTTATGCTACTGAGAACGGTGAGTTGGCACTGGGCCGCAACCTGCTCGTGGCCTACATGCCCTGGAAGGGCTACAACTACGAGGATGCCATTGTACTGAACGAACGCATGGTGCGTGAGGACATTCTTACCTCAGTGCATGTCGATGAGTTCTCGCTCGAAGTGCGCGAAACCAAGCGCGGTATGGAGGAGTTTACCAACGACATCCCCAACGTGAGCGAAGATGCCACCAAGGATCTGGACGAGACCGGTATTATCCGCATCGGGGCCCGTGTGGCTCCCGGCGACATCCTGATTGGTAAGATTACGCCGAAGGGTGAAAGTGACCCGACTCCTGAGGAGAAGCTGCTGCGCGCTATCTTCGGCGACAAGGCAGGCGACGTAAAGGACGCTTCGCTCAAGGCCAATCCTTCGCTGGCCGGCGTGATTATCAACAAGCGGCTCTTCGCCCGTGTGCAGAAGACGCGCAGTTCGAAGGCCGCCGACAAGGTTGTGCTCCAGAAGCTCGATGAGGAATTTGCCAAGGAAGTGGGTGAGCTGAAGTCTGTCATGATTGACAAGCTCCTTACGCTGGTAGGCGAAATGAAGTCGATGGGCGTAAAGGACAACATCGGTTCCGAAATCATTGCCAAGGGCACCAAGTTCAGCAAGTCGCTGCTCAACACGGTAGACTTCACGGCTATCGAACTCCACGCCTGGACCGAAGACGAACATGCCAACAAGCTGATTCGCCAGCTGGTCATCAACTATCTGAAGAAACACAATCAGCTGGATGCCGCCTTGAAGCGCAAGAAGTTCGCCATCACTATTGGTGACGACCTGCCCTCGGGCATCATTCAGCAGGCCAAGGTTTATGTGGCCAAGAAACGTAAAATCGGCGTAGGCGACAAAATGGCCGGTCGTCACGGTAACAAGGGTATCGTATCGAAGATTGTACGTCAGGAGGATATGCCCTTCCTGGCCGACGGTACGCCTGTCGACATCGTGCTGAACCCGCTGGGTGTGCCTTCGCGTATGAACCTGGGCCAGATATTCGAGGCCGTGCTCGGCTATGCCGGCCGCAAGCTGGGCGTGAAGTTTGCCACTCCCATCTTTGACGGTGCCAAGCTCGACGACCTCTGTGAGTGGACCGACAAGGCCGGCCTGCCCCGTTACTGCTCTACGCAGCTCTATGACGGCGGCACGGGTGAGCCTTTCGACCAGAAGGCCACGGTGGGTGTAACCTACATGCTGAAGCTCGGCCACATGGTCGAGGACAAGATGCACGCACGTTCCATTGGTCCGTACTCGCTCATCACGCAGCAGCCTTTGGGCGGTAAGGCCCAGTTCGGTGGACAGCGTTTTGGTGAAATGGAAGTTTGGGCTATCGAGGCATTCGGTGCTTCGCATGTGCTTCAGGAAATCCTCACCATCAAGTCGGACGATGTTACAGGACGTGCCAAAGCATACGAAGCCATTGTCAAGGGTGATCCCATGCCTACGCCGGGAATCCCTGAGTCGCTCAACGTATTGCTTCATGAACTCCGGGGCTTGGGCTTGAGCGTTTCGCTCGACTAAAGCCTGTTTATACTTGCAAGCCCAGGCGGCGGTCCTGAAACCCGCTGCCAAGGCCGGCAAGCATGACCAAAACATCCACTCTCAATCAAATCTTTAGAAAATGGCATTTAAAAGAGATAATAAGGTAAAGAGTAACTTTACGAAGATTACCATTGGTTTGGCTTCGCCCGAAGAAATCAAGGCAAATTCGTATGGTGAGGTTTTGAAGCCCGAAACCATCAACTACCGCACCTACAAGCCCGAGCGCGACGGCTTGTTCTGCGAGCGCATTTTCGGTCCGAGCAAGGACTACGAGTGCCATTGCGGCAAGTACAAGCGTATTCGCTACAAAGGCATTGTGTGCGACCGTTGCGGTGTAGAAGTTACCGAGAAGAAGGTGCGTCGCGAGCGTGCCGGCCATATCCAGCTGGTTGTTCCTGTGGCACACATCTGGTATTTCCGTTCGCTTCCCAACAAAATGGGCTACTTGCTGGGCATTCCCACCAAGAAGCTCGACTCCATTATATATTATGAGCGTTACGTGGTTATCCAGCCCGGTGTGCTGGCTGACGACGTGGCTGAACTCGACCTGCTCACCGAAGACGAGTACCTCGACCTGCTGAAGAAGCTCCCCAAGGAGAACCAATATCTGGAGGACAGCGACCCCAACAAGTTCATCGCCAAGATGGGTGCCGAGGCCATCTACGACCTGCTCACCCGCATTGACCTCGACAGCCTCTCCTACGAGTTGCGCGACCGCGCCAACTCCGACTCTTCGATGCAGCGCAAGAACGAGGCATTGAAGCGCTTGCAGGTCGTCGAATCGTTCCGCACGAGCCGTGACCGCAACAAGCCCGAATGGATGATCATGAAGATCATTCCCGTCACGCCGCCCGACTTGCGTCCGCTCGTACCCCTCGACGGTGGCCGCTTTGCCACTTCCGACCTCAACGATCTTTACCGCCGTGTGCTCATCCGCAACAACCGCCTGAAGCGACTGCTCGAAATCAAGGCACCCGAAGTCATCCTGCGCAACGAAAAGCGTATGTTGCAGGAAGCTGTCGACAGTCTGTTCGACAACTCCCGCAAGAGTTCGGCAGTGAAGAGCGACAGCAACCGTCCGCTCAAGTCACTTTCAGACTCTCTCAAGGGTAAGCAGGGCCGTTTCCGCCAGAACCTTCTCGGTAAGCGTGTTGACTACTCAGCCCGTTCGGTGATTGTCGTAGGTCCTGAGCTGAAGATGGGTGAATGCGGTCTGCCCAAGCTCATGGCCGCCGAGCTTTACAAGCCCTTCATCATCCGCAAGCTCATCGAGCGCGGCATCGTGAAGACCGTGAAGAGTGCCAAGAAGATTGTTGATCGCCGCGAGTCAATCATCTGGGACATTCTCGAACACGTCATGAAGGGCCACCCCGTGCTGCTCAACCGTGCACCTACCCTCCACCGTCTCGGTATTCAGGCATTCCAGCCCAAGATGATTGAAGGCAAGGCTATCCAGCTCCACCCGCTGGCCTGTACGGCATTCAACGCCGACTTCGACGGTGACCAGATGGCCGTACACCTCCCCTTGAGCAATGAAGCTATCCTTGAAGCCCAGATGTTGATGCTGCAAAGCCACAACATCCTCAATCCTGCCAACGGTGCGCCGATTACCGTGCCTTCGCAGGACATGGTGCTGGGCTTGTACTATATCACCAAGCTCCGTCCCGGTGCCAAGGGTTCGGGCCTCACCTTCTACGGTCCCGAAGAAGCACTCATCGCCTTCAACGAGCGCCGTGTTGACGTACATGCTCCGGTAAAGGTCATGGTCGATGACCTCGACGAGCGCGGTTGCCGCATCAAGCACATTGTCGAGACTTCAGTGGGTCGCGTCATTGTCAACGAAATCATCCCCGTGGAGTGCGGCTTCATCAACACCGTCATTTCGAAGAAGTCTCTGCGCGATGTCATCACCCTCGTCATCAAGACCGTCGGTATGGCCCGTGCCTGCGAGTTCCTCGACGGCATCAAGAACCTGGGCTACCGCAAGGCATACGAAGGCGGCCTCTCCTTCAACCTCGATGATATCATCATCCCGAAGGAAAAGGTTGACATCGTGCAGCGCGGTAACGAGGAAATCGACCAGATTACGATGAACTACAACATGGGTTTCATCACCGACAACGAGCGTTATAACCAGGTTATCGACACGTGGACTCACGTGAACACCGACCTGAAGAAGACCCTCATGAAGCAGATGACCGAAGCCGACCAGGGCTTCAATGCTGTGTTCATGATGCTCGACTCCGGTGCCCGTGGTTCGGCCGACCAGATTGCCCAGTTGGCTGGTATGCGTGGTCTGATGGCCAAGCCGCAGAAGGCCGGTGCAGAAGGCGCGCAGATTATCGAAAACCCGATTCTCTCGAACTTCAAGGAAGGCATGTCGGTGCTTGAGTACTTTATCTCCACCCACGGTGCCCGTAAGGGTCTGGCCGATACCGCCTTGAAGACTGCCGACGCAGGTTACCTGACCCGCCGTCTGGTTGACGTTTCCCACGACGTGATTATCACCGAAGAAGACTGCGGCACCCTCCGCGGTTTGGTATGCACCGCCTTGAAGGACGGCGATGAAATCATTTCCTCGCTCGGCGAGCGCATCTTGGGCCGTGTGTCGGTTCACGACATCATTCATCCCACAACGGGCAAGCTCATCGTTGCCTCGGGTGAGGAAATCACCGAGGCCGTAGCGGCCGAAATCGAGGCATCGCCTATCGAAAGCGTCGAAATCCGTTCGGTGCTCACCTGCGAGAGCAAGCACGGCGTATGTATGAAGTGTTACGGTCGCAATCTGGCCACCAGCCGCATGGTGCAGAAGGGCGAGGCTGTCGGTGTGATCGCAGCCCAGTCCATTGGCGAGCCGGGTACACAGCTTACCCTCCGTACGTTCCACGCCGGTGGTATAGCCTCGAATGCCGCAGCCAACGCTACCATCGTGGCCAAGACAGACTGCCGCGTAGAGTTTGAAGAACTCCGTACGGTCGATGTCACCACCGAGGACGGCAACGAAGGCAAGGTTGTCGTAGGCCGTCTGGCCGAAGTGCGCTTTGTCGATGAGAACACCGGCATCGTACTCTCCAACCAGAATGTGCCCTACGGTTCACAGCTCTTTGTAAACGACGGCGACAAGGTTGAGAAGGGCACGGTCATTGCCAAGTGGGACCCCTTCAACGCGGTTATCGTCACCGAGAACGCCGGTACCATTCAGTTCGAGAACGTTACCGAGGGTGTCAGCTACCGTGTCGAAGAAGACGAAGCTACCGGTCTGCGTGAGCGCATCGTCATCGAGTCGAAGGACAAGACCCACGTGCCTACCGCACACATTGTGGGCGACGACGGCGAAGTGATCCGCACCTACAGCTTCCCCATCAACGGTCACATCGTGGTCGAAGACGGCCAGAAGCTCAATGCCGGTGATGTGCTCGTCAAGATTCCCCGCGTAGTCGGCAAGGCTGGTGACATCACCGGTGGTCTGCCCCGTGTTACCGAGCTTTTCGAAGCACGCAACCCGAGCAACCCCGCTGTGGTCAGCGAAATCGACGGCGAAATCACCATGGGCAACGTGAAGCGCGGTCATCGCGAAATCATCGTGACCTCCAAGCTGGGCGAGGTGAAGAAGTACCTCGTGCCCTTGGCCAAGCAGATTCTGGTACAGGAGAACGACTACGTGCGTGCCGGAACGCCGCTTTCCGACGGCTCTATCACGCCGGGCGACATCCTGGCCATCAAGGGCCCCACGGCCGTACAGGAGTACATCGTCAACGAGGTGCAGGACGTATACCGTCTGCAGGGTGTGAAGATCAACGACAAGCACTTCGAAGTCATCGTGCGTCAGATGATGCGCAAGGTCCAGATCAACGAACCCGGCGACACCCGCTTCCTCGAACAGCAGATTGTCGACAAGCTCGACTTCGCCGAAGAGAACGACCGCATCTGGGGCAAGAAGGTGGTGGTTGATGCCGGCGACAGCGAAACCATGAAGAAGGGTATGATTGTCACGGCCCGCAAGCTCCGCGACGAGAACTCGCAGCTCAAGCGCCGCGACCTCAAGCTCGTCAAGGTGCGCGATGCCATGGCAGCCACCTCTACCCAGATTCTGCAGGGTATCACCCGCGCCGCACTCCAGACCAAGAGCTTCATGTCTGCTGCATCCTTCCAGGAAACTACCAAGGTGCTCAACGAGGCCGCTATCTCCGGCAAGACCGACCACCTCGAAGGCATGAAGGAGAACGTTATCTGTGGACACCTCATCCCGGCTGGTACCGGCTTGCGTGAGTTCAGCCGCATCGTGGTTGCCGACAAGGAAGAGTACGAGAAGGCACAGGCCGCCCGCATGCAGCAGCCCGAAACCATCTAAGCATTCCGAAGCCCGGCTTTGGGGCGCGTATCGGAAGGATGCGCCTACCGGGACAAGACCTTATTTCATCCCGTTCCGTTCAGTGTTCAGCTGAACGGAACGGGATTTTTTGTGCACATCGTCTCCCGAAACCTTGTTTTGCCTTGAAGGTGAAGGAAGTAAGAAGGTGAAAAGTTGTGTTGTAACTGCAAAATACCTACATTTGCAGCGGTGTGCGCAGCGTGCCTTTGCTTTCTTTCTCCATGTGGTCAATGCAGGCTGCGCTTTCTTGCCGTGAATTTATTCTATCCTAAACCTAACCATAAATCTTACACAATGAAGCACAAGTTATTATTGAGCTTATTGCTTTGTCTGCTGGCGTGGCCCTGGGCCGCATCGGCACAGACATCGTTTGTCAATCTTACGCCCAAGCCCAAGTCGATGACGGTTAACGAAGGGTCGTTGGCCCTTCCCGCTGACTTCGTGGTGAGCTATCCAGCCAGCCTCGACGCAGACATGGTCGAGGAGGTGAACAAGTTCATCACCGTCTACAACCACGCCACGGGCAGCCGTGTCAAAGCCGCAGCCGACAAGGCGGACGCCTTGTTCCAGGTGGAAAAGACCACGGCTGCAGAAGGCAGCAAGCCCGGTGTCTACACCCTGACCGTCGCATCCGGCGGCGTTACTATCGGCGCGCCCGATGCCCTCGGCCTGTTCTACGCTTTCCAGAGCGTCAAGAAAATGTTGCCTGCCAATGTCATGGCCAATGTGGCCGACCCTGAGGTTACCACTTATGCCCTGCCGTTGGTCACTATCGAGGACGAGCCGCGCTTTGAGTATCGTGGTTTCATGCTCGACGTGTCGCGCCACTTCTTCACCGTGGAGGACATCAAGCGTATGCTCGACGTGATGGCCTACTACAAGATGAACCGCTTCCACTGGCACCTCAGCGACGACCAGGGCTGGCGCATCGAAATCAAGAAATATCCCAAGCTGACCGAGGTGGGAAGCATCGCTTCCAACTGCCGTCTTACGGATATGTACAGCCACACGATGTATTGGCAGAACAAGCCCTACGGCCCTTACTTCTATACGCAAGATGAAATCCGCGACGTGGTGGCCTACGCCCAGAAGCTCCACATCGACATTGTTCCCGAAATCGATATGCCCGGCCACTTCACCGCTGCCATGGCATCCTATCCCGAATATAGCTGTACTCCTGATGGTTCGCACGCGGTGCAAACCAATCAAGGTGGCGTTTGGAACGACGTGCTCAATGTGGCCAACGAAGGTGCTGTAGCGTTTGCCAAGGGAATCTTGGAAGAGATAATGGAACTGTTCCCCTACGAGCGCGTTCATATCGGTGGCGACGAGTGCCCCACCACTGCATGGGAAAGCAACGCCGAATGTCAGGCAAAATACGCAGAGTTGGGATTGACAAATTACCGCCAGCTTCAGAGCCATTTCATCAAGGAAATGTCCGACTTTGTGCAGTCCAAAGGTCGCAAGCTTTCCGTGTGGAATGAGTCTATCACGGCTGCAAATGCTGACTTGAAAACGGTGCAGAGCACGGGTGCAATGGTATATTGTTGGATGCCTGCCGAAGATGGTGTTACCAAAGCTGCCGAGTTGGGCTTGAGCCGCATCTACACGCCGCAATATCCTTTCTATATCAACAAATACCAAGGCGATCCCTCGCTTGATCCCCCTGCTGCGGGCTATGGCAACGAGGACGTGATGAAGGTGTACGAAAAGCCCATCCCAGAGAATGTTGATGCCGGTATTCAGGCTACCTTCTGGACCGAGGTTGTCAGCGACCGCGACTATTTGGAGTGGCTCACCTTGCCGCGTCTCACCGCCATTGCCGAAGCTGGTTGGACTCCGCAGGCCAACCGCACCTTCTCCGACTTCCAGCAGCGCATCACCGCCGACACGCTCCTGCTCAACTACGGCAACTACAAGTGGTGCGACTATCAGATGGTGGGCTGGGAGAAGCCCGGAGTGCCCAAGCCCAATGTCAGCACGGACGAAACCAAGTATTATTACCGCTTGATTTCGGGTGTGACTGGAAATGATAACCGAGTAGGACGTTGTATCGAGCTGGTGGCAGAAGGGTCGCCGTTGCTTACCACATGGAGTGAAAAAGATGTTGCTGTCAACCGCTTGTGGACCAACACGCAGGCTGCTGAAGGTGCTGATAACTACGATTATCAGTGGTGGTACATCGAAGCTGACCCTGCAGGCACTGGCAAGTATGCACTGGTCTGCAAGGCAAAACCCAATGGTTCGGTGAACCCAACTCCTCTTAATTCTTCAAATATTGCGACTGCCCGTTGGAATTATGATGATGCTGGTAAGCATTACAATTTTGTCTTGGGCTCAGGTGCAAGTGGCAAAGTCGGCGACAACTATTTCTATACCATTTGCAGCGACCAGCAAGCTTCTGGAAATTACCTGAACTCTTCCATGAATGGCCAAGGGTATGCTGTAAACATCTATAGCCTTGATGCCAGCACAAAGTGGCAATTCGCTCCCATGGCTGTTGCCGAGCCCGAACCGCCTACTGTCATCTACCCCAAAGCCAATACGGCGGAGAAGAAGTATTATTATCGCATTGTGAGCAATTACAATGGAGATGATAGCAAACGAATAGGCAAGTGTATAGAGCTTATCCATGAGGGCTCTCCATTGGCAAGCAATGTATCTGCTCAGGTCAATCGTTTGTGGCCCAATGATGTGGCAACGGAGGGTGCCGATAATTACGATTACCAATGGTGGAGTGTGGAGGCAGACCCGGAAGGAAGTGGCAGATTTGCGTTGGTGTGCAAAGCATTCCCTGATGGTTCGGTCAAGAGCACACCTGTTCACAAAACATCGGGCGAAGCTTCTGCATCCGCAGACGGACGTTGGGACTACGACACCGAGAATAAGTATTACGACTTCATCTTGGGTGGTTTAGGTTCTGTAAATGGCAACTACTACTATACCATTCACACTCCGCAGTCTGTAAATGGTAGCGTTACGTGGTATATGAATGTTGCGGGTAGTCCACAAAATTATTCCATCAATCTTTGGAGCGATGCAAGTAATACCAGAGCCGGCTACTGGGAATTCGTCCCTGCTGACAACTATTACGACATCAACTTCACGCCGCTCACCTACGGCGAGACCTATATGTTCAGCAATGCGGTAGAGGGCTTTGATGCCACGGCGCTTGCAGCAGCTGCCGGCAACACGAGCCTGCTCCACAGCAGCGACCCGTTTGCCGCCAATGCCTGGACCATCACCTCTTCCCAGGTTTCCGAGTTCTACGGCGTGCAGCAGCTCAACTTGCAGAACGCCACCACGGGCCAGTACATCAGCGGTGCAGCTTCTTCTTACAGCAATCGCGTGGGCTATCCCGTATCAGTCGATGCCAGCACCAAGGCCACGGTTTCCTTGGCCTTCGACGAAAGTTGCGGTGAGTATCGTCTGAAAATCAACGACCGCAGCTTCTTCCCCTTGGTAGAGGCCGGCACCGTGAGCAGCGGCAGCACCATCAGCGGGGCCACCTACGATGCACCCCGCATCCAGGGAGCCACGTGGAACGTGACGCGCGTCAAGCCCGTTACCTTCAACTGCGAGAAAACCGACGGAACTTCGCTGGGCAGCTTCACGCGCTACGTCGATGCCGAATTGGCCGAAGTGTCGCTCAGCCTGACTCCCGAAATCGAGGCTTACGCCGTGCAGTCGATGACGGAGACCGCCGAGAACGTCTATACCGTGGTCTACGCCGACGCTACGAATGTGGAAATCCTCGACAGCAAGGAAACCTATGAGGTGGCACGCGCCTTCACCGCCGACCAACTCACCTACACCCGCAACTTCAGCCACACCGGCTGGCAGGCTTGGTACATGCCCTTCGCCATGAGCTATGACGATTGGAAGGACAACTTCGATGTAGCCCGCCTGAACGACGTTCACCAGTACGACGACGATGAAGACGGCGTGGCCGACCGCACCGAACTCGAAGTGATGTACGTGAAGAGCGGACGCATCGAGGCCAACACGCCCTACCTCATTCGCGCCAAGGAGACCGGTGAAAATCGCATCGAGCTGACGAATGCCGTGGTACAGCCCACCCTTCAGAACCAGTTCGACGTGACTTCGTGGAACAACCGCTACGTCTTCACCGGCACCTACACGCAGATTCCCGGCTCGACCATGTACGCCGAAGGCTACTACGCCCTCTCTGGCGGAGCCTTGCAGCAGGCGCAGCACTCCAGTGCGTCGCTCGGTGCCTTCCGCTGGTATTTGCAGGTACTCGACCGCTCGGCCCAGGTGGCAGCAGCTCCCAAGGTCATCAGCGTGCGCGTAGTGGGCGAGGACGAGCCAACCACAGGCATCCGTCCCCTGCAGCCCGTGGAGCAAGACCAGCCGCTCAATGTCTACGACCTCAACGGTCGCCTCGTACTTCGCGGCGCGCGCAGCCTCGACACCTTGCCCAAGGGCGTCTACGTGGTGAACGGCAAGAAGTTTATCAAGTAAAATGGAATCCTCAAAACACGTGTTTATGAAGAAGCCCTATCAAGTTCCACACGCCATAACCGTCCGCCTGCGTGCCGAAGCTCCCTTCCTCGCCACTTCGAACATCACCATAGGCGGCTCCACCGACCACTTCGACGCCAACCAGCTCGAAGAGCCCTCGGGCTGGGAAGAGTGGTGTCAGGAGGAAGAATAGTTGTTACAGGCTTTAGAGCGCTTGGATGGCTATAGCTCTCTATAGAAGTCTATAGCTATTCCAGCGTTCAAGGCCCGCCCCGGAGGGGCAACAGCGCATAGCCCAGGGCAACGCCCTGGGAATGTTAACCGCCGCAAAGTGCGCCCTGCAAGGGCAAAAGCATAGATTCGAAACGTGTGTTTTCTAACGCTTTTGCCCTTTCAGGGCGCACTTCATCGCCTCTTTTCCCCCAGGGCGTTGACTGCGTCTTCCTCCTCCTCGCTCGGTATAGCTGGAGCAAGCTCCGCTCTACTCTCGCTCCTTCGTCGGTTGCCCTGGGCTATGCGCTGTTGCCCCTCCGGGGCGGGCTTTGAACGCTTGACTTCCAATGGTGGCTCACTATAGCTCACTATCCCAATCTATCTCCCTCTCACCTCCTTAACGAAGAAAGGCCCCACAGGCGGAAACTACCGCCTGTGGGGCCTTTCTTATGCGCTGGAGCGACAGAGGGGCATCAGGCCACCTTCTCCAGCTTCTTGATGATGGCAAAGATGAAGGCTGCGCTGAGCAGGCAGATGCCGGCCAGTACGCCCCAGATAATGGGCAGCGAGACATCTGCGCCCCACAGCAGGCCCGGAATCATTACCAGCTGGTTACCGATGGCCGTGGCGGCAAACCACAAGCCCATCATCAGACCGGCATACTTCGGGGGAGCCACCTTGCTCACGAAGCTGATGCCGATGGGGGAGAGCAGCAGCTCTGCAAAGGTCAACACGAGATAGGTGGAGATGAGCAGGTTCGCGCTCACGCGGGCGGGGTCTGCGCCAGCCTTAATGGCGTCGGCCTGGGCCAGCGGGGAGAGCAGGCCGAAGGAGCACGACATCATCAGGAAGAAGGCTGCGGCAGCCACCAGCATACCCAAGCCAATCTTGCGCGGGCTCGAAGGCTCCTTGCCCTTGCGGTTCAGCCAGCCGAAGAGGGCCACGCTCACGGGAGTCAGGGCCACCACATAGCAGGGGTTGAACTGCTGGAAGATGGGGGCCACCACCTTCACGCCTTCGGGCGAGATTTCCGTGTACTTCCAGGCCAGGAAGAGGGCGGGCAGCACCACGACTGCGCTGCTGATAGCCTTGCCTTTGCTCGTCTTGCTCTGGAACAGGCCGAACAGGCCGTACACGATGAAGATGCAGGCCACGAGGTTCGTCACGTCGAAGGCCATGCTCTGCAGGCCGAACGACTGCGTCTGCGTGTAGTCGCGGGCAAACAGCGTCAGCGTGTTACCGTTCTGGTGGAAAGCCATCCAGAAGAAGATGACCACGGCAAACACCAGACAGAGGCAAACGATGCGCTCCTTTGTCTCGGCGGGCGAGAGTTCCTGCACTTTCACCGCACCCTTGTCCGCCTGCTGGCCCTTCTTCTCGTTGGCCAGCACGTGCTTGTAGGTGCCGCTGAAGGCGTAGTAGATAGCGATCGACACAATCAGGCTCGCGCAGGCCACGGCAAAGGCAAAGTGGTACGACTCGGCCTCCGTCTGGCCCAGGCTCGTCTGCGCCCATTCCATAATCTTGATAGCGGCGGTCGGGGCGAACATGGCACCGATGTTGATGGCCATGTAGAAGAGGCTGAAGCCACTGTCGCGCTTGTCGGCGAAGCGTTCTTCGTCGTAGAGCTTGCCCACCATGACCTGCAGGTTGCCCTTGAAGAGGCCCGTACCCAGACTGATCAGAATCAGGGCTGCGCCCATGGCCACGATGGCCACCGTGTCACTGCCCAAGGGGGCGGAGAGCAGCAGGTAGCCGATAAACATGATGAAGATACCGGTAGTCACCATCTTGCCGAAGCCGAACTTGTCGGCAGCGATGCCGCCGATGACGGGCAGGAAGTACACCATCATCAGGAAGGTGGAGTAAATACCGCTCGCGGTGCCGGTTGCGAAGCCGAAGTTGGCTTGCAGGTAAAGCAGGAACACGGCCAGCATCGTGTAGTAGCCGAAACGTTCGCCCGTGTTGGCTAACGCCAGGGCCCAAAGCCCTTTAGGTTGTCCTTCAAACATAAATTTAAGAAGTTGTTTAGGGTTATTATTGAGTGAATTTGAGTTTCAGAGGTGATGAGGTGTTGCGCTTCGCGCAGGTTATGAGGTTATAACGTTACCTTCTCGTGGGTGAATGATGATGATTCGTTGTGCGTTTCCAGCTCCGGGGCCAGGAATTGTGCCGTGTAGCCCGTGCCTTGCTTCACCAGTGCCTCGGGCGTACCTTCGAAGAGCAGTTGTCCGCCGTTACGGCCGCCTTCGGGGCCCATGTCTACGAGGTAGTCAGCCACCTTGATGACATCGAGGTTGTGTTCAATCACGATGACCGTGTTGCCGCGCTCCACCAGTTTCTGGAGCACCTCCATCAGCACGCGTATGTCCTCGAAGTGCAACCCCGTGGTCGGTTCGTCCAGGATGTAGACCGTCTGTCCCGTGTCGCGCTTCGACAGTTCCGTGGCCAGCTTCACGCGCTGGCTCTCGCCGCCCGACAGCGTGGTCGAGCTCTGGCCCAGCTTGATGTAGCCCAGGCCCACCTGTTGCAGCACCTCGATTTTGTGCCTGATGGCGGGCACGTTCTCGAAGAACTCCACCGCCTGGTTGATGGTCATGTCGAGCACGTCGGCGATGCTCTTGCCCTTGAAGCGCACTTCGAGCGTCTCGTGGTTGTAGCGTTTGCCGTGACAAGCCTCGCAGGGCACATACACATCGGGCAGGAAGTTCATCTCGATCGTCTTGTAGCCGTTGCCCTTGCACACCTCACAGCGTCCGCCCTTCACGTTGAAGGAGAAGCGTCCCGGCTTGTAGCCGCGGATTTTCGCCTCGGGCAGGTTCACGAAGAGCGCGCGGATGTCCGAGAATACCCCCGTGTAGGTAGCCGGGTTCGAGCGCGGCGTGCGGCCCAGCGGACTCTGGTCCACGGCCACCACCTTGTCCACCAGCTCTATGCCGTCCAGTCCGTCGTAGGGCAGGGGGTCGCGCAGCGAGCGGTAGAAGTGTTGCGACAGGATGGGGAGCAGCGTGTCGTTGACCAGCGTACTCTTGCCGCTGCCCGACACGCCCGTCACGCAGATGAGCGTCCCCAACGGGAAGTTTACGGTCACGTTCTTCAGGTTGTTGCCCCGTGCGCCGCGCAGGGTCAGCCGGTTTCCGTTGCCCGTGCGGCGTTGGGCGGGCACGTCAATCTGCCGCCGTCCGTTCAGGTAGTCGGCCGTCAGCGTGTGTTGTTGCAGCATCGTCTGCGGAGTGCCTTGATAGACCACCTCGCCGCCCAGTCGTCCGGCCCGCGGCCCCATGTCGACCACGTAGTCGGCAGCCAGCATCATGTCCTTGTCGTGTTCCACGACCACCACCGTGTTGCCCAGGTCGCGCAGCTCCTGCAGCGAGTGGATGAGGCGCACGTTGTCGCGCTGGTGCAGGCCGATGCTCGGCTCGTCCAGGATGTACAGCACGTTGACCAGCTGCGAGCCGATCTGCGTGGCCAGCCTGATGCGCTGGCTTTCGCCGCCCGACAGCGTCACCGACGAGCGCGACAGCGAGAGGTAGTCCAGCCCCACGTCGAGCAGGAACTTCAGCCGCGAGAGCAGTTCCTTCAGTATTTCGTGTGCAATGGCGCGGTTCTTCTCTTCGAGTTTCGGCTCCACGTTTTGCAGAAAGTCATACAGCTCTGCAATGTCCATGTCGGCCAGTTCGGCAATCGTCTTTCCGGCAAAGCGGTAGGCCAGGGCCTCGCGGTTCAGGCGTGTGCCGCCACAGGAGGGACACGTTGCCGTCTTCGAGAACTGTTCGGCCCAGCGTTGCGAGGCCGCCGACATGTCTGATTCCGCCATTTGGCGAATGTACTTCACCAAGCCGTCGAACTCCACATAGTAGTCGTCGGTCGTGTGTGCCGTGGCGGCGGGAATACGCAGGCGGTCAGCCGTGCCGTTAAAGATCTCGTCGAGCGCCTCTTCGGGAATGTCGCATATCGGTGTCTTCAGGTCGCAGCCGTAGTGTTCGAGCACGGACTGCACCTCCCAGAATATGAGTGCGTTGCGATACTTGCCCAGCGGGGCGAGTCCGCCTTCGCGGATGTTCAGCTGGGGGTTCGGCACCACCTTGTCGCGGTCCATGACGCTCACAAAGCCCAGGCCCTTGCACTTGCTGCAGGCCCCTTGTGCCGAGTTGAACGAGAAGTTGTGCGGGGCCGGTTCGCGGTAGGAGATGCCCGAGGTGGGACACATCAGCTGCTTCGAGAAGTAGCGCGCCTCGTTGGTCTCCACGTCCAGGAGCATCATCAGGCCGTTGCCCTGCGCCAGGGTCTGGGTCACGCTCTTCTGGAGCCTTTCGGCATCCTTAGCCTTCACTGCCAGCTTGTCGACCACCACTTCGATGTCGTGGTTCTTGTAGCGGTCCAACTTCATGCCCTTCACCACCTCCATCAGTTCGCCGTCCACGCGCACCGTCAGGAAGCCCTTGCGCAGCACCGACTCGAACAGCTCCTTGTAGTGTCCCTTGCGGGTACGCACCAAGGGTGCGAGCAGCAGCACCTTGCGGCCTTCGTAGCGGTCCAGGATGAGGCCGACTATTTGCTCTTCGGTGTACTTCACCATCCTTTCGCCCGACACGTAGGAGTAGGCGTCGGCGGCGCGGGCATAGAGCAGTCGCAGGAAGTCGTATATCTCCGTCACCGTGCCCACAGTCGAGCGAGGGTTCTTGTTGGTCGTCTTCTGCTCGATGCTGATTACGGGGCTGAGGCCCGAAATCTTGTCCACATCGGGCCGTTCCAGGTTGTCGAGGAAGTTGCGCGCATAGGCCGAGAAGGTTTCGATATAGCGCCGTTGGCCTTCGGCATAGAGTGTGTCGAAGGCCAGTGAGCTTTTGCCCGAGCCGCTCAGGCCCGTGATGACGCTCAGGCTGTAGCGGGGCAGCGTCACGTCCACGTTCTTCAGGTTGTGTACGCGCGCGCCCCATATTTCAATGGAGTCTGCCTCTTTGTTTGTCATGTCTCGTGCCGTGATTTCCTGCCGCCCTGCCGTTTCCGTGCGGTGTGCAGCCGGGTGGGTGAGTGCCGTCGGCCTTGGGGTGGGGCGGTGTGGTCTGCTATTCCGTGGTTCCTGTGCCCGGCTCCGTATAGCCGCGCAGGATGTTGATGGTCTTCTTGATGTGGTAGCGTTTGCCGTCGGCGCCACGTGCCTCGATGAGCAGGTAGTAGGCCCCGTCGGGCACGTCGCTGCCGCCGCTGCGTCCGTCCCAGCCGTCGGCGGGGTCGTTCCACTCAAAGAGCTTCTTGCCCCAGCGGCTGAAGACCTGCGCCTTGAAGCTCACGATGCTGGTGTAGCCCTCCTTCACGCGGAACACGTCGTTGATGCCATCGCCGTTCGGCGTGAAGGCGTTGGGCACTTCGAGCTTCGACTCCGAGATGGTCACCGCGAAGGGCTCGTCCATCTGGTAGGCTATCGTGTCGTTGCCCAGCACGAACGAAACCAGCAGTTCCACCTGGAAGGCGCCCGACTGCACGAAGGTGTACTGCGTGTCCTCCTCGTAGCGCACCAGGAAGGGCTTCTCTTCGCCCATCTTCCGGAACTGCCATTCGTAGAGGGGCGTGTAGCCGCCCACGTTTTCGGGATTGGCCTTGAAGGTGCATACCAGCGGGGCCGACCCGTCATACTGCACGTCCTCCACCTCCTGGCCCTCCTCGTCTGTGTAGGTCATGGTGGGGTTTGCGTTCGGATAGTCGTTTTGCGCTGCCGCGCCCGCAAAGGCCAGCAGGCAGCACAGCAGGCTCATAAGCTGTTTCATGTCGTGTCGTCACAGAAAGTTCGCAGCAAAATTAGTCATTCTTGGCCAAACATTTTGCCCTGTGGCATACAAATCGGCAGCCAAGTGCCCCCTCCGCAGGCTTTTCGCCTGATTTTCTTGCAGAAAGCCTCCCGCGCCGCCCTTCTGCGCTACATTAACCCCGATTTTTTAAAACCACATGTGGCATTTCGCTCCAAAGAAAGGTTTCAAAAGTTAAAGTATTGGTTTTCAGCGCAAAAACGTTTCGCCGACCTTGCCGAATGCCCTACCTTTGCACCCGTAAACCTCACGGGGACGTGCAGCCAACGCCCCGCCTGTGCCCGCTGTCAGGCTCAGGGCCGGCTGCCCTGCGACTCCCTTTTCCAACATATACGGTGCGCACACATACGGGTGCCACGCAGCCCCTGCTAAGGCTGTTCGTGAGAGATGACACCCGCCGCACTCCCGGAACCGTGGCAGTCCCTGTGGCAAAACAAACGAAATGACTATCAAGAAAGTATTTTTCCTCTTAGCAACTCTCATCACCTTCACAATCAACTCCGCCTGCCACGCACAGACGCATGGCAAGGCATCCTTCTACGGCAACGGTTTCCACGGACGTATCACCAGCGACGGGTCGCGCTACCACAAGGACAGTCTCACCTGCGCCCACCGCACGCTCCCCTTTGGCACCTTGCTGAAAGTAACCAACAAGTCGAACGGCAAGGAGGTGGTCGTGCGTGTCACCGACCGCGGCCCCTTCGTGCGTGGCCGAGTGGTTGACCTCTCCATGGCTGCCGCCAAGCAGCTCGGCATGGTGTCGCAAGGCGTCGCCCCCGTACAGGTAGAGGCCGTGGGCCACGTGTCGAAGCGCAAGTCCGCCGCCAAGAGCGGCTCCAAGCAGCTGGCCGCACAGTCCGTTCTCCCCGAAGCCAAGTACATCGACCCTGCCACGGGCAAGTTCTACACCATGTCGGAGTGGAAGGAGCGTGGCGAGGCTGCCCGCCGCCAGCACCTGGCCGAGCTGGAGCAGCAACACCAGCCGCGTTACCGCATCCTCGACAGCAAGCTCGCAGCCCACTCGCTGCGCATCGGGGCTTCAAAGCAGTAACCAACACAAACTCTCTATATATTTTGACAGCGGGAATTACCTTTATTTCATGATGTCGACTTGAACGCTTGTATGCGCGGGGGCAGCTCGTCTGCCACGTAGTCCGCCGCCTGCAAGCGTTCAGTGTTTTTTCTCTCTCACCATGACCATTCTGACCTTTACCCTCATCCTCTTGCTTGCCGCCTACTGTGCGGGCCTGCTGGGCTCGCTCACCGGCCTGGGCGGCGGCGTGGTCGTCATTCCCGTGCTCACGCTGGGCTTCGGTCTTGACTTCCACTACGCCATCGGGGCTGCCTTGGTGTCGTCCATCGCCACCTCCAGCGGTTCGGGCTCCGCCTATGTCAAGGAAGGCATCACCAACATCCGCCTGGGCATGTTTCTCGAAATCGCCACCACCATCGGGGCCGTATGCGGTGCCGCTGTGGCCATCTATCTCAACAACAACATCATCGCCGTCATCTACGGCGGCGTGCTCCTCCTCACCGCGGCCATGCAGCAGCGGCGCAAGAGTGACCACGACGGCGTGACGGGCAGCGAGACGGCCCGCCGCCTCAAGCTCTTCGGCACGTGGCCGCAGAAGGACGGCACGCTGAAGCCCTACCAGCTGCGCAACGTCGGAGGCGGTTTCAGCGTCATGTATGTGGCGGGCGTGCTGTCGGGCATCCTCGGCATCGGGTCGGGAGTGCTCAAGGTGCTGGCCATGGACAGCCTGATGAAGGTGCCCTTCAAGGTGAGCACCACCACCTCCAACTTCATGATGGGTGTCACGGCCTGTGCCTCGGCCGTCGTCTATATCCAGCGCGGCATCATCGTTCCGGGCCTCGCCTGTCCTGTCATGATCGGCGTGCTGCTCGGCGCGCTCACGGGAGCCCGACTGCTCAAGCGCATGAACGTGCGCGTGCTGCGCCAGATATTCTGCGTGGCCATCACCCTCGTGGCCCTCAACATGATCTGGCAGGGCTTCAGTGGGGCCTATTGACAAAAATCCCTGGTTTCACCGCCGATTTTACCGCGCGTTCTGGCGCGCGTCCTTTCTTTCACCACAGCTCATTCTCCTTATGGACATACAGTTACTCATCTCCCGCACGCTGCGCTGGGGTGTCACGGCAGCCAGCCTTGTGGCCTTTGTGGGCGGCGCGCTCTATTTGGCCCAGCATGGCAGCGAGCCGTTCGACCTCGCCCAGTACCGCCAGTTCAGCTATGCGGCGGCGCATTCGGCGGACTACACCACCTTGCCCGGCATCCTTCAAGGTTTCAGCCGTTTCACGGCCGTCGGATGGATACAGACCGGTGTGTTGGTGCTCATCCTCACGCCCATCCTCCGCGTCCTTCTCTCCTTTTTTGATTTCCTGAAGGAGCGTGATTGGCTCTACGCCGTCATCACCGCCCTCGTCTTGGCGGTAATCGTCTCCAATTCGCTCAGCCTCTAAGGGGGTATAAATTGCAGTAGAAACCTATCATTGGGAGTCAAGCGTTCAAGGCTCGCCCCGAAGGGGCAACAGCGCATAGCCCAGGGCAGCGCCCTGGGTGAAAAGAGGCGATGAAGTGCGCCCTGAAAGGGCAAAAGCGTTAGAAAGAACACGATATGAATCAACGCTTTTGCCCTTTCAGGGCGCACTTTGCGGCGGTCAACCTACCCAGGGTGTTGCCCTGGGCTATGCGCTTTTGCCCCTTCGGGGCGACCCTTGAACGCTTGTTTATCAACCACAACCTAAACGGCATTCCTGACGTTGCCCTGGGCTATGCGCTTTTGCCCCTTCGGGGCGTGCCTTGAACGTTTGTTTATCAACCGCAACCTAAACGGCATTCCTGACGTTGCCCTGGGCTATGCGCTGTTGCCCCTTCGGGGCGTGCCTCGAACGCTTGTTTGACAACCGCAACCTAAACGGCATTCCTGACGTTGCCCTGGGCTATGCGCTGTTGCCCCTTCGGGGCGTGCCCCGAACGCTTGACTCCCAATAATAGCTCCTCTATAGCAATGAATGGCTTTCTATGGCAATCTATACTCTCTATAGTAATCTACATTCTCTATAACAATCTATCGCTCCTCCCCGCGCAAAAACAACTCGGCACTTAGGTTTTCCTGAGTGCCGAGTTGTTTTTCCTGAGTGCCGAGTTGTTCGAACCGTTTCGTCGGGTGGCGGGCAGCGGGCATACAAAAGGGGGCTGTGCCGCGTGTGCGGTACAGCCCCCTTGGGGTTATGGCACGTTGGCCCCGGATGGCTAATTTTCATCCAGGCGCAACGTGATTTCGAAGCGGTCGATGTTGGCACCGAAGGAGCCTACACCGGGGATGGCGTACTCGGTTCCGAAGTAGAAGATGTTGTCCTCGAAGACGGCGGTGTTGCCTGCTTCGTCGATGGCAACGGGCACAGCGTAGACTTCACCCAGGTTCTGGCCGTCCTGCGTGTGTGAATAGCTCGTGCCAAACATCTTCTCGGCGGGGGTCACCTTGCTGTCGTCGATGATCCAGTAGAAGGTGAGATCCTGCGGGCGCAGGCTTTCGAGCCAACCGCTGATGCGGCCCATTTCGCGGCTGGGCGAGTATTCCAGCACGCACTCGTAGGGATACTCGTTGCCCTTGCCGTCGGAGGCGAAGAGCCAGCTGATGTAGTTACCGATAGCGAGCTCGTACCAGTCGTTCTTGGGCTGCGTCAGGATGTGGGTAGCGTAGTTGCTCTCACTGCCCGACAGGTTGTCGTAGGTGCGGCCCTGTGCGTCGGTGGTCAGGACGATGACCTCGTCACCCAGCGTCACCTTGGCACCGTTGGCCTGTTCTTCGAACTTGCCGGTCAGTGTGTTGTCCTCGTCGATTTCGCAGGTGACGGAGTAGTCAGTGTTGAGCGAGACGATGCGGCCGTCCGACAGCTGCCAGTCGCCGAAGTACGAGATCTTCTCGCCCTTCACGGCGGTGAACACGTCCTTGTCAGACAGCTTGCCGCCATCGACGGAGTAGATGTTGACCGTCATCTTCTGCAGGTTGTTCTTGTAGGACACGGTGATGAGGGCGGGCGTTTCGTACATGGACTCGTCGTATTCCGCCTTCATTACGCCCGTTTCGGGGTTGTAGCTCACCTTGCCCTGGCTGAACACGTTGGCGCGGCCATTGGCGGTGTTGAGCGTGGTCACGTCACACACGGTGTCGCCGGCCTCGTTCAGCGTGATGTTTACGGTGTAGGCAGTGCCGCCGTCAGCCGTGTATTCATTCACCAGCACGCCCAGGTCAGGACGGTTGGGGTACAGTATCTGTTTGGGTCCTTCTTCGAAGTTGTCGTTGCACGAGGCGGTGGCAAGTACGGCAACGGTGAAGGCCAGCAGGTTCTTGATGTATTTAGTCATTGCTGTATGGTTTGAAGTTGGATTACTGTTCGGTCGGCCAGTTGCGTACCAGGTTCTTGTTGGCCTTCAGGTCGTTGGAGGGAATCTCCCATACCCAGCGGTAGTTGTCGGCGGCTGCATTCTGGTCGGTGTAGCCGGCCTGGCTGATGAGGAAGCCAGCGGCCAGTGCCTGCGGGGCCATGCGCACGCAGGGGTCACCCCAGCGCTTCAGGCATTCCAGGCGGAAGCCTTCGCCGCACATTTCGCGTGCCCATTCGTTCTTGATTTCGGCAAAGAGGGCCGTGCCCGTCAGCTTGAGCTCCGAAGCCTTGCGGTTGGTGCGCAGCAGGTTGAGGTAGTCGGCGCCTGTGCCATCGATGCGGTACTGGGCCTCGGCGGCGATGAGGTACATCTCGGCAATGCGGAAGGCCTTGGTCATGTTGTAGTACTCATACTGTCCGGTCTGCTTCAGTGCCTCGTTGCCCGGGAACTTGGTCAGGATGTAGGCACTCTCGTCTACGATGTCGCCGGCAGCGGCACCCGTCTTGGCGAAGAAGAAGGACTTGCGCATGTCGCTCTTTTCATACAGGTCAATCAGACCCTGCGTGGGCAGGTATTCGGGGCTGTAGGTGTTGAGCTGCGTGCTGAAGCTGATGTACAGGCTGTACATGGAGCCGCGCTCATCGACCGTCTGCTGCGGCTCGTAGATCAGTTCCGTGCCGAAGTCTTCCATCCAGAGTGACTTGAACTCGTTCTTGTCGGCCGAGAGGGGATACTTCGCAAAGAGTTCCTTGGCGGCAGCCACGGCGTTCTCGTAGTTCTTCATCTGGAGGCTTACGCGGGCTTCGAGAGCCTTGGCCACGTTGTAGTTGGGAGCCGAGTAGTCGGTGTTGTCCTTGTCCTCAAACAGCTCTTCGGCCTTGGCCAGGTCTTCACAGATGAGCTTGTAGGTGTCGGCCAGCGAGGCGCGGGCGGGACGGGCGTTCACGTCGACCGTGGTCACGAGGGGCAGGCCCAGGGTCTCGTCGGCCGTGGCGGGGTCATACGCCTTGCAGTAGCGGGTCACCATGTTGGCATAGCCATAGGCGCGGGCAAAGTAGGCCGTGGCCTTGTACATCTTGAGCAGGGCTTCGTCGTTGGAGCCTTCCTCCACCTCGATCTTGTCGATGTTGTTGATGACGTGGTTGGCGTTGGAGATCATGCCGTAGTTGGTCGACCAGCAGCCGTCGCCGTCGGTGGTCGACGAGGTGAAGCGCCAGTTGTGGTACAGGTCGTAGGTCGTGCCGGTGGTGCGGAGGTTGAACAGGTCGCTCTGCACTTCAGACACCGTGCGTCCGGCCGTGCTGGCACTGCGCAGGTAGGCCAGGATGCCCACGTGGTAGTTGGTGGCATCCGAAACGTACTTCCAAGACTTTTCGGCCGGCAGCGAGGTCTCGGGGAACTGGTCGAGCTCGCACGAGGTCAGCGTGGTGGCGGCCAGTGCCGAGCACAACAGGGTTTTCAATATATATTTGTTCATTTCATTTTGTTTGTTAAGGGTGAATAGTAGCAGGGGCCGCGCCGCAGGCTCCGCATGGAGGCATCGCGTTGTGGGCGGCGGCTGTCGACTAAGTCTGTTAGAAGGTCACTTCTACGCCCAGGGTGAACTGACGGGTCGAGGGGTAGTTACCCAAGGCCAGGTTGGAGTCGAGTTCGGGGTCAGCACCTCGGTAGTTGGTGACGGTCCAGAGGTTGCGGGCCGTGGCGTTGAGGCGCACGTTCTGGAAGAAGCGGGTGGCGCGCATCCAGTTCTGGGGCAGGTCGTAGGAGAGCGACAGGTTCTTCAGACGCATGTAAGACGCGTTTTCGAGCACGTGGGTGTCGAACTGCACGTCATACTGGAATCCGGGAAGTTCGGCCAGGTCGCCCGGCTTCTTCCAGATGTTGAGCATGTCGCGGTCCTGGTTGAGGCCGTTCTTGGCGTTGCCTGACGAGGCTGCGAGGAAGTAGTCGTTGTTGACCATGTACTTGCCCAGCATGAACGAAAAGTCGGCGTTCAGCGTGAAGCCCTTCCAGCTGGCAGCAAGGCCGAAACCGCCCGAGTGGGGGGTGAAGCGCTGCTTGCCCGTGTTCTGGTAGAGGTCGTCGCTGTAGGTCTTGGTCATCGTTTCGGGGTTGTACTCATGGCCGGGCTTGCCGCTGTGGCCAACCTTGTACCACATCGGGGCACCGTCGTTCTTGTCGACACCGGCGTAGATGGGCATGTAGTAGTTGAGGCTCTCGCCTACCACGTAGTTGAGCAGGTAGTTGAGCATGGGCCACTCCTGGTAGCCGTAGAAGAGCTCGTCGATCTGGTTCGTGTTGTAGGCGTAGTTGGCGTAGAGGGTGACGTAGGCGTCGCGGGTGCGGAGGGCATCGACGCTCACTTCGATTTCAACACCCTTGTTCGACATCGAACCGATGTTCATCGTCTGGCTTGCGAAGCCGGTGGTGTGGGGAAGGGGCACACCCATGAGCATGTCCTTCGTCTTCTTGTGGTAGAAGTTCACGTCGAGGTTCACGCGGTCGTAGAAGCGGGCCATCACGCCGACGTTCGTCTGGATCTGGGTTTCCCAGCCCAGCTCTTCGTTGGCGGGCTGGGAGAGGATCCAGCCGCTCTGGCCCAGGTACTGTGTGGGACCGATGAGGCCGAGGCTCTCGTAGTTGCCGATCGAGGAGTTACCCGTCGAACCTACGCTGACCTTCAGCTGGAGGGCGGAGAGCCAGCCGCGGGTTTCGGCCATGAAGTCCTCGCTGATGATGTTCCACATCAGACCGCCGCTGTAGAAGTTGGCCGAGCGGTTCTTGCTACCGAAGCGCGAGCACTGGTCGTTGCGCACGGTGAAGTTGGCGTAGTACTTCTCCTTGTAGTTGTAGTCGGCACGGCCGAAGAATGACAGGTACTCGTTGGTGTAGGAGCTGTAGCTGGGTTTCCTGCCTTCGGTCACGTTGCCCAGGGTCGGCAGGCGGTCGTCGGTCGTACCGGTACCCTGTATGCCAAATGCCTTGTAGGTGCTCTTGATGCCTTCCTGGCCGGCCAGCAGGATGACGTGGTGGTCGTTCTGGATGTCGAACTTGTATTCGGCGGTGTTGGTGATGGTCCACTGTGCCGAGCGGCCATGTCCTTCGTAGGCCCAACCCGTTTCGGCGCCGGGCATCGACTGGTACATGTACTGTGACGTGCGCGAGTCGGCGGCATAGAGGCCGAGCTGCGACTTCACGGTGAGTCCCTTGAGCGGAGTGATCTGGGCGTAGGCCACACCGCTGTAGACCACGTCGTTGGTCTGGCTGGGGCGGAGACGCTGGAGGTACTGGAAGTCGTACAAGTTGCCGCCGTAGATCTTGTGCTCCTCGCGGTATTCAGGATCGTACGGATCCCAGTAGGCGGGGTACATGTAGGACGAAACCATGGAGTTTTGCGCGCTGTTGCGGAAGTCTTCGCTGGAGTTAGTCCATTCGTCAGAGCGGCGGTCGGTGTAGGCAATGCTCTGCTTGATACCGAAGGCAAGCCATTCCTTGGGCTTCGTGTCGAGGTTGGTGCGCACGGTGTAGCGGTCGAAGTGGGACACGCGCGTCAAGCTCTTCTGCTTCAGGTAAGAGGCAGATACGAAGTAGGTCGTGTTGCCCGAACCTCCCTGCATGGAGAAGTCGGTGGTGTACATGGGAGCCGAGTTGTCGAAGAAGTACTTCTGCCAGTTGGTGTTGGCGCCGTGCAGCTTGTACTCTTCATACTTGTCGGCCTGGATGATTCCGTTTTCGAGTTGGAACTGAAGAAGTTCGGTGGCGTTCATCGGGTTGCCGATGCCGTTGGCCAACTGGCTCCAGCCCACGCGCTGTGCGATGGTGATGCGGGCCTGTTCGTTGGAGCGTCCGCGCTTGGTGGTCACATAGATGACACCGTTGGAGGCACGCGAACCGTAGATAGAGGTAGCCGAGGCGTCCTTCAGCGTGGTGATGCTCTCGATATCGCGGTCGTTGAGCATGGCCAGTGCGCTGGACGAAGCGGGTGCGCCATCGATAACCACCAGGGGTTCGTTGCCGGCACCGAGCGAACCTACACCGCGCAGGCGGATGCTCATGTCGCCCATTTCGCCGGCGTCGCCCGAGTTAGAGGCAATCTGCAGACCGGCCACCTTGCCCTGGAGGGCGTCGGCCACGTTGGCCACGGGCTTGTCAGACACCTGCTCGCTGCCTACCTTCTTGACTGAACCGACTACGGTACCGATCTTACGGGCCGTACCGTAGCCAATCACTACAGCCTCGCCGAGTTCGTTCTCCTTCAGGACGACATTGACGTTGCCGGCTACGCTTACCGTCGTGGCCTGCATACCGATGTACGACACCACAATCTTCTTGGCCGAGGCGGGCACGCTCTGCAACTTGAAGTTACCCTTCGCATCGGTGGTGGTCACGATTTTTGTGCCAGGGATGCGCACTGTGGCACCCATGACAGGTTCGCCGTGTGAATCGGTGACGCGGCCGGTTACCCGGCTTTGTGCCGAAGCAGTGGCTGCCGAGAGCAGGGTGGCTGCTCCCAAAAGCACTAACTTTTTCTTCATGTTTTATACCATTTAATTAAACGTTTCTTTCAATGCTTGCTGGAATAGGTTGACTACATATAAACACTCTTCCACACATTGCGCCCTTTGGGTTGAAAGCGACACAATGCGTGTGAAAGTATATGCCGGGGTGGACGGTCAGGTTGCCGTCTCGTTGTGTCGGGACGCAGTGCCGGACACGGGGACGGGCGTGGCGCAGCCTGCGCCGGAGCCTGCCGTGCGGCCCGCCCGCAGGCGGGAGGGCCGGATGGTCTGGTTTAGTTGGTGTGTGGGGGACTGCGCCGCTTCGGGGCGGACGGAGGTGCGCGCCGCTGCGCCAATGTGTGGCTTGGCGGGAGGAGCCCCTCTTACGGTCCCAGGCCTTGCCCTGCCAGACGGAGTGCCGGGCACGGGGAAAGTATTAACCGCTGCAAAATTAGGGCATAAATAATTAACGGCAAAGCCTTCGCTCTCAAATGTCTGATTTTTTTAACCTTTTCTCTGCCTCGCTGACAATCTGATATTGGGAAAGGCCGTTTTTGTGCAATTTGCGGCTTGTCGCTTGGCTTTAAGTCAGCATGTTTTCAGCACGCGCCGCTGTGCGGCTTGCATTTGTCCACGCCTGAGGCGGCAGGGTACACGAAAAAGCAAGCGTCCAAGGCGCGCCCCGCGGGGGCGAACCTTGAACGCTTGTAAAAGGGTAGGTGGCGGGAGGAGGGGGCTGCGCTTACTTCAGCACGCCCAGTTCCTTGCCCACCTTGATGAAGGCGGCGATGCACTTGTCGAGGTGTTCGCGCTCGTGGCCTGCTGAGATCTGCACGCGGATGCGGGCCTGGTCCTTCGGCACGACAGGATAGTAGAAGCCCGTGACGTAGATGCCTTCTTCCTGCATCTTCTGGGCATAGACCTGTGAGAGCTTGGCGTCGTAGAGCATCACGGCGCAGATGGCACTCTGCGTGGGCTTGATGTCGAAGCCGGCAGCCATCATCTTGTCGCGGAAGTAGTTGACGTTCTCCACCAGCTTGTCGTGGATGGCGTTGCTCTCCTTCAGGATCTTGAAGGTTTCGATGGCTGCACCGACAATGGCGGGGGCTACCGAGTTGGAGAAGAGGTAGGGACGCGAGCGCTGGCGCAGGAGGTCGATGATCTCCTTGCGGCCAGTGGTGAAGCCGCCCATGGCACCGCCGAAGGCTTTGCCGAGTGTGCCCGTGTAGATGTCGACACGGCCATAGGTGTCGAAGAACTCGCTCACGCCGTGGCCGGTGGCACCTACCACGCCGGCCGAGTGGCTCTCGTCCACCATCACGAGCGCGTCGTACTTCTCGGCGAGGTCACAGATCTTGTCGATGGGAGCCACGTTGCCGTCCATCGAGAACACGCCGTCGGTCACGATGATGCGGAAGCGCTGTTCCTGGGCAGCCTGCAGCTGGCGTTCGAGGTCTTCCATGTCGGCGTTGGCGTAGCGGTAGCGCTTGGCTTTGCAGAGGCGTACGCCGTCGATGATGGAAGCGTGGTTCAGGGCGTCGGAGATGATGGCGTCGTCGGCCGTGAGCAGCGGTTCGAACACGCCGCCGTTGGCATCGAAGCAGGCGGCATAGAGGATGGTGTCTTCGGTCTTGAAGTAGTCGGAAATGGCGGCTTCAAGTTCTTTGTGAACGTCTTGAGTGCCACAAATGAAGCGCACGCTCGACATGCCGTAGCCGCGGCGGTCCATCATGTCCTTGGCGGCCTGGATGAGGCGCGGGTGGTTCGACAGTCCGAGGTAGTTGTTGGCACAGAAGTTCAGCACTTCCTGTCCCTTCACCTGGATGGCAGCCTGCTGGGGTCCTTCGATGAGTCGTTCCTGCTTGTAGAGGCCGGCTTCCTTGATTGCGTTCAGTTCGTTCTGAAGATGTTCTTGAAATTTTCCGTACATGTTATTGTTGTTAGGTTTTTTGATACGTTGCGTTTGCAGGGCAAAGTAAAGCCTTTTTTTTGAGAAACGCGCCGTTGCGGCGAGATTTTCTTTGAATAAGATAGGCTGTGCTTGGCAAAGCAAAAGAAAATCCTGCGGAGTTTTCTTTTGTATTGCTCTCACTTGCACTATCTTT
>CALZRA010000014.1 GCA_945828345.1 uncultured Bacteroidales bacterium
AGGGATGCTCGCAGGTGTCGAACTCGTCCCAGTCGAGTTCCATGCCCGTGCCGCCGCCGGCAGCTCTGAAAGCAATTTCCCTGAGGCGTCCGATTTCGCGCAGCACGTTGGGGGCCTGCTGGTAGGTGACGACGTATATTTCATTGCCGGCTTTGTTGGTGGCACGCAGTCGCCTGTCGGGTGTCAGCTCGGCTTGCAGAAGTTTCTTGTCAACGGGGGGGATGATAGCTTGCATCTGGTTTCAGACTAAGAAAAGTTGCGGATGATTTGAAATATGGGCTTGGGGAAGTGTGCAGCGGACGTTCCTTCGAAGGACTGTCGGCCCGCGGTGGGAGCGCAGGGGCTTAGGGCAGTTGGTAAACTTGCTCCTGTACCCATGCAGCCCATTCGGCGGGCTTGCGGCTACGGTCGAAGGTCTGCCAGGGAATGGGTTTGCCGATGTGCAGGCTGAAGGTCTTGTGCCGGTTCTTGAAGGTCTCGTCGGCCAGATAGAGCATGGCGATGTTGAACTTCAGGCCCAGGCGTTTGCCGAAATTGGCCAGGTTGTAGAAGCGGTCGGAGTTGCGTCCACTAAAGTAGATAGGTACGACATCACGCTGGGTCTCAACGCTTTTCGTGATGAATGTCTTGTTCCAAGGCAGGTCGCGTATGACACCGTTCTGACGGCGTGAACAGAGTCCGGCGGGAAACATGATGATGTGGTTGTCGCTGCCGAATGCTGCTTCGACCAGTCGTGGGAAGTCGCGGCTTTGCTTGCCTGTTTTGTTGATAGGCACGCACAGTGGAGCCAGACCGTGAAGGTTCATCAGCAGGTCGTTCACCAAGTAGCGTATGCGTCCGTCATAACGATGTCCCAGCACTTGGCCAATGGCTATACCGTCGGGGCCGCCCAACGGGTGGTTGCTGACAAAAGTGAAACGCTTGCCGTCGGCATCATCGGGCAGGTTCTCCATGCCGTGAATGTCGAGTGTTACATCGAGAAACTCCATGACTGCATCCAACCAGGGAACTCCTTGCTTGTCGCCGGCACTTTCCAGAAAACCGTTTACCTCGTCCTGATGCGCAATGCCTTTCAGCCAGGTGCGTACGAATCCTGGCACAAAGCGGGCCTTGCTGCCTGCCTTGTTGTCCAGAATCTGGTCGATGTCTATTTTGAAGAAAGTTTCGTTACTCATGGGTGGGCCTTGATGAGTTTGGTGCTGCCGATGGGCCTCCAGACACAGCGCAGGCAGCAATCGGTGGTGAAACGTTGTGCAAATGTACGAATTATTTCGGGCCGACATCAACCTGTAGCTATTAAGTTTTTGTCAGCCTTGCCGCTTTGTGTGCTTTCTGACACTCGTCAGGTGGTTATCAGCCCCAAAGGTTGGTCAACTTTAGGCAAATAGCAATTGCCAGCACCTGCCCGGCAATGGTCATGGTGTCCATTTTAATTGCGGGTAGATTGCTGGCAATTGCTGCTTGCTGGCTCACGTAACAGGGCTGGGAATCATCAGGAAAGTGTCGGTGGACTGTGCGAGATGTTTCCAGCAGATGCCTGTCTGTTATCGGGCATTCCTGTTCTGAAACGGGTGTTGTCGGTTATGAGCAGGCCGAGGCTGTCGTCATACAGCCAACGAAATGTGGTTCTGGGCGGCCATGCGGCGCATGTTGAGGATGGCGTAGTGCATCCGCCCCAAGGCCGTATTGATGCTGACCCCGGTGATGTCAGAAATTTCCTTGAAGCTCAGGTCCTGGTAGAAGCGCATGTGTACCACTTCGCGCTGGTTGGCGGGCAGGTTTTCCATGAGGCGGCGCACGTCATTGAGCACCTGTTCGGTCACCATCTCGCTTTCGCGGTAGGTGTCTTCCAACAGGGCTGCCGTCTGCCATGCATTTTCGGCGTCATCCTCATACAGAATGTTCTCGTTTCGCTCCAGTCGGAACTGGTCGATAAGCAGGTTGTGCGCAATGCGGGTGAGCCAGGCGTAGAACTTGTCGCTGTGCTTGTAGCGGCCTTGGCGCAAGGTCATAATGGCCTTGACAAACGTCTCTTGGAACAAGTCGTCTGCCATGTCTTCGTTTCGTACAATGTATGATATGTAGGAATAGAGCCTATCTTGGTAGCGTAGCAACAGCACGTCGAATGCTTCGTTGCAGCCGGACACAAAAAGAGCGACCAACTCATCGTCGGTGCGCAAAGTCAATTCTTCCATTACTTATAGATATGTTGATATTGCGAAGTAATGTAGTTCGATAGGCGTTAGGGTATTGGTTCGTGATGCAAAAATAGTTTTTTTTGTTTGAAGCAGCAAGCGATGCGCAATAAAATGCAATTTGTCTCGTTTATTTGTTCTTTCTGCTCCTCTGGTCTTGAAAGGGCTGTGTCTTTCCGGTAACCTGAGCGTTTTAGACGGTTTTCGGGAAATTCTCTACGGATGGGCGTAATGTAGGTAAGTGTTGCACATTTTACGGGGTTTTGTGTAGAATTTAAGTCGCTTGGTTTCGTCCGATTGTCGGGAAGAATTTTCTGCTTCTTTCAAGATAGCTGCTTGACAGGGCGTAGTACTCTAAAGATTGCTTGGTAATCAATCGAAAATACTCTTTATCTGGTAAAAATAATTGACTTCTTAAGCTACCAGAAATAGATAGAAATGGTATTTGTCGGGCGGTTTGTATAATCAGCGCAGCGGTTCGAAGTAAAGGTGGCAGGCTGCTCTATGGCTTTGGGTTAGCTTGTGTGATGCGGGGCAAAAAACGGCGAAAATAAAAAATCAGGGCGGCCGAAAGGGGAGTTAAAAATCTTTCATTACTTTTGCACGCAATTTGAGGCAGGCTGTTGCGCTGCAAAGAAAGCTTGGCCTCATGAAGCACGGCAAGGTTTTTGACTGGAAAAACAGCAAGAACTTTTGTCAGAAAGTAAGTAAACGAGCCTTAGACTAACGAGTATTCCCATCCATACATGGAAAATTGTCGCTTTTATGTATTGCAGCCCGAGGCGGGCCAGACCTTGCTGCAACAGGCCGACGACCTGTTGCGGCAAATGGAGAACCTGCTCAAGGCGGGTGAATGCAGTTTGGACGCACTGCTGCAAATGCGTATCTATGTGACCGATGCCGCAAACCAATGTGCCGATTTGCGGGCCCACCGCTTGGTTACAGACTTTAGCGGGCTGGGCGTGGTGAGCTTCGTGGAACAACCTCCGTTGGGAGGCGGCAAACTGGCTGTGCTGCTCTGGTTCGTGGCGGGCAAGGTGGAAGGCCGTGAAGTAAGGCAGCTGCCCGACGGGCAATGCGTCAGGCTGACGGTTGATGGTTTGGATTATCTGTTCCAGACAGTCAGGTGGACGGGGGAAGGAATGCCCGAAACGCCTGAACTACAGACGAAACAGGCCTTCTGTAGCCACGAAGCGCAGTTACGGAGCCTGGGCTTGAATCTCAAAGATCACTGCCAGCGCACCTGGATTTACGTGCGTGACGTAGACAATCAGTATGCCGAAGTTGTCAAGGCACGCAATGAGGTGTTCGGCCAATGTGGCTTGACACCCGAAGCCCATTTTATCGCATCGACCGGCATTGGCGGAGCCAGTGAGTGTGTGAATGCTTCCGTGGCCATAGACTTCTTTTCGGTCGGCGGACTGCCAGCCGAAGCGGTCTCCTATCTGCACGCCTTGGACTATCTGAACCCAACCCATGAATATGGAGTAGCCTTCGAGCGTGGCACGCGTCTCTCGCTGCCTCGCGAACAACTTTATCTGATTTCGGGCACCGCCAGCATAGACCATACGGGCGCTTGCGTGCATCGAGGCGATGTGCTCACACAGGCTGGACGCCTTTTCCTGAACATAGAAAAGCTCCTGCAGTCGGGCGGGGCATCGCTGGCCGATGTGCCCTACTTTGTGGTCTACCTGCGCGATGTGGCCGACAAAGCCGCCGTTTCGCGCTACTTGCGCCTACGCTTCCCCGATGTGCCCTGTTTGGTGGTGTCGGGCAGGGTGTGCCGTCCCGAGTGGCTCATTGAGGTAGAATGCATGGCGGTAAAAGCGTGTTGAGAATCAGCGGGTTATTTGTCTGCTATCTGCACTTTGCAAATGACGTGCGTATGTACATTGTCGAAAAAAGCTTACTATTTGCTCTTTTTGTGGTACTTCGCGTTTAACATTTCCCCTCATTTTTACTCTTAATAATTCTTAATCACCTAAAAAGTAATCCTGTAGTCTTGGTCGTTGCCATGAAAAAACGATTAAATTTGCAGTCACTACATGGCCTGTGCCTACGTGTCTCGTGGCAATTTGCTTTAAGAGACGTTTAGGTATAGCTGCGTGTTTTGAAGTCTTGGCTTTGAAAAATCGCTGCTTAAGGCCCTGGTGATGACCTATCCAATCTATTTCTTCAAGTAAAGGTCGGGCTGTGGCCCTTGTGGCTGTCACGCTCCTCCAGTTTCCTCCAGGAAAACATAAAACAAAAATAACTAATCTAATTAATGCGTATGAAAAACCGTTTTTGCAGAATGGGAAAGACGCTGCTCGGAGCAGTGTGTTTGCTGTCGACATGCGGCGTAACGTACTCATGCTCTGATGATTTCGACCTCGATGAAACGAGTCCGTCATTCCTCGGAGAGAGTATTTACGACGAGTTGAACAAAAGGCAGAATTTCACGACGGTAATCAAGTTGATCGATGAACTCGGTTACAAGGACGTGATGTCGCAAACGGGTAGTAAGACTCTCTTCGTAGCCGACGATGAGGCTTACAAGAACTTCTTTGCCACACAAACCGCTTGGGTGGATGGAATGGGTAATCCCGTTCGCAGTTATGACCAGCTCACGACCAGCCAGAAGCGTCTGCTCCTGAATGGTTCCATGCTGAACAACGCCTACGTGCTTGAGATGCTCACCACCATTCAGGGACCGGTGAAGAATCTTTGTTTGCGTCAGCTGTCGGGTATCTCGGCAACTGACTCTGTGCCGTTCTTCCGCTCAGGTGAACTCTTTGAGAACCTGAACGAAGGCCAGCTTGATGAAAACGGAAAGCCGACGAATGTGGACAAGAAGTTCTGGGACAAGTACCGCAATGGCGGCAAGGATCTCTATCTGGCTCTCGACAAGACTGAGCCGATGTTCACCCACTTCCTCGAAGCTCAACTGAAGGAAAAGAAAATCACTCACGGAGATATCTCGTTCGTCCTGAACTTGGACAACACAGACAAGGAATGGAGCGATGAAAACACCGAGAACCGCAGCTATGCTTATGACTGTCAAATCACGGAGGCCGACAACGTATGTTTGAACGGCTACTTCCACGTGCTTGACAAGGTGATGGTTACACCCTCCAATATGGCAGAGGTAATCCGCACCAACGGTTCGACCAACCTCTTCAGCTCAATGCTGGAACGTTTCAGCGCACCCTACTACGATGCCACGCTGACACAGGAGTACAAGGCACTTCACAATATTGCTGCCGACTCCGTGTTCCAGAAGCTCTATATCTCGCAGCGTTCGCAAATCGGTGCCATTACGCTTGATCCTGATGGCGAAACCTTGGGCGACTATCCTTCGCTGGCCTATGACCCGGGATGGAATACCTACAGTGTGAACAACTCCACCAAGGAGCAGGATATGGCTGCCATGTTCGTGCCCTCTGACGAGGCAATGCGCGAATATTTCGTAAACGGCGGTGGCAAGATGTTGATCGAACGCTACGGTACGCGTCCCAATACCTACGAGAACCTGCAGTTCAACCTCTTCCAGATTCCTCTGAACATCGTGAAGCCCTTGATTGCCAACCTGATGAAGGAATCGTTCAACGAGTCAGTGCCCAGCAAGTATCTGACCATCATGAACGACGCCCAGGACCAGATGTTCAGTGCCGAAACCTACAAGACCATTGACGAATACAAGGCCCTGTTCGACAAGGTGCTGATGGCCAACAATGGTGTAGTATATGTCATGAACCGCGTTATCGGTCCGGCAACCTATTCGTCCGTAATGGCCCCCGTGCTCTACAATGAAGGCACTCAGGTGATGAACCGTGTAATCCACGCTGACGACAACTTCACGACGACCAACTACCAGAACGCTCCGTTGCGTAAGTTCTACAGCACCTACCTGCTCGCCATGCAGTCGAACTTCACCCTGTTCGTTCCGACCGACGAAGGTCTGAAGAACTATGGTATGATCGACCCCATGAGCCTTTCGGCTGCCCGTAAGACCAACTACCGCTTCTGGACCTTCCAGCCTGAAGAAGTGAAGGCATCGGGTGGCAAGCGTCTGGCCGTACGTGCCGAGGCTTATGCCTTTGATCAGAAGACTCCGCTGAACGAAGCTATCGGCGGCACGCCCAAGCAGACGGTATCGGCCGACATCGACCTCGAGACAGAATGGGGTAAGGTGAAGGCACAGATGCTGACCGACATGCTCGACCAGCATATCTTGGTTCACGAGAACAGTGACGAAGGCGAACTGGGCGTGAACACTTCCCGCCAGTACTTCCTTTCGCGCAGCGGCGCACCCGTATTCATCAAGTCGGGCCGCAACAACGGTACCAACGTGGGCATGAAGGTAGAAGGCGGTATGCAGAACTGGCTGAACAACGACCAGTATGATGCCAACGACTTTGATTGTACTGTACAGGCCAGCCACGACATGAGCCGCGGCACCAATGGCTACGGTAACGGTATGACTTATTTTATTGACCGTCCTATCCAGGCTACAGTGAACAATGCTTATCGTGTGATGAGCACCACTGACAGCTATACGGATTTCTTCAACGCTTGTTTGGAACTTGACCGCAACACCGAGCTGGTGTACACCCTGTTCCATGAGGATGATATGGAAGATGCCGATTGGAAGAACGAATCCAAGAAGTATCAGATCTTCTCCAGCGAAAACGACCGTTATACCCAGTACGACCTGACCACCAAGACTTATACGCAGTTGGTTCGTTTCTTCAACAACTACCGCTACACGATTTTCGTTCCCTCTGCTGAAGCCATGCAGAGTGCCTTCAACAACGGTCTGAAGACTATCGAGGAAATCCAGCAGTTTGTTGATGAGAACACCGACGAGGAGAATGTGCTTGATCCCGAAGCCAAGGCCAAGGCACAGGCCATGCTCACTTGCTACGTCAACTTCCTGAAGTACCACTTCTGCGACCAGTCCGTGTTTGTTGATAATTGTACGGACGAAGTCCAGTGCCAGTCGGCTTGCTCTGATAATGAGGGCAACTACATCAGTGTCTATGTTCACCAGACTCCGGGTGCCATTTCGCTGACCGACAACAGCAACCGTGCGATCAACGTGGTTGGTGCTTACAACCAGCTGGCCCGCGATTATGAGCTGGACGCTCCGACCGACAATGCCCGCGCCATCCGTTCGTCTTCTTACGTGGTGCTGCACAATGTGAACAATTATCTCCTCTTCGACGGCAGCCTGAAAGACAATTTCAGCAAGGCTTGGGAAACTCCTGCCGAAGCAAAGGCTTTTGTGAAGAAGTTCCGTCTTAAGTAATAAATTCTAATATTATGAATAACATCAAGTTTCTATTGACGCTTGCGCTGTGCTTTTGCTGCTCCCTTTCGTATGCACAAAAGCGCATCTCGGGTCGTGTCTGGAGTAAACAGGACGGACCGATTGTCATGGCGTATGTTGTAGAGCAGGATAAGAATAACCGTAACGTTACTGCTGCACAGACCGATGCCAACGGTAACTTCTCGATGGTTGTGAAGAATCCTGAGAACAAATTGAGAGTCTCTTACATTGGTTATCAGACCAAGGTGATGGCTATCGGTGCAAACACCAAGTTCAACATCGAGCTGATTGACAAGAATACTTTTAAGGAAGCTTCGGTTACGGTAACCCGTAAGACGCGCTCCAATGGTTTGGTCATTCCCGAAAGAGAAATTTCTACTGCCCAGCAGACACTCGACATGGACCAGATGGCCGGTCTGTCGTTCGAAACGGCAGCCGACGCACTTCAGGGTGAAATCGCCGGTCTCGACATTGTGTCGAACTCTGGTAACCTGGGTTCCGGTTCGAGTATGCGTCTGCGTGGTGTATCGTCTATCAACGGTAGCCAGGAGCCTCTGATTGTAGTCGATGGCAATATCTTGGAAGACTACAACAACGATGATCTCGACCTCGACAACATGGAGAACGAGGAACAGTTCGCCACCCTGTTGCAGGTAGCTCCTGAGGATATCGCCAGCATCAAGGTGTTGAAGGATGCCGCAGCAACGGCTATCTGGGGTTCGAGAGGTGCCAATGGTGTCATCGAAATTACCACCCGTCGTGGTGCCCGTGGTAAGACTCGCGTGAACTTCAGCTATCGCTTCTCTGGTGCTTGGCAGCCCGAAGGCATGAACATGCTGAACGGTGACGGCTACACCATGATGTTGAAGGAAGCATACCACAATCCTCGTATCCTGTCCGAGGAGCAGTCTAACATCGCGGAAATCATGTATCTGCAGAACTACTCCTCTTATTATGGCAACTACAACAAGAACACCGACTGGGTGAAGGAGGTTACACAGTTCGGTCAGACTCACAACTACTCTGTCTCTGTTTCGGGTGGTGGTGAAAAGGCCAACTTCCGTGTGTCGGGTACCTACGACCACGAAACCGGTACCATCATCAAGCAGGCTCTTGACCGTTTGACCACCCGTCTGGCACTCGACTACTGGGTGTCTGACCGCATCAAGTTCTCGTCAACATTTGCCTTGACTTACACCAAGAACAAGAAGAACTACACCAGCGACCTGTTGGGACGTGCCTACAACGCCATGCCTAACATGTCGGTATACCGCAACGAGTATCGCGAAACCGCCGACGGCGTAGGCGAATACTTCAACACGGGCGAATACTTCATTATGCCTCCCGCAGCCGGTGAAAGAGGTCTTATCAGTCCTACCAGCGGCAAGTCGTCTTACTTCCTGAGCGACATGGTGAACAACGGCAACCCCGTGGCTATTGCCAACCTGGCTTGGGCCAACACCTCTTCTTACACCATCCAGCCCCAGTTCCAGCTTGAATACAAGCTGTTGGGCAAGAGCGACGACGAGACGCAGCTCGACTATCGTGGCGAAGTTTACCTCAACGCCTTCACGCAGACCGACGATTCTTACTATCCCGGTTCGCTGACCTCGAAGAGCTGGTATGATTCAGGCGGTACGAACCTTACTTCTGACTACGAGCAGAAGCACCTTAAGTTCACGACCCGTCACCAGCTGACTTTCCACCCGCACTTTGCCAATGACCAGCACCAGCTGCAGGTAATGGGCCGCTTCGAGGTTTCTACCCAGAACTCCACTACCCAGTATCTTTCTTCTAACGGTATCGTCGGTGGTATCTCCGACCCGACCGTTCCCGGTTATCTGACTGACTCTTGGACCGGTACGGGCAAGGGCCATGAAGCATCAGGCTTGGGTTCGCTCCACTATGCCTATGGTTCGAAGTACGTGTTTGACGTAACGGTACGTGCCGACGGTAGCACCCGTTTCGGTTCGGGTAACAAGTGGGGTGTATTCCCCGGTATTTCCGGCCGTTGGAACATTTCGGACGAAGCTTTCTTCGAACCTTTGAAGAAGGTTGTCAGCATGTTCGCCTTGGCTCCGGGTTGGGGTATCAACGGTAACACGCCGGGTTCAGAAGGTCTGATGTACAACAAGTACGCCACCAACAACACCGCTTATAATGGCACGCAGGTGATGTACCCCTCTAACCTCAAGCTCACCGAAATCCGCTGGGAAAAGACCAAGTCGTGGAACGTCGGTGTTTACTTGAACCTGTTTGAGGACTTGATTCAGTTGAATCTGAACGTCTACAACAAGAAGACGACTGACCTGTTGAACTCCAACGTCCGCGTTCCTTCTACCTCTGGTTTCTCTTACCTGTCGTATGCCAACGTCGGCGACATGGAGAACGAAGGTTGGGAACTCTATGCCAGCACCCGTGAAATCTTCAAGGTGGGCAAGTTCAGCATGAAGCTGCGCGGTAACATCGCCCAGAACCTGAACACCATCACCAAGATGGACGCTTCGGTATTGGCTTCGAACAATGTGGACTACGGCTATGCCAACGGTGAATACATGAAGCGCGTACAGATCGGTAATGCCCTCGGTGGTATCTACGGTTTCCGCTTCAAGGGTGTTTACGCTTACGACTATGACCACAACGGTTACTTCACCAACGACGAGAAGAACCAGTGGTACGATGCTCAGGGCAACCAGAACACGGCTGCTGCCCAGACCGATCCTGAGCTGCGCAAGTCTACGCCTATCGTATTCGATGCTGCCGGCAATGTAGTATACGACAAGAACGGTAACCCGCTCCCCATGTATTTCAACTACGGTGGAAAGAACTACCAGTTCCAGGGGGGTGACGCTATCTATGAGGATATCAACCACGATGGTAACATCGACGAGTTGGATATTGTATACCTCGGTACCTCCAACCCCAAACTCAATGGTGGTTTCGGTTTGGAATTCAAGTACGACCGCTGGACTTTGAAGACCAACTTCAACTTCCGCGTAGGCAACAAGATTATCAACTTGGCCCGTCTGAATGCCGAGAGCATGTTGAGCAACAAGAACCAGAGCCAGGCTGTAAGCCACCGCTGGCGCAAGAACGGTCAGGTAACGACCATGCCGCGTGCCATCAACCAGGCAGTAACGGCCAGCTTCAACTCTTTGGTTAGCGACCGCTACGTAGAGCCCGGTGACTTCCTCCGCTTCCAGTACTTCCAGCTGTCTTACAGCGTGAAGCCCGACAAGCTCAAGAAGCTCGGTCTGAGCTCGCTGAACATCGCCGCTTCGGGTAACAACCTCATCTTCTGGTCGCGTTACTCTGGTGTTGACCCCGAGCACTCTTGCGGCGGTATGAACCCCTGTATCGACAATTCGCAAACTCCGCGTTCTCGCTCGTTCACGTTCAGCTTGAACTTCGGATTCTAAGCATGAAATCTTCAAACTGCGTCTTCACAGCGTGCACGGCACGCAGCGCAAATCCGCTTTGCCGAATGTGGGACACAGGTTCGAGGGTCTGAAGCCCCCTCAGGCTGAAGGCTCGTGAACACAAATAATCTCTTTATCATGAAAAGTAAGAAAATATATACAAAGCTTCTTTTGGCTGGAAGTTTGGTCCTGACAAGTGCTTCGCTGTCTTCTTGCGATGATTTCTTGACCATCCTTCCTACTGACCAGATTCCTGAAGAGAACTTCTGGCAGGACAAGGCCGACTTGGAGAACGTGCGTGCCGGCGCTTACCAGCTCCTGGCGCAGAGCGGACAAACCTCGAAGATTCTGCTTTGGGGTGAAGTTCGTGCCGACAACCTGTCGGTAAACGATATGTCGCAAACCAATCTCAGCTACTTGCAGGACGCTGTGTTGCAGCCCAGCTTGAACATGTTCGACTGGTCTGGTTTCTACACCGGCATCAACTATTGCAACCTGGTGATTGAGCAGGGTGAGGCCATGACTCGTCCTAACGAAGAGGTAGACCCGAGTTTTACCCGGGCTGACTACCGTGCCATTCGTACTGAGATGATGGCTCTTCGTTCGCTCTACTATTTCTATTTGGTGAAGTCCTACCGTGACGTTCCCTACATCACCCACTCTATCCGCACCGATGCACAGGCCAGCAAGGACAAGCCTGCTGCCACGTCGGGTGTGGCCATCTTGGGTGCCTGCATCGACTCACTCGAAGCCAACATGGCTTTTGCTGTCGAGAACTATGGCAGTGAGTCCAAGAACAAGGGACAGTTCACGAAGCTCAGTGTCCACGCCCTCCTCGCCGATATGTATCTGTGGAGAGCCTGTATGCTGAAGAATTTCACCGCTAAGGGCAATGCCCTCTATGCCAACGTGAACATGGCCAACAAGGGTCAGGTGAACCTTTCGGATGTACGCAAGACAGACGAACAGGGCGTTGCAATTGAAGGTTACGTGACTGCCGACGGTCAGGAAATCACTGACAGCTATTGCAACACGTTGGCTTCGCAGTGCTTGCAGAAGTCCATCGAACATGCTGATTGGGTGATCAACAAGATCAAGGCCGAGTACGACGAAGACCTCAACAACGACAATAGCGTAGTGTCGCAGGATGAGCTGAACCAGCCCTATCCTCTCTATCTCAACCAGAAGTCGGGCAATTCCATCACTGATATGCCCTATATGTATAACTTCGGTTCGCAGAATTCGCGTGAGTCGGTGCTGGAACTCCAGTATAACGGTACGAACACAACCAACTCTACGGTGAATACCTACTTCTCAGCCTACGAGAACGGTTCGCTCAATGCCAAGTATCTGGCCATCTCAAGCAACCTCATCGGTTCGGCCACGAGTGTGAATCCCGATGCTGGTTTCGGTAAGACCGACTTCCGTCTGTTTGAAACCTGCAACTACTTCTCGAAGGAAGCCAAGAAGCCCATCTCCAAGTTTGTGGTGCGCGACTTGTCTTACAACGACATCAAGGATCTTACCTCGGGAACTTCAAGCAGCACGCCGTTTGATGCATACCGCTTGTCAGACTCGAACGATGCACACTGGCCCATTTACCGTTTGTCGGACATGATGCTCATCAAGGCCGAGGCCATTGCCCGTACGGGTACGACCGACCGCAACACCCTGCAGGAGGGTTATCGTTTGGTTAACCAGTTGTTCAAGCGCAACAATCCTGCTCTGGTCGGCCCGAACGATCCTATCGCTTCTTCGACCGATGAAGAACTCATCTGCGACCGCGTAGACGACAAGTACGGAGTGAATGCCGACGGCAACTTCGAGAAGACGGCAGCCGACTTGCTCGTGCTCACTTACAGAGAGCGTCAGCGTGAGTTCGTCTGCGAAGGCAAGCGTTGGTTCGACTTGGTTCGTCAGGCTGAGTTCTCCAACGACACCAAGACAACCCTGAACACCTATGCTGCTGTCAAGTCGTCCGTAAGAACCCGTCTGAGCGACCTCTGGGGTTTCTATATCCCCATTTACAATGAGGAACTCAAGGTGAACGGTATCGAGAACGGTGGCAACCTCTACCAGAATCCGGTTTGGGATCGTTACACTAAAAATTGATTGTAGGTTATGAAAAAGAATAAGATGTATATAAGCCGTTGGGCCGGATTGCTGGGTGCTGGTATGCTTATAGCCGCTCCCTTCGCAATGACCGGATGCAAGGAGGACATCAGCGAGGATGCATACGCCATCAAGACGATGCAGACCATGATGGACTGCATCAATGCAACGGACTCCCTGTCTGAAATCAAGGCCCTCTTCGAAGAGGTGCGTTTGGGCCGTTCAAGCAATGCTTCGGTGTTGGCCAGTGTGCTTTCGGCACGTGGCAACTACACCGTGTTTGCTCCCTCTAACCGTGCGGTGCGCATGTATCTGCAGCAGGTCACCGGCAGTGAGTCTGCCACGTTGGCCGACCTCACCCAGGAACAGAAGGAACTGGTGGCCCTGAACTGTATCATCGACAACGGTACGAACGGTGCCTATGAAATTGCCGACTTCCCCAGCGATGGCGGCACCTTCAGCATGTCGAACCTGAAAGACAGACGTTTGGCTTGCGAGCAGAATGCCAGCAATGACTATGTGATCAACGGCAACGCCGTGGTTACGCAGTCCAACATTGAAGTGTCGAACGGTATGCTCCACGTGGTAGACCATGTGATTGCCCCCTCGACCAACTCCGTGGCCGAGCTGGTACAGGCTGCCGACAACATGCACATCATGGGTCAGCTGCTCACCATTACCGGCTGGGCCGACTCTTTGGCTGTCAACACCACTTCGGAAGAAGAATATGAGAACGAGCACATGGTTTATGCCGGTTCAACCCGTCGTTTCGCCAGCTTCGATTTCCCCTATATGGAAAAGCGTGTGAAGGGCTATACGGCCTTCATCGAGACCGATGCCGTATTCCAGGCCGACTGGGGTGTTCCCGCTCCTGAATATGACGAAGTGAATGGTGTTGTTACCAACTGGGAAGGCGCCAATGGTGTGTTCGAAGTGTTGAAGGCCAAGCTGGCTGCTGCCCTTGGCATTGACGCCAACAACTTCCCCACCGACTACACCAGCCCGACCAACCCGCTCAACCAGTTTGTGGCCTACCACATCGTGGACGGTGGCATGGCAACCGACGAGTTTGTACACCACCACAACGAGTATGGATTTGACTACGGCCCTGACCTCAAGAATCCTTATCGTACAGGCTACAGCGTCAACGTATGGGACTACTACACCACCAAGGGCAGCCCCCGAGGCTTGCTCAAGATAACCCAGTTGCCCGATGGCGATACCGATTACTATCTGAATCGTATCAGTTCTTACGACAACGGCTTCGATGGTGACTACCACGAAACAGGCTTCGTGCCCAACACACCGACCAATGGTTTGAATGTCCGTGTGAACCCCTTGAACGGTAACAATGACAACAACGCGCTCAATGGTTTCTACTTCCCCATTGACAACGTGCTGCTCAACTCGCCTGAAACCCGTTCGGCATTGGGCAAGGAAAGAATCCGCATCGACATCAGCACCATGTTGCCCGAAATCGTGTCGAATGACCTGCGCGGCCGTTCCGCCCGCTATTTCCCGCAGGGTTACTTCTCTAACATCTGCAACGAGAACCAGGGTACACAGATTTACTATCTGCAGGATGGTTATGTAGCCTCTAACGGTTCTTGGAAGGACTATCAGGGTGACGAAATCCTTGTTTCGGGTCGTTTCGACTTCGTGCTGAAGTTGCCCCCCGTTCCTGAAGACGGTACTTATGAACTGCGTATGGGCGCTTCGTTGAACACCTTACGTTGCATGGTGCAGGTTTATATCGGCGAATCGCCTTACTCCACCACACCTATTGGCCTGCCTATCGATGAGCGCGAAACCGTCTCGATGATTCCCGGCCAGCCTTGGGTAGCAGATACGGGTGATGAGGTAACCGACCGTGAAAACGACCGCAACCTGCGTAACCAGAACTACATGAAGGCACCCAACTACTTCTGCGTGGATGGTTCGAAGGGCAAGGAAACCTGCCGCAACGCCAGCCCGAGTACACCGGCTTTGCGCCGCATCCTCAACCAGCAGTTCTTCTATCGCAACAAGACCTACTATCTGCGCTTCAAGTCAGCCATTGAGAGTGATGTCACGCAGCTCATGCTCGACTACTTCGAGTTTGTACCCACCAATATTTACAACGGCGAAGTGCCTGAGGATATCTGGTAAGCTTTAACTTGCACAATACATTCAATTATGAAACGATTAACCAACAATACGGTAATGGGTGGTATCTTGGGAGCAGCTATGCTCCTGGGATATACCTCCTGTACCGATGACCATTTCGACATCAGAACGGATGTTCCTTCAGCCACCAACACGTTGTGGCAGAACATCGAAGCCAATGAGCAGTTGAGCGATTTGGGAGCCATCCTGAAGCGTGTGAAGGTGTACACCAAGGAGGTGGACACCAAGCGCAGCATTACTTATGCCGACCTGCTCAACCAGTCGCAGAACTTCACCTTCTGGGCTCCGCTGAATGGCACCTACAATGCACAGAGCTATCTGGACCAGCTCGACCAAATCGACCAGCTGCGCAGCCAGATTGATGCGCTCAGTGCCCAGCTCGGTTCAAGAGCTGACGAAGACGGCGAAGTGCCTCCTGTAAGCGGTGACGAAGAAGGTGGCGCAGCTTCCGACAGCGAGATTGCCAAGCAGATCGCGGAGTTGCAGAAGAAGGCCAACTTGCTGGAGTACAATGTGGGTGTGCAGTTCGCACAGAACCACATCGCCCGCTTCAACTACGAGGCTCTGCCCGGCACGCAGGAAGTACGTCTGTTGAACGGCAAGCTCTGCACCTATGATGCAGCTGCCGGCCAGTTCAACGGTGTGGCCCTTCACGCTGACATGAAGACGATTCCCGCCGCCAACGGTACCATGCACGTGATTGAGGGCGTTGCCCCCTTCTCCTATAATGTATATGAGTACTTCGGTGCCCATTCCGACATCTTCGACAATGTATACAGCACGCTGATTGCCTACGACAAGAACACGTTCTGGGCTGAAGGCAGTGTGTCGGGTGCCATGAATGAGCAGGGCGAAATGGTGTATGTCGACTCGGCCTACATCAACCAGAACGAACTGCTGAACCAGTCTTTTGCCCAAATCAAGAACGAGGACAGCCTCTATGTGACTGTGGCTCCTACCGATGCAGCTTGGGAAGATGCTCTGGAGAAGGTACGTCCCCTCTTCAAGTATGCCACTTCCTACAAGTACGACTACAAGAACAGCAAGTTCGACTTCGCTTCGCAGCTGAAGGACCTCGATGCTGACTCCCTGTCTGAATACAACCTGCGCAAGGCCTTGCTCACCAGCATGTATTTCTCGCCCTCTATCTTCGGACAGAAGTTTGAGCGCGATGATATTGCCGGCATTGTCAACTACGCAGAACACGCTGACTCGCTCATCTCTACCAACGGAACCATCTACTACAATCCCAATGCCGAAACCAAGGGCAAGAACCCGCTCTTTGGCAATGTGAACTACGTGAAGGCTTCTAACGGTATCATCTATCCTTTGGAATCCTACGATTTGGATCCCAGCTACTCGTTCATGCGTAGCCAGACCATCGACCTGCGCAACTCCTACAACATCGGTAGCGTGGTGAATGGTCGTAACGGTAACTATGGCGAAACCTTCGTGCTGACCGAGGGTCAGAACCTGAACCCCAATGTCGATGTTTCGATTATCGAAGACGGTACCTACCGCTATTTCCAGAACAACGGTTCACAGGTGCTTCAGGTGTACATCCCGTTGCGTAACCTCTACAGCGGCAAGTATCGCATCCGCGTACAGTTGCTGCCCAACAACGCCAACGTCGACAAGGCCTGGATTGACAAGCCTGCTACCGACGAGGAACCCGAAACGTATGAAGCACAGAATACCAAACTGACTGCCACTCTCTATAGCGATGACGGCGAAGTGATTGCCAACTTGGGCAAGGCCGATGCTGTCACCATCGAAGAAGATGCAGCCAAGTTCTACACCCTGTGGGAGAGCGTAGAGTTCCCCAAGTGCTACGTAAACCTGCCTTCGGGCATCAACAACTCCTTCCCGCTTCTCATGCTCTCGGTAGCTCCTGCCAACCAGGAAGCAAAGAAGGCCCAGCATGCTTTGAGTATCGCCAAGATTGTTGTTGAGCCAGTGCATCCCGAGGACGTGCAATGATAAGTAAGTGAACAGGCAGGGTAGGGGGCGAAGCCTCCCGAAGGCCACACTCCTTCCCTGCGAGACACTTATTGCTTCTCACCCATTTAAAAATCGAAAGTAATGAATAATACCAAGAAAATTCACTTGATGCAGGGAGCACTTCGTGCAGGTGTCAGTCTCTTCATGCTTTCGGGTGCCTGTGTACTTTCAGCACAAACACCGGAAGACGCTGCTGACGTGGTTGCCGACAATACCGAATCGGTTGAACCTGCAGCAAAGAAAGCCGAAGCACCCCAATATAAGATGAAAGAGGTTTCGGGCTATGTCTACGACATCGCCACGAAAAAGCCTTTGGCAGGTGCAAAAGTACAGGCTTTGAACAATCGTTTCTATTCTGCCATTACGGAAGACGATGGCAAGTATACGATCCGCGTGCCCGAGTTTGTGGGCGTGCTCTACATCGCCATGCAGGACTACAATCCCGTGCAGTTGGCTGTCAAGGGCAACGAGAGCCAGAATGTTTACCTCACCTCAGGCATGAAGAAGGACTTCTTCTTCGACGGGACTTCACTCAACAATAACCAGACCGCGTGGTTCAACGAACCCAACGCCCTGACCATGGAGGAGGAAATCGAGAAGGAGCTGGGAGGTTCGGTACGCACCATTAACCGTGGCGGTATGCCCGCGCAAGGTGCCGCCATGTTCATCAACGGTTTGAACTCGCTCAATGCCAATGCCCAGCCCTTGGTCATTGTCGACGGTGTGATGATGGACATGCAGTATGACCGTTCCACCCTGCACCAGGGCTTTGTCAACAACCTCTTCAATATCATCGACCCCGACGACATTGAGAGCGTTGAGGTTGTGAAGAACGGTACAGCCCTCTATGGTGCCAAGGGTGCCAATGGTGTGCTGCTCGTCAACACCCGCCGTGGCAAGAGCATGGTAACGCGCATCAACTTCCGCGCATACGGTGGTTTTGAAACCGCTCCCGAACAGATGCAGATGATGAATGCCAGCCAGTACCGCAACTACTTCACCGAAGTGGTTGGTACCGTGCCCGACACCAAGATCATCAGCAGCTCGCTCACCATGCCCTACTTCAATGAGGACCCCAGCTACATCTACTATAACATGTACCACAACGACACCGACTGGCAGAAGGACCTCTACCACGACGTGTTCACCCAGAACTACAAAGTCAGCGTAGACGGTGGTGACGATGTGGCCATGTACCACCTGTCGCTGGGCTACTCGCAGGCCGATGCAACAGCCAAGTGCAACGACTTCAACCGTCTGAACATCCGCTTCAACACCGATGTCAACCTGTTCAAGGACTTTGTCACCGGCATGGACTTCTCTTATGCCCGCAATGCCTACAACATGCGTGACAACGGTTGGGCAGCCGACTATTCGCAGCGCAACATCTCCTCGCCCAATGTGCTCGGACTCATCCAGTCGCCCAGCTTGAGCCCTTATGCCCACTACGTGCGCTACACCGAGGGGCTGGGTCTGAATCTGGTGTCGACCGACCGCGTCTATTCAGGCAAGGAGTACAGCGATGCCACCAACCCCTTCCGCTATGCTGAGAGCTACGGCTACAACGCCTTGGTCAACCCCTATTGGGTACTGCTGAACGGACAGGGTGACAACAAGAACTATCAGGAACAGACACAGTTCAACCTGAACATTTCGCCCAGCTACAAGATCAACAAGCACCTCACCATTAAGGACCGCTTCAGCTACGTGCTCAACCGCAACAACGAGCGCTACTATCTGCCCAAGAACGGTACTCCTTCGAAGTATGTGGAGGGTCTCGGTAACGTGACCAGTGTGGTAAGTACCCAGTTCGGTAAGGAAACCACCATCTACAACGACCTGAGCTTCGACTGGCGTAACAACTATGGCAAGCACGACATCGCTGTGCTTGGCGGCTTCCGCTATTCTTCTTACTCCTACGGCGAAAGCTACATCACGGGTTACAACAACGACCAGGACAAGATGCCCAACATGTCGTATGCCCTGCAGTACAAGTCGTATGGCGGTACCAACGACAACTGGACCAACCTGGCCTATTACCTCAATGCAGCCTACAGCTACCAGAACAAGTACTTCCTCACCTTGACCACCAGCATGGAGTCTTCTTCGCGCTTTGGCAAGGAAGCCGACAACGGCGTCAAGCTGGGTGGTGTTGTCTGGGGCCTCTTCCCCTCCGTACAGGCAGCATGGGTTATCTCGGCCGAAGACTGGTTCGATGTCAAGCCCGTCAACTACTTGAAGCTCACCGCAGGTTACGAAATGAGCGGTAATGACAACATCGACTACTACGCAACCCGTACCTACTTCGAGAACACCAAGTTCATGGACAAGGCCACGGCTCTCGTGCTGTCCAACATCCAGAACCCCAAGCTCCAGTGGGAAACTACCAAGCGTTTCAACGTAGGCTTGCAGGCCAGCTTGTTCAACAACCGCGTGAACCTCGGTGTCGAATACTTCAACAGCAAGACCACCGACCTGCTCACCCGCAAGTCAGTGAGCGACATCACTGGTCTCTCTTACATGTGGACCAACGACGGTGCCTTGAAGAACAGCGGCGTAGACTTCAATGCCAATGCCATGATCGTTCAGACCAAGAACTTCCGTTGGCAGGCAGGCTTCTCTATCGGCCACTACAAGAACGAGATCAGCGAACTTCCGCAGTCAGCCAACAACCTCATCAAGACCTATGCACTTGATGAAAATGGCCGCAAGGTTGAGTCCAGCGAACGCACCATTCAGGGCTACACCAGCTCTATCTACGGTGACAACAACATCCTCACCGCAGTGGGCCATGCAGCCGGCGTGTTCTATGGCTACCAGACAGCCGGTGTGTTCAGCACCGATGCCGAGGCTGCTGCTGCCGGCAAGTACGGTTATCTGCGTTACCCCACAGGTATTGCTGAAACACCCTACCGCGAGTTCAGGGCTGGTGACATGAAGTTTGTCGATCAGAATGGCGACGGTTGGATCAACGAGGCCGATATGGTTGTCATCGGTGACCCCAATCCCGACATCTACGGCAATATCTACACCTCGTTCAGCTGGAAGAGCCTCACGCTCGACGTGAACTTCAAGTATTCACTGGGCAACGATGTGTTCAACTATCAGCGCTCACAGCTCGAAGCACTCAACGGAAGCTGGAACCAGACAACGGCCGGTGTCAACCGCTGGCGTTATGAAGGCCAGATTACCGACATACCCCGTGCTGTTGATACCCGCAGCGAAAGCTGGGTGAACAACGAACGCTTCTCTGACCGCTGGATTGAGGACGGCTCGTTTCTGAAGCTCAAGAAGGTGCGCCTCACCTACAAGCTGCCCATCGAGTTGAGCTGGCTGCTCGGTCTCTCGGTATGGGGTGAATGCAACAATGTGTTCACCGTCTCCAAGTACACGGGCACAGATCCTGAGTTCTCGGCAGGCAACGGTGTGCTCTATCAGGGCATCGATGCAGGTTTCCTCCCCCAGAGCCGCAACTTTAACTTGGGTGTAACAATTAACCTCTAATCTAATGGTGTAATCAAGCCGGACACCGAATGCAAGGTGTTCCGCAGAACAGCCACATTCGGTGTCCCGGCAGCATTCACTCTTTAATTATACCACAATGAAATACAAATCGATTTTAAGCCTCTTCATCTTCCTCTTGGGATTTGGTGCCACCACCACGTCTTGCGAAGATATGTTGACGCCCGATATGGATCGTTACAGCGAAGGCTTCAGTGGAAAGGACACCGTCTATTTCTACTTGGGCATCCTTCGCAACGTACAGGATATGGTGGAGCAGAACGAGCTGTTGGCTGATTTGCGCAGTGACCTCGTTACCACCACTTCTTACAGTAGCGACAGCATTGCCGATATCATTAACTACCAGCGTGGCAAGAATGGCGAAAACGGTCTGCTTGACCGTTCGGCCTACTACAAGGTCATCAACCAGTGTAACTTCTATCTGGCCAAGGTTGACACCAATGCGGTGAAGAACAACATCTACTACATGCGTCGTGAATACGCACAGGTGGTAGCCATCCGTGCTTGGACCTATCTGCAGTTGGTGCAGACTTACGGCAAGGTTCCTTTCATCACCAAGCCTGTTGACAATGCCAACACGGGTTGGGAGACCAATCCTGCCGAAGGATGGGCCACTTCCGACAACCTCCTCGACCTGCTCAAGGACGAACTGGAGAAGGCACAGGCATTTGAGTACACGCTCGGTGCGCCCAACTACGGTACCTACAACACTGGTAGTGTAACCTTCAACAGCAGCTACCTGCGTTTCTACACCGACCTCATTATGGGCGACCTCTACCTGCTGCGCGGACAGAGCCGCGAGGACTACGTAATGGCTGCCAAGAACTACTACCGTTTCCTGAAGGATGGTGCCAAGGCCGGTAACCGTTTCGTTACCTCTAACAGAGCTGTCTTCAACAAGCGTTCTATTGCCGGTAAGGACTACTACTATCCCAGTATCGCCAGGTATGTGTCCAACGGTCTGGCTGCCACCTCGTTGACTTACAATGAGAACATCACCATCATTCCTTCGGCTGCCAACAGCACCTTTGGCCGCGTGTTGACCAAGACGGCACAGATTTATGGTTTTGACCCCAGCTCGTACAACTCCACTACTGGTGGTGAAAGCAATGCCAGCGATGCCACTACTTCGGGTGCTGTGAGCCTTAAGCCCAACCTCCGTTCGCGTCAGGTGGGTCCCTCTCAGGCATACTTGCAGCTGTGTGCTGCCCAGACCTATGCTGTTGTTGAGAACAAGGGCTCGTCTAACGTAGAGTCAGAATCAGAGGTTGAGTACTACGAAGGCGCAGGCGATGCCCGCGTATATGCCAACGTGCCCACTTTCGAAACGACTGACGGCAAGGCACAGTACATCGTGAAGTGTGCTCCTGTCACCAATATCAGCAGCGATGGTGAGGCATTCAACGCCTCCTTCAAGTACTACAAGTCGCTCTACCGCCTCTCTCAGGTTTATCTGCGCTATGCCGAAGCCATCAACCGCGCAGGCTATCCGCGCATGGCCTATGCCATTCTGCGTGACGGTATCAACTTCAACAAGATGCCTGCGCTCGCCGACTCTGTACGCTATGACGACGTGAACCAGACCAAGCAGACCGTGTTCTATCTGGACAGTGCCACCGTCCTCAATGCCACCAACTATGTAGGGGTTGACGAACTGCGCCGTGCACAGGATGAGCCGCTCTATGCCGAGTTTATCGACTTCAGCAGCAACATCTGGTCGAACCAGGGTATTCACGAACACGGTTGCGGTACTTCTTCTTCTCTCGACACGCTGTTCTGCTATGACAACACCATTCCTCAGCGTATTGCTGACCAGAATGCCCTCTATCAGGCACTTGGTCTCTCTGCTTCGGTTCAGCCTGCTCAGGCAAGCCGCGCCGATGAAGCAGAAGGTGAAGAAGGTGATGTCGAAGGTGAAGAACCCGACCGCAGCAACTACGTGGAAATTGATCCCGAGCCTTACCAGCAGGCCAATCAGGACGAAATCGATGCTGTAGAAAGCCTCATTGCCGATGAACTGGCACTCGAAACCGCTTACGAAGGCACCCGTATGTTCGACCTCATCCGCATTGCCCGCCACAAGGACGTGGCTAATCCTGGATATGGTACTCACTGGTTGGCATGGAAGATTGCCCGCCGCGATGTAGACCTGCTTCCGTTCGAGAATGTGACCCAGTACAACGCAACGCTCTACAACCTGTTGCTCAATGCAGACAATTGGTACATTGCCAATCCCGAATATTGATTCGGCTGCCAACAGAGAAACCTTTAGGCTGTAACTCAGCCATAACCCAAAGGGGATGTGCCCAATCCGGCACATCCCCTTTTTATGCCAGAAAGTTTGATTTCCGCAACTTCTTCCAGATTGGGAAACATGCGTTCAAGGCACTTAAAGAAGGGGCAACAGTGCATGATTCAGGATAACTTGGAAAAGTCGAATCGTTCAAGGCACGCCCCGGAGGGGCAACAGCGCATAGCCCAGCGCATCGCCCTGGGTAGAATGAGGCGGCGAAGTGCGCCCTGAAAGGGCAAAAGCGTTGGAATACATTTGTTTTGTATATGTGCTTTTGCCCTTTTAGGGCGCATTCACGGCGGTTAACCTACCCAGGGTGTTGCCCTCTTCTGGGCGATGTGCTCGTTGCCCCTTCTTGAAGTTTGCATTTGTTCTGCGAGCCGATAGGTGAGCGGGACGTGTCTTGACCCCATGCTTCAAATCTGGAAGAACTTGCGAAAGGTGAGGTGGCTTATTTATCAGATATGCGACCGCAGAATCTGCGGAGGCAATCTCTTGAAAGTCACTTGTTACCAGCTGAATGCTTGTCAGAGGGAACAGATGTATGACATATAGCAAGAAAACCTCTGTCAAAACAAACAGAATATCAGTAGTTTGCGATTTCTCAAACGCCCTTGTTCCATTCTTTCAAGCCTGAATATAACATGTGTCAAGCCCTGAACACATTGCGTCTTCTTAAATTTCATTCCTGCAATAGTGGTATATGAATAATTTTTACGATATTTGCGGGCAACTGAGCGCAGTGTCAAACTTATTAAAAGTTGGATTGCGCCCATGCTTCGCTAAGGAAACAGTGTTTACTTTCTGAAGAAACGAGGCTTGTTTCAATGTGAAGAAAATCTTCTTCGAAAAGTTGATAACATGTACTTCTGCGGAGCAGTATATCTTCTACCGCAAAGTAAGATATCTTCTATTGCAGTAGAATATATCTTCTACGGCAAAGTAAGATATCTTCTACCGCCGATGAAGTATATCTTCTCTGCGAGACCAGTCAGCCACAGCGCGTGACACCCTCTACACAATCCCGCCCAGACCTCGGTCGTGAACCGTTGTCGGGTTCTATCCAATCAGCCAAAATACATCACATCACATACATGGAATTTTCAGCAAAACAGATAGCCGAATATTTGGGAGGCGTGGTCGAAGGCGATGAGAACGCCAAGGTCGGCACCTTCGCCAAGATTGAAGAAGGCGTGCCCGGAGCCATCTCCTTCCTGGCCAATCCGCAGTATGCCCATTATCTGTATAGCACGGAGTCAAGCATCGTGCTTGTCAACAAGGACTTTCAGCTCGAACAGCCCGTCAAGGCGACCTTGGTGCGCGTAGACAATGCCTACGAGTGCATCGCCCGCCTACTCACACTCTATCAGAGTACCATGCAGAAGCGCAAGGGCGTACATCCCTTGTCCTTTGTGGCCGAATCGGCACAGTTGGCCGATGATGTCTACGTAGGTGCTTTCGCCTACATCGGCGACCACGTAACCGTGGGCAAGGGCAGCCAAATCTACCCCGGTGCAGTGGTCGAAGAACATGCTCAGCTGGGCGAGGACTGCCTGCTCTATCCCAATGTGACCGTCTATCACGGCTGCAAGATTGGCAACCGCGTCGTGCTCCATTCCGGCTGCGTGATCGGTGCCGACGGATTCGGCTTTGCCCCTTCGGCCAACGGCTACGAAAAGATACCCCAGATAGGCATTGTCACCATCGAAGACGATGTGGAAATCGGTGCCAACACCTGCGTGGACCGTTCCACCATGGGAACCACCATCGTGCGCAAGGGCGTGAAGCTCGATAACCTGGTACAGGTGGCCCACAACTGCGAGATAGGCGAGAACACCGTCATGTCGGCACAGGTCGGCGTGGCAGGCTCTACGAAGATAGGCCAGTGGTGCATGTTCGGCGGCCAGGTGGGCATAGCCGGACATGCCGTGATAGGCGACCGTGTCATGTCGGGAGCACAGGCTGGTATAGCCGGAAGCTTGCGCAAGGGCCACGTGACCGTGCAAGGCTCGCCCGCCATCGATGCCAAGAACTTCATGCGTTCGAGCGTTGTGTTCAAATACCTGCCCGACATGCAGAGCGAGCTGAACCGCCTGAAGAAGGAAGTCGAAGAATTGAAAAAGAAATTGTAACACGCTTTCGGCCGCCGGCTGCCCCTTGGGCGAAAGGCCGGAACGGCCCAGAAAGCAACCCATACGTAACCTATGTTGAAACAAAGAACTTTGGCCGGCAGTTTCTCGTTGTTCGGAAAAGGACTCCACACGGGACTCAGCCTGACGATAACATTTAACCCCGCCCCCGAAAATCACGGCTATAAGATACAGCGCATTGACCTGGAAGGCGAGCCCCTCATTGATGCCATTGCCGAAAATGTGGTCGACACTTCGCGCGGCACCGTAGTGGCCAAGGGCGAAGCCCGTTGCAGCACTATCGAACACGCCATGGCTGCCCTCTATGCCATGGGGATCGACAACTGCCTCATACAGGTGAACGGACCTGAGTTCCCCATCCTCGACGGCAGTTCGCAGCCCTATGTCGAGAACATACGTAGGGTAGGGGTGCTCGACCAGAACGCTCCGAAGGATTTCTACGTCATCAAGAAGAAAGTAGAGTTCCGCGACGAGGCGACGGGTTCCTCCATTATCATCCTGCCCGATGAGCAGTTCTCCATTACCTGCATGATTTCCTTCGACTCGCAGTTTATCAACAGCCAGTTCGCCACACTCGATGACATGCAGGACTTTGCCGGAGAGATAGCCTCGGCCCGCACCTTTGTCTTCGTGCGTGAAATCGAGCCGCTGCTCAAGGCCGGACTCATCAAGGGTGGCGACCTCGACAATGCCATTGTCATCTATGAGCGCCAGATTTCTCAGGACGACCTTGACCGGCTGGCTGACCACCTGCATGTCGAACACCGCGATGCCACCAAGCTCGGCTACCTCAACCGACGTCCCTTGGCCTGGCAGAACGAGCCCGCCCGCCACAAGCTGCTCGACATCATCGGCGACATGGCCCTCATAGGCCGCCCCATTAAGGGCCGCATCATAGCCACCCGTCCCGGCCATACCATCAACAACAAGTTTGCCCGCCAGATGCGCCGTGAGATACGCAAGTATGAGGTGCAAGCCCCGAACTACGATCCCAACCGTGAGCCGCTCATGGACGTGAACCGCATTCGCGAACTGCTCCCTCACCGCTATCCCATGCAGTTGGTTGACAAGGTGGTCGAGACGGGTTCGAACTACATCGTGGCAGTCAAGAATGTCACCTCCAACGAGGCCTTCTTCCAGGGGCATTTCCCGCAAGAACCGGTCATGCCCGGTGTTCTGCAAATTGAAGCCATGGCTCAGGCTGGCGGACTGCTGGTGCTCAATTCCGTAGAGGAACCTGAGCGTTGGAGCACCTACTTCCTGCGCATCAACGATGTCAAGTTCCGCAAGAAGGTTGTGCCTGGTGATACCCTCATTTTCAAGGTAGAACTGCTGGCCCCCATCCGCCATGGCATCTCCTCCATGCACGGCTTTGCCTTCGTGGGCGAAACGGTGGTCATGGAAGCCACCTTTACGGCCCAAATCACCAAGAACAAGTAAACCAATCCTCCCACACACAGTGTAGGGCAGGTGCGCACGCCTTACCAAGCCCCTGCCGCCGCCCCACCTAACATTTCACTATGATCAGCCCCTTAGCATATGTACATCCTGAAGCCGTCATAGGCGAAGGATGCGAAATAGGCCCTTTCTGCTACATCGACAAGAATGTGACCATAGGCAGCAACAACCGCCTGATGAACAGCGTCACCCTGCTCAGTGGTACCCGCATGGGCGATGGCAATACCGTCTTTCCCGGAGCCGTTATCGGTGCGGTGCCCCAGGACTTGAAGTTCAAGGGCGAAGAGTCCACAGCCGAGGTGGGCAATAACAACACCATACGCGAAAACGTCACCATCAACCGCGGTACAGCAGCCAAAGGCAAGACCGTGGTAGGCTCGAACAACCTGCTCATGGAAGGCATGCACGTGGCCCATGATGTGGTTATCGGCAACGGTTGCATCATTGGCAATGCCACGAAGATTGCCGGCGAGGTGGTGGTAGATGACTTTGCCATCATTTCGGCCTCAGTGCTGATTCACCAGTTCTGCCACATAGGCAGCTATGTCATGGTTGGCGGCGGTACCCGTACCGGACAGGACGTACCTCCTTATACCATGGCAGCCCGTGAGCCGGTGGCCTATTGCGGACTCAACATTGTGGGCCTGCGCCGCCGTGGCTTTGCTCCTGAACTCATCGAGAATATCCACAACGCCTACCGCCTGCTCTACCAGCGCGGCAAGCTGCGCGAAGAGTGCTTGCAGGAAATACGCGAGACGGTGCCCATGAGTCCCGAAATCAATTACATTCTGGATTTCGTGACCAACTCCAAGCGCGGCATCATCAAGTAGAGATGATGTCTGGGTCAACTTCAAAACAACAAAACATCACGCTATGCTATTCCGTATCAAGTTCATATCTGACGAGGTCGACGGCTTTGTGCGCGAACTGAAGATCGACAGCGATGCCACCTTCCTTGAACTCAACAACCTCATCCTGCAATCGTGCGGCTACCCCGATGACCAGCTCACCTCCTTCTACCTGTGTGACGAGGAGTGGGAACGCCAGCAGCAGATAACCCGCGAGGACATGGGCGTGGGGAGTGCCGATGAGGACATCTATGTGATGGACCAGGTGCGCCTCTCTGAATTCATTGAGGACGAAGAGCAGCGTCTGGAGTTCGTGTTCGACCCCTTTGCCGACCGTTGTTTCTACTTGGATGTCAAGGAGGTCATTCCCGGCGAGACACTGCGTACTCCTGTGCTGCTGCGTGCCAAGGGTGAGCCGCCCAGACAGATTAACGACTTCGACAGTGATCCCGTTTCCACTCTCGGAAAGGGCAAGAAAGCTGCTGAAACCACATGGGGCGATGACCTCGATGATGCTGCCATCTACGGTTCCAATGCTTTCAATGATGATGAAATCGACCTCGAAGGTTTTGAAATCAGTGACGGTCGCCCGTTTTAGATTTAGGGCCGATAGCCCTTAGGGGTATCAGGTTATAGGGTTATGAGGTTATCAGGTTACTATTTCAGCGGACGATTTTCTCCGCAGTAGTAACCTTATAACCTCATAACCTTATAACCTCATAACCTTCGAACTTCATAAATGAAGGAGAAATCCACGCATGACAAAGACATTGAAAGTAATTGTCGGCCCTACAGGAGTGGGCAAGACTGCCTATGCCTTGCAGGTGGCTGAGCGTTACGGTTGCCCCATCCTCAACGCCGATTCTCGCCAGCTCTACCGTGACCTTCCCATAGGGACGGTAGCTCCGACAGCAGAGGAAATGGCGCGTGTGCCACATTACTTCGTGGGTACGCTCGGCTTGGAGGAACCTTACAGTGCGGCACAATATGAGCAGGACGCCCTCAAACTACTCGGCGAGCTGTTCAACCACCACGATGTGTGCGTGCTTTCGGGTGGCTCCATGCTCTATGTTGATGCCGTGTGTCAGGGCATTGACGACATTCCCACCATACAGCCCGAAACCCGTGCGCTGCTTCATGCGCGTTATGAGCAGGAAGGGCTTGCTCCTTTGTTGGCCGAGCTGCGCCTGCTTGACCCCGACTATTACCGCCAGTGTGACCTTCGCAACCACAAGCGCGTGGTACATGCGCTCGAAGTGTGTTACCAAACAGGGCGCACCTTCACCTCCTTTCGTACAGGCCGCAAGGCTGAGCGTCCCTTCCATATCGAGAAAATCGGCCTGTGGCGTGAACGTCCCATCCTGTTCCAGCGCATTGGCGACCGTGTCGATGACATGATGCGTCAGGGTTTGCTCGACGAGGTTCGCCGTGTCATGCCCTATCGCCACTGCAATTCCCTGAACACCGTAGGCTACAAGGAACTGTTCCAGTATCTCGATGGCGACTGTACCCTCGACTTTGCGCTGGAACGCATCAAGCGCAACACCCGTGTCTACGCCAAGAAGCAGCTCACCTGGTTCAAGCGTGATGCCGAAGTGCAGTGGGTAAACTTGGATGAATTACAATCACAAGCAGGAGATTAGCACTTTTACTGCAAGTGACAGCAGATGACGGCGTGACTGTCAAGAAGTCTTCGTTGGACGGGTGACAAACAGTAAGATGGATTTTCAATGTAAAGCAATGGATGAAAGCAGTAAAAAACAGCAGACGAAAGGTTCTCAGGTTCTGAAGAGTCAGACCGACTATAAGAAACTGTTTTTCTATCAAAAGAGTGATGTCTTGTATCAGATGACCTTTTGCTTTTGTGACCAATTCTTACCGCTTTATGGTGACCGTACGCGCGACCAGATGATTCAGGCCGCACGTTCCGGCAAGCAAAACATAGTCGAAGGCCTGTCCGACGGAGTGACTTCAACCGAGATGATGCTGAAACTCTTGAATGTAGGACGCTCGTCGCTGCAAGAGCTTCTGGAAGACTATTTGGACTATGCCAAAGCACATAATCTTGCAATCTGGGATTCAAGCCATCCCAGATATGATTCCATGCTTTCGTTTTGCAGAAAGCACAATGCGCTGATTGATTACCAGCCATTCTTTTCCAAATGGAATGCCGAAGAGTTCTGTAACATCGCGATATCGCTCTGTCACATCACCGACAGGATGTTGACCACGTATCTGAAGAAGGAAGAACAGTCATTCATTACCGAAGGTGGCATCAAAGAACGAATGTATAAGGCCCGCACCAACTACAGACGGGAACAGGACCTCGAGCTTGAAAGGCTTCGCCGAGAGATTCCATCCCTAAAGGCAGAAATAGCCAGGCTCCAAGCTCTGCTACAAAGCCACGGAATAGATTTCTAGAGAATCTGGCACCTATAGAATCTATAGAACCTCTAGAATTACTAGAACTTCTAGAAAATCTATAATTCCTAAGATCCCGGCGATACCAAGAGCAGACGGTATCGCCGGGTTTAAAGTCTTTTTAGGGTCGGAAGTCTTAGATTTGGGTGGCGCATTGACGAAGTCTGGAATATACATAAGAAAGAGCGGAAAAGTGAACGGCAACGCTCCGTTTTCTGTATGGTTCCTGAGTTCCTGCAAAAGGCACTGCAACAGGTGAACGGCAATGCCCCGTTTCTTGAGCCGTTTTTCGGCACTTTCGGCAAAAGTGAACGGATATACTCCGTTTTTTAAGCCGATTTTAGACCGATTTCTGGTTCAAAAGTGGACGGTTTGAACCGTTGCGAGTGGGTGGTAATGCTCCGTTTTCGCCACGAGCCTCAGTCTATCTACAATAGTAGAAATTAGAAAGGCCTTATAGACCTGTACGTGAGAGGGCTGACGAAAAAACATCTACAATAGTAGAAATTAGAAAGGCCTTATAGACCCAACCGCCGTAGACAAGGCGTTGTTTATCTACAATAGTAGAAATTAGAAAGGCCTTATAGACCTCTGCGCTTGGTACTTAATCCTGCTTTCATCTACAATAGTAGAAATTAGAAAGGCCTTATAGACCCAGGAGCGCGTGGCCGCCGCCGAAAAGGCCATATCTACAATAGTAGAAATTAGAAAGGCCTTATAGACGTATCACTCAGAGTACCTATATCACGTTATCTACAATAGTAGAAATTAGAAAGGCCTTATAGACACAGTGCGCAACGCTTTGAGGTGCAAAGATCTACAATAGTAGAAATTAGAAAGGCCTTATAGACGCGCCCGTGCTACGGTCTACGTTGGTAAATCTACAATAGTAGAAATTAGAAAGGCCTTATAGACCGATATGGGACAAGGCTATCGCCACCCGCATCTACAATAGTAGAAATTAGAAAGGCCTTATAGACCTGACAATTTCAATTCTTACGCGAATGGATCTACAATAGTAGAAATTAGAAAGGCCTTATAGACAAGACGTATGGGGGGAATAGCCATGAAATCTACAATAGTAGAAATTAGAAAGGCCTTATAGACTGTCTGTGGACATCAATCTGATAGAGTTATCTACAATAGTAGAAATTAGAAAGGCCTTATAGACGGG
>CALZRA010000015.1 GCA_945828345.1 uncultured Bacteroidales bacterium
TTGAGGTGCTGTTTTAGCCATTTGAAGAAAAGTTCGACCAACCATCTTTTCTTGTAAAGTTCTGCAACTTCAAGAGCAGTGAGATGCTTGGCATTGGTGAGAAAAGTGAATTCACGCTCTTCTTCCCCATCATAATATCTAATGAGTCTAAATGACTCAGGATATTTCTTTTCCGACATATAACCAGAAAGTCTCACCTCGGCATCTGTGAGCACGTCTTTAGGCATGCGCCTCTTCCATTTGACTATCTTATACTTCAGGTTCGTCTTGGCTCTGACTACATAGAAGGAATCCGTCAGATGTATTCTGTAGAGTTCTTTAAACGAGTCATAAGCCCTGTCAAATATGTAGTAAGCATTTGGTTCATAAGGAATTAATGGCATTGCCTTTGAATCATGCTTTGATGCTGTGGTCACTGTGTAGAAGGCTGGAACCTGAGCCTCAATGTCATATAAGACATGAGCTTTGACGCCGCCTTTCTTCCTTCTGAATCTTGCCCATGGAAATGTCGAGAGACATAAAGGAATGGTCGTAGAATCAAATGCATATTTCTTTCCCGGAATATCTAAAAGATTGGTTGCCCGTTTCTCACAAGCCTCCTTCATCATGTAGAAGGCGAAATCCTCGAAAATCCTGTAATCACGATTCTGATTGGCAGAGGCCAAGGTTGTTTTAGCAATCGGTTTGCTTCCAATTCCAAGAAACTTACACTTTGAATGGTGAGCCTCCAATGCTACCACAACATCTCTCAGACTTTCACGATTTGAGAGTTGACCAAACATCATTGCAAGCAGTTGGTTCCAACACGAGAAGTGTTTCACGTACTTGTTTCCATCATACTTGCGAGCAAGATAGTTGAAGTGGTTTCTGTCCAAATGACTGACCAGTTGAGAGAAAACGTATTGACCTTGATTCATTGTAGCCTATTGAATTAAGCAGCAAAGATACAAATTCAAAACCGTTGACTCTCAAAATTACACGTAAAAGACTGTAAATCAATTATTTCAAATACCGATTAGTCCACTTTAACGGGACAGTAGTGACTTCAAACTTCAACTTTAGACTTCCAACTCTCAACTTTCAACTTTAGACTTCCAACTCTCAACCTTCAACTTTAGCCTCTCATACCTTCAACTTTCAACTCTCAAACTTTAAACTTCAAACTATTATATATACATTTGCAGCCAGAAACGTAAAACATACCTCTCTCTTCGCTACAATAATACAATGGAACTGGATATCCTGACTGCCGTTTCGCCCATAGACGGGCGTTATCGTTCGAAAACCGAACCGCTCGCACCTTACTTCTCGGAATACGCCCTGATGAAGTATCGCGTGCGTGTGGAAATAGAGTACTTCATTGCCTTGTGCGAACTGCCCTTGCCCCAGCTGGCAGACTTCCCGCACGAACACTTTGCCACCTTGCGCGGCTTCTACACGGATTTCTCCGAAGCCGACGGAGCCCGCGTGAAGGACATTGAGCGCGTGACGAACCACGACGTGAAGGCCATAGAATACTTCATCAAGGAAAAACTGGATGAAGTCGGTTCGCTCGATGCCTACAAGGAATTTGTGCATTTCGGCCTCACCTCACAGGACATCAACAACACGTCCTTCCCCCTGATGCTGAAGGAAGCGGTGGAAGGCACCTACCGCCCGCTGCTGGTGGAACTCATCGAACAACTGGAAGCCTACGCCGAGGAGTGGAAGGACATCCCCATGTTGGCCAAGACCCACGGCCAGCCTGCTTCGCCTACCCGCTTGGGCAAGGAGGTCATGGTATTCGTCTACCGCCTCAAGCAGCAGCTCCGCCTGCTCGATGCCTGCCCGGTTTCGGCCAAGTTCGGCGGTGCCACAGGCAACTACAATGCCCACCACGTGGCCTATCCCGACTACGACTGGAAGGCATTCGGCAACCGTTTCGTTGCCGAGAAGCTGGGACTGGAGCGCGAGGAGTACACCACACAAATCAGCAACTACGACAACATGGCAGCCCTCTTCGATGCCATGAAGCGCATTCATACCATCGTGATAGACCTTGACCGTGACTTCTGGCAGTATGTCTCGATGGAGTACTTCAAGCAGCGCATCAAGCAGGGCGAGGTGGGTTCGAGCGCCATGCCCCACAAGGTGAACCCCATAGACTTTGAAAACTCCGAGGGCAACCTGGGTATGGCCAACGCCCTGCTGGAGCACCTGAGCCGCAAGTTGCCCATCAGCCGCCTGCAGCGCGACCTGACTGACTCGACCGTAATCCGCAACATCGGCGTGCCTCTGGGACATGCGCTGATTGCCTTCCAAAGCACCCTGAAGGGACTGCGCAAGCTCCTGCTCCACGAAGAGAGCATCAGCCGCGACCTCGACAACTGCTGGGCTGTAGTGGCCGAGGCTATCCAGACCATTCTGCGCCGTGAGGCTTATCCGCATCCCTACGAAGCACTGAAGGCTCTGACCCGCACCAACGAGGCTATCACCCAAGAGCGCATAGCACACTTCATCGAAGGGCTGGAAGTCAGCGAAGAAGTGAAGAAAGAGCTGCGCGCCATCACACCGCACAACTACACCGGTATGTAAAGCATTCGTGAGAATGCCACGTTTCAATAATTTATCATCACAACAAATCACCAAGCCATGAACGATGATTTCATGAACAACAGCCAGGAAGGCCGTGACGGCTATAGCTGGCAGAACGAAGACAATGCACGCCCCGCACGACAGCCGGGAGCAGAACACACACCGCGTCCGCGCATCAACCGCAATTTCCGCCCTGCCGGAAGCAGCGATTACCGCAATGCACGCCAGTATGGCCAACGTGCCAACACACGGGGCGAAGGCACCGGCTACCAGAACAACCGTGAAGGAGGCTATGGCTCACAGCGCAACGGATATAGCCGCGAAGGCTATCGTCAGGGGGGCTACCAGCCCCGTGAAAACCGCTGGAGCAAGACGCGCTACGCCAATGAAGGCGAAGGAGGCTACCAGCCCCGCTATAACACGAATGCCCCCCGCTACAATAACGAAGGTGGCTATCGCGATGCAGAAGGAGGATATGGACAGCGCCGCCAGCAAGGTGGCTTTGCCCCCCGTCACCGTAACACACAGGGCAACTTCCGTCCGCGCTACCCGCAGCAAGGCGGTGGAGGCTTCCGCGCACGCAAGTCGGGATATGACCCCAACGCCAAATATTCCCACAAGAAACGGCTGGAGTACAAGGAGGAGAACTACGATCCGACAGTACCCCTGCGCCTGAACAAGTTCCTGGCCAATGCCGGCGTCTGCTCACGCCGTGATGCCGACAAGTATATTGAGGCAGGCGTGGTGAGCGTCAACGGCGTGGTGGTCACCGAACTGGGTGCCAAGGTGCTGCGCACGGACGAGGTACGCTTCCACGACAATGTGGTGAAGATGGAGAAGAAGGTCTATGTGCTGCTCAACAAGCCCAAGGGCTACGTGACGACCAGCGAAGACCCGCAGAACCGCAAGACGGTAATGGACTTGGTGGTTTCGGCCTGTCCTGAACGCATCTATCCCGTAGGCCGCCTTGACCGCAACACCACCGGCGTACTGCTGCTTACCAACGATGGCGAAATGGCTTCGAAGCTGACCCACCCGAAGTTCCTGAAGAAGAAGATTTACCACGTGACCACCGACCGCAACGTAACGGCTGCCGACATCCAGCAGATTGCCGAGGGCATCACGCTCGATGACGGCGACATCAAGGCCGATGCGGTCGAATATGCCCACCCGACCGACAAGAAGCAGATTGGCATTGAGATTCACAGCGGAAAGAACCGCATCGTGCGCCGCATCTTCGAGAGTCTGGGCTATCATGTCACCAAGCTAGACCGTGTCTACTTTGCCGGTCTGACCAAGAAGAACGTGCGCCGCGGCGACTGGCGTTACCTCACGGAGAAGGAGGTACAGATGTTGCGCATGGGTGCTTTCGAATAAGAACAAACCAACATGACAAAGTCCTCCCACTGCCAACGGGGGGGGACTTTTCATCCACTATCCTGTTACAGAAACAATGCAACGTACAAAAATCATAGATTTGCTGAAGCGCACCGACTTCGGTGCTTCGGTATGTGTGAAAGGATGGGTGCGTACGCGCCGCGGTAGCAAGTCTGTCAACTTCATTGCCCTGAACGACGGCAGCACCATCCTGAATGTACAAGTCGTGGCCGACGTCGAAAAGTTCGATGCCGACATGCTCAAGCTCATCACCACCGGTGCCTGCCTCTCGGTCGAAGGTGTGCTGGTAGAGAGCCAGGGCTCGGGACAGCGCGTGGAGGTGCAGGCCACAGCCATCGAAGTGCTGGGCACCTGCGGCAGCGACTACCCCATGCAGAAGAAGGGACAGACCTTCGAATACATGCGCCAACACGCCCACATGCGCCTGCGCACCAACACCTTCGGAGCCGTGTTCCGCATTCGCCACAACATGGCCATGGCTATCCACCGCTACTTCCACGAGCACGGGTTCTTCTACTTCAACACCCCTATCATCACAGCCTCCGACTGTGAAGGCGCAGGACAGATGTTCCAGGTAACGACCCAGAACCTCTATGACCTGAAGCATACCGAGGAGGGCAAGATAGACTACTCCGACGACTTCTTCGGCAAGACCACGTCGCTGACTGTGAGCGGACAGCTCGAAGGCGAACTGGGCGCAACGGCTCTGGGGGCTATCTACACCTTTGGCCCCACCTTCCGTGCCGAAAATTCCAACACGCCGCGCCACTTGGCCGAGTTCTGGATGATTGAGCCTGAAGTGGCCTTCTACGACATCCACGACAACATGGACCTGGCCGAAGACTTCATCAAGTATTGTGTGCGCTGGGCTCTCGACAATTGTCAGGACGACTTGGAGTTCCTCAACAAGATGGTCGACAAGACGCTGCTCGACCGGCTCCACTTTGTGGTGGAGCACGACTTCGTGCGCCTCACCTATACCGAAGGCATCCAGATTCTGGAGGAGGCCATTGCCGGCGGCCGCAAGTTTGAGTTCCCCGTATACTGGGGAATGGACTTGGCCAGCGAGCACGAGCGCTTCCTGGTGGAAGAGCACTTCAAGAAGCCGGTTATCCTGACCGATTATCCGAAGGAAATCAAGGCCTTCTACATGAAGATGAACGACGACGGCAAGACCGTGCGCGCCATGGATGTGCTCTTCCCGCAGATAGGTGAAATCATCGGCGGTTCGGAGCGTGAGGAAAGCTACGAAAAGCTCATGGGCCGCATTGAGGAGCTGGGCATCCCCATGAAGGACATGTGGTGGTATCTCGACACCCGCCGTTTCGGCACCTGTCCGCACTCAGGCTTCGGCTTGGGCTTCGAGCGTCTCATCCTCTTTGTGACAGGTATGCAGAACATCCGTGACGTGATACCCTTCCCGCGTACGCCGAAGTCAGCCGACTTCTAAATCCGTTTCTTAAGCAGGTGTTCAAAATCAGTTTATTTAAACACCTGCTTATTACCCCAACATCAGCCAACCGCCGGTTGCACGAGGCTTCAGCCTGTGCAACCGGCGGTTGCTTTTGCGGGTTATTTCTGACTTTTCGGCCGGCTAAGCGTGCAGCAGGGTTGCCACATCTTCGGCAATCAGCGTATCGACCAGCCTGTTTTCGGCCAGGAATTCCTGTGCGTCATAACGGTCGGCAAACTCCTTCTTGGCACCATAGCATAGAGTCCGCATGGCCGACGGGCCGTAATGGCGGGCTATCTTCTCGCCGAAGCCGCCTTCGAGCGCACCGTCTTCGAGGGTAACTACCACGCTGTGGTCGGCCTGGAGGCTGTCTAACAGGGCGGTGTCTACACCCGAGATGAAGCGCGGGTTGACTAACGTGGCATGAATGCCCTGAGCCTCCAACAGCCGGCAAACGCTTTCACCGAGTGCAAAGAAATTGCCGAGAGCCAGCAGGGCCACGTCCTTGCCGCGGTTCACCACCTCGTACTTGTTCAGCTCTGAATAGTCCGACGGCACGGGCCGTGTGGCAGGTACAGTCGGGCCGACAGGCACGCGGATGGCCACAGGATGCTCCTTGTAGCCGATGCTCCAGTCGAGCATGGCGAGATATTCCTCCCGGTTGGTCGGGGCGAGGTATACGAGGTTCGGAATGTTACAGAGCAGGGGGATGTCGAAGTGACACAGGTGGGTCACGTCGGTCATGGTCGAGAGCGAACCCCACAGCACGAGCAGCGTGGCGGGATTGTCGTTGATGCAGAGGTCTTGCGACAACTGGTCGTAGGCACGCTGTATGAACGAGCTGCACACGCCGAACACCGGCTTGCCCCCAGCCTTGGCTATGCCGGATGCCAGTGCGACAGCATGTTCTTCGGCAATGCCCACATCGACAAACTGCCTGCCAGCCTCCTGCCGGCGTTCGGGAGTCCAGTTCCAGATGCCCGGTGTTCCGGCTGTAATGGCACAGAGCGTCGGGTCCTGCTTCATCCGTTCAATCAGGTGGGACGTAGTCAGTTCATCGTAGGTTTCAGCCGTAAACGGATGACGCAGTTCGCCGGTCGCGATGTCGAAGGGGGCACTCCAGTGCCAGCGCTCCTTGTCCTGCTCGGCGAGTTCGTAGCCTTTGCCCTTCAGCGTGTTGATGTGTACCACAATGGGGTGCTCCTTGTCCTTCACCTGCCGGAAAGCCTCAATCAGCGCGGCGAGGTCGTTTCCCTGACCGACATACACGTAGTCCAGGCCCATGGCCCGGAAGAGGTTGTTGCTGCATGTGCCGTTCGACTGCCGGAGTTCTTCGAGGTTACGGTACAGGCCGCCGTGGTTCTCGGCTATCGACATTTGATTGTCGTTCACCACGATGATGAAGTTCGTGCCGAGTTCGGCTGCCCAATCCAGCCCTTCGAGTGCCTCGCCGCCGCTGAGCGAACCGTCGCCAATCACGGCAATCACGTTACCCTTTTCTCCCATCAGGTCGCGGCCCTTGGCCAGTCCGCCAGCCAGGCTGACCGAGGTAGAGGTGTGTCCGATGACGAAATGGTCGTGCTCGCTCTCCGACGGTTCGCTGTAGCCCGACACGTCATCGTAGCGGTCTGCATGCAGAAAAGCCTCCGCGCGCCCCGTTAGCATTTTGTGCGGATAGCTCTGGTGCGACACGTCGAAGACAATCTTGTCTTCAGGTGAGTTAAACACGTAATGCATGGCGATGGTGGCTTCCACCATGCCCAGGTTAGGGCCGCAGTGACCGCCGTGGCGGCTGACCTTCTCGATGAGCAGCGTGCGGATTTCGACGGCCAATTCTTTCATTTCCTCCAGCGTGAGACGTTTCACGTCGGCCGGAGACTGGATTTGTTCTATAAGCATGTGACAGTTGTGTGGAAAAGTTTAGAGTTTAAAGTTTAGAGTGTAGAGTTTAAAGTTAGGTGGTGTGACAAAAGACTTTCCCATGTCGTGATAGGGGATAATGGGACAGCCAGCCCGAAAGTCAGGCTTTACCCGATTTTGCGGAACTGGTTGGGCGTTTGGCCCGTATGCTGTTTGAAGAAGCGCACAAAGTGCTGCGGATACTCGAATCCGAGACGTTCGGCAATCTGGTTCACTGTCAGCAGCTCGTCGTTGAGTTGCTCCTTGGCCACGGTGAGCAGGCGGGCGTTGATGAAGTCCTTGGCCGTATGCCCCGTTTCGGTCTTGACCAACTGGCCGAAATAGCCGGTCGAAAGATTACACTTGTCGGCGAAGTAACCCACTGTGGGCAGTCCCTCCCTGTGCGCCTTGTTCAGCATATAGTCGCGCAGCATCTGGTCGAACTGCCTGACGATAGAGTGGTTGATTTCCTCTCGCGTGATGAACTGGCGGTCGTAGAAGCGCAGGCAATAGTTGAGCAACAGCTCTATGTGCGACACAATCAGCTCGCGCGTGTGGTTGTCGATAGGGTGTTGCAGTTCGGCATCGATGAGGTCGATCACCTGCTTGAACACCCCGACCTCCGTCTCCGAGAGATGGAGGGCTTCGGTGCTGCTGTAGGAGAAGAACTCATAGCGTCGCATGTGGTGGCTCAGGGCCGTGCGATGCAGGAAGTCCGGATGAAACAGCAGCCCCACACAGCGCGGCCGGATGCTTCGGTCTGTCACCTCGACCGTCACGGTCTGTCCCGGTTCAAAGGAGGTGACTGTCTGTTCGTCGAAGTCGTAGGGCGTGCGACCGTAAGACAGGTTGCAGCCTTTGGTCTCCTTCAGCCAGATGGCATACACGCCGTAGTGTATTTGCGACTTGGCCGTTGCGGTGTAGTTGGTCCGTTCCAAGTGTACGACGGTAACTAACGGGTGAAGGGTACTCACGCCATAGTAGTCGTTGACCTGCTGTATGGTGTCGAAGTTTATTTTGTCCATGTATATATATAATAAGGAGTGAACTGCCTGTAAGGCGATGCAAGATTACGGCTTTATTGTCAAACCGCCTCAACCCAAACTATGGATTTTATTACCCAAATGATGGATTGCGACTGTCGGGGTCGGAAAAGGGGAATGAAACGACACATTTGACATGGCAGAAGACTGCCACGGCACTTAGGCAAAACAACTCGGCATGTAGGAAAAGCAACTCGGGCACTTAGGATTTCCTAATCGACATGTAGGAAAAACAACTCGGCACTTAGGATTTCCTAATCGGCACTTGGTTATTCGGCCCACATGAGGTAACTCAAGTTTCGCAGGTCCATATATTGGAGCGGGGGCCTTGAAGGTTTGTAAACCAGCAGCGCATCCTCATATGACGAGAGTCTGAAGCCTCACGCCCATGGTCCGCTTGCAGCACTGCCGCCCTGTGGCGCATGACTTTCAGACGGCAGCCTCACCACCACAAACTTTCAACTCTTCGCCTCCCAAACTTTCACGCTTTCAATATATATGCTTAATTTTGCGCCTGCAAGTAAGAAAACAATGATTTATCCCGATAATTTCGAAAAGAAGATAGGCTTTACCGACATACGCACGCAGCTGAAAGGGAGGTGCATGTCGGCCCTCGGCATCGAGTGGGTCGACAAGCACCTTCAGTTCATGACCGATGCTGCGCGCGTGAGGCAGGCCCTGGCCGAGTGTGCGGAATACACGCGCTTCGACCAGGAGCACGGTGATGAGGTGGAAAGCGAGTTCTTCGACGTGCGCGAAGCACTGCTACACATACGTCCCGACAGAACGTACATGGAAGAGCCAGACCTCTTCAACCTGAAACGCTCGCTGCGCTCGGCGGTGAGCTACAGGCTGGCTTTCACCAGCACTACAGACGGACGGGACGATTCATCAGCAGTATCACAGCGGCGGCAGCCTGCTGCCAATGGAGTGGGAGAGGAAGACCGCGATGAAGGCGCTGATGATGCCGACGGCGGCGACGAAGCCGAACCGCTGGTCTACAACTATCCTGCACTGGCCGCCATGTCAGGGCAGGTGGCTACCTTCCCGGCACTGGTCGACCGCATTGACAGCGTGCTGAACAAGTACGGCAAGGTGAAGGACACGGCCTCGCCCGAACTCCTCTCCCTGCGCCACCAGATAGAAGTGACCACCCGCAGCCTGTCACACAGCCTGCGTTCGATTATCAGCGAGGCGCAGGCTTCGGGCTTCATTGACCGCGACGTGACGCCTACCATGCGCGACGGACGCTTGGTGATCCCCGTAGCTCCCGCGTTGAAGCGCAAGATCAAGGGCATCGTCCACGATGAGAGTGCCACGGGCAAGACCGTGTTTATCGAGCCTGCCGCCGTGGTCGATGCCAACAACCGCATCCGCGAACTCCGTGCTGCCGAACGGCGCGAGGTCATCCGCATCCTTCAGGAGCTGGCCTCGGCCATCCGCCCGCACATACCCCAAATCATGCAGTCGCTCCAGTTTCTGGCCCATGTGGACTATCTGCGTGCGCTGGGCATCTTCTCGGCCTCCTGCAAGGCTATCGTGCCCCAGATTGAGAACGGTGCGCTGATAGAGTGGCACCAGGCGCGCCACCCCCTGCTCGAACAGTCGCTCAACCGCCACGGCTCACAGATCGTGCCGCTCGACGTGACCCTGCCCGCAGGTTGTCGCATCCTGATTATCTCCGGACCGAATGCGGGTGGCAAGTCGGTGTGTCTGAAGACGGTGGGCCTGTTGCAGTATATGGTGCAGTGCGGTATGCCCGTGCCCACGGGCGAGCGGTCGCGTGTCGGCATCTTCGACAGCCTGTTCATTGACATCGGCGACGAACAGAGCTTGGAGAACGACCTGTCAACCTACTCTTCCCACCTGCTCAACATGAAGACCATGATGCGGCAGGCTTCGAGCCGCAGCCTGCTGCTGATCGACGAGTTTGGCGGAGGCACGGAACCGCAGATTGGCGGTGCGCTGGCCGAAGCTATCCTCAACAAGTTCGTGGGCCGCATGACCTACGGCATCATCACCACTCACTACCAGAACCTGAAGCACTATGCCGAGCAGACGCGCGCCGTGACCAACGGAGCCATGCTCTACGACCGGGCCGAGATGCGCCCCCTCTTCCTGTTGCAGGTGGGCAATCCCGGCAGCTCCTTCGCCGTGGAGATAGCACGCAAGATTGGCATTCCCGAAGACGTGATCCAGTATGCCACCGACTTGGTGGGCAAGGACTACGTGATGAGCGACAAGTACCTGCAGGACATCGTGCGCGACAAGATGTACTGGGAGACCAAGCGGCGTAACATACGCCAACGCGAAAAGCAGCTGGAAGACACGGCCCGCCAGTATGAGCAGGAAATGACTGACTTCCAGAATGAGCGCAAAGGCATCCTGGCACAGGCCAAGGCCGAGGCACAGCACTTGCTCGAACAGTCGAATGCACAGATCGAAAACACGATACGCTCTATCCGCGAGGCGCAGGCCGAAAAGGCTGCTACCAAGCAGGCACGCGCCGAACTGGCCGACTTTCGCGAAAGGCTGGAGCAGAACACCGATGAGCAGGACCGCATAGCCCGGAAGATTGCGAAGATACAACGCCGCCAGCAGCGGCGCGACGAAAAGCCGGGTTCGGCCAGACAGCGGAATGCGCAGGCACAGGAAGCTGCTGCCGCTGCCTTGCGAGGCAGTGTGGCTCAGGTGCTTTCATCGCTCGGTCAGGCCAAGAGCAATGCTGCCAAGCCCCTCAAAGTGGGTGACACGGTGCGCATCAAGGGACAAGGTGCGGTCGGACGCATACAGACCGTGACGGGAAAGACTGCCCGGGTCCTGTTCGGCATGATGTATACCAACGTACCACTGTCCAAGCTCGAACATGCCGAGCCTCCTACGCCGGCAGGGCCTGCTGTCGGAGCAGCCAGCACGTTTGTCAGCAAGCAGACGCGCGATGCGATGTACGAAAAGAAGCTGCACTTCAAGCCCGAGCTGGACATACGCGGTATGCACGTGGACGAGGCTCTCACAGCCGTGTCCTACTTCATGGACGACTCCATTCAGCTCGAACAGGCCCGCGTGCGCATCCTGCATGGAACCGGCACCGGGGCCTTGCGCGAACTGGTGCGCAACTACCTGCGCACCGTGCCGGGCGTAAAGACTTTCCGCGATGAACACGTGCAGTTTGGCGGTGCCGGCATTACCGTTGTCGAGCTGGACTGACCCTTTTACCCTTCCAAAACCTATCTCCCAAACTTTCAACTTCAAGCTTCGAACTTTGAACCGTCAACTTTGAGCTTTCAACTTTCAACCTTCAACTTTCAACTTCAAACTTTGACCTTTCCACTTCCCCATGATACAACTTGTTACAAAACGAACAGTCTGTCTGCTGGCCACCCTGCTCTGGTGCGTTGGCCTGACGGCACAGATTCCCCAAGACTATTACAGCGCAGCAAAAGACAAAAAGGGCAAAGCCCTGAAGACCGCGCTCTACAACATCGTGAGCAGCCACAAAGCATTGTCGTACGACACGCTCTGGGAGGCCTTCAAGAAAACAGACGTACGCTCCGACGGCAAAATCTGGGACATGTACTCCAACGTCACAAACTATACCCCGGGAGGACCTGAGCAGGGCAAGAATTACTCGGGCGAGGGCGATTCCTACAACAGGGAACACTCTTTTCCCAAGAGCTGGTTCAACGACGCCAAGCCCATGTACACCGACCTGTTCCACCTTTATCCCACCGACGGCTACGTGAACAACCGCCGCAGCAATTACCCCTTCGGTGAGACCAAGGGCGAAACCTACAAGTCGTCGGGCGGGTTCAGCAAGTTGGGAAGCTGCACGGTGGCGGGCTATTCGGGCACGGTCTTCGAGCCGGCCGATGAGTATAAGGGCGACTTTGCGCGCACTTACTTCTATATGGCCACAGCCTATGAAGACCGCATCTCCTCCTGGTCGTCGCCCATGCTGGCCGGCAACAAGTACCCCGCCTATGCTGACTGGGCACTGACCATGCTGCTGCGCTGGGCCGAGGAAGACCCTGTGAGCGACAAGGAAATCGCCCGCAACAATGCCGTCTACGAATGGCAGAACAACCGCAACCCCTACATCGACTTTCCGGGGTTGGAACAGTACGTGTGGGGAACGAAGACCGAGGAGGCTTTCGACCCCGACACCTACAACTCGGGAGGCAATGGCGGTTCGGAAACAGTCGAGGTGACTGCCCCTGTCTTTTCGCCGCAGCCCGGCTTGGTGGCCAAAGGCACGGAGGTGACCCTGTCGTGCGCCACCGAAGGGGCTCTGGTTCACTACCAGCTGAACGGAGCTTCTGAGGTGTCGGCAGCTGCTCCCGCCACCTTCCGGGTGGAAACCACTACGTCGGTCGTGGCCTATGCTTCGCTGGGCGATGCCCGGAGCGAAACGGTGAATGCCCTGTACAGTGTGGCCGAGGAGGCAGACCAGAGCGAAAAAATCTACCGCCTTGTCACCGATGAGACCCAACTGGTCGAGGGCCTTCCCGTGTTGGTTGTCTGTGTGGGAAACAATACGGCCATGGCCGAGATGGGCAACAACATCCGCACCTACGTGGAGATTGATGCCACCCAGCCGGAAATCTGCACCGAGACGGGCAGCATAGGCCTGCCCTATGCCTTCACTCTGGGGCGCGCGGGAAGCGACTGGACACTGTTCAGTACGGCCGAACAGGTCTATCTGGCACTCAACAGTAGCGACAACAAGCTGCATAGCACGACCGACCCGTCAGACGAGTCTGCCTGGTGGACCATTCATGTCGATGCCGAAGGACAGGCCAGCATTGCCAGTGTGACCCATCCCAACCGCACCATCCAGTACAACGCCTCGTCTCCACGCTTTGCCTGCTATAAGTCAAAACAACAGCCCGTGTCGCTATTCATGTCGGCCACTCCGAGTTCCTTGCAGGCTGTTGCGGCCCAGCGGGATGCCTCGAAGGTCAGCGTATATAATATAGGTGGACAGCACGTGCGCACGGCGGCCACCGTGGCCGAAGCCTTGAAGGGCCTACCGGCCGGCATTTATGTGGTGAACGGCACGCGGGTGCTGGTGGGAAAATAAGTGCGGAACGCAAGGACATCTGCTGCCAGCAGACAGAGCAAATGTTCCTCGTCTTTCTGGCTTGGGCAGAGAATCATGACAGACAGATTGTCCCAAAAGCATAATCTGTGGTCCAATAAGGAGTCAATCCGCAGTTTTTATGTACATTTGCACCCCGAAAAAGGGATTCTGCACGTGTAGGAGGGGAGTGAAGCTGCTCCTTTACTCCGCCTGCACCACCCGACAATCAACCGAAAGACTATCTAAACAATAAACATTTTACGTTATGAACAAGATGAAGTTTTCTGTATGTGCTGTCAGCTTGGCCATGTTGCTGAGCAGCTGCGGCATGTCTAACACTGCCAAGGGCGGTATTATCGGCGGTGCCGGTGGTGGCGCGCTGGGCGCATTGGTAGGCCAGCTCGTTGGCGGCAACGGCAAGAGCACTGCTATCGGCGCAGCTGTAGGTACGGTTGTAGGTGCCGGTGCCGGTGTGCTGATTGGCAACAAGATGGACAAGGCCAAGAAGGCTGCCGAGCTGGCCAACGCCGAGGCCGAAGTGCTGACCGACAAGAATGGTACGCAGTATGTAAAGGCTACCTTCGACAGCGGCCTGCTCTTCAACACGGGGTCAGCCACACTGAGTGCCAGCGCACAGGCTGCCATCAAGAAATTCGTGACCAACCTGTCTGCTGAGGACAACACCTTCGACCTCGCTATCTGCGGTTTCACCGACAATGCAGGCTGGAAGAACAGCACCGCCGAACAGAGCAAGGCCAAGAACCTTCAGCTCTCGCAGCAGCGCGCCGATGCCGTAAAGAACCAGATTGTGGGTTCAGGCTATCCCGCCGCCCGTCTGGTTAGCGTACAGGGCTTTGGTGAAGAAAATCCCGTGGCTGACAACGCTACTGCCGAAGGCAAGCAGCAGAACCGCCGCGTGGAGGTTTACATCCTGCCCAGCCAGGACATGATCAATGCAGCCAACGCCCAGTCCAAGTAATTGTTGCTGGCATACCGAATGCTGTAGATATAGCTGCGTCTTCGCGTAAGCGAAGGCGCAGTTTTTTTGACGGCTGCAAGAGACTTGTGCGGGCCTTCATTGCGGCTCCTTGCAGGCCGTTGCCCGGCCTTTCCGACAGGACCAAAAGCCTTTTCCGGCAGACCCAAAAGCCTTTTCCGGCAGACCCAACAGCATTTTCGGCAGGTACAACTGCATTTTCAAAAAAGGCCAAAAGAAGTGGCGCAGGCTGCCCGACAGGTAAAGGGCAGCTTGCGCCACATGTTTTCGAAGGGTAGAGTGGGGGAGACAACCGTCAGCAGCAGGCTACTGTCAGGCCGGCCATGACGATGCTGACCATTGACATGAGCTTGATGAGTATGTTGAGCGACGGACCGCTGGTGTCCTTGAAGGGATCTCCCACGGTGTCGCCAACGACAGTGGCCTTGTGGCAAGCACCACCCTTGCCACCGTAATTGCCCTCTTCGACATATTTCTTGGCATTATCCCAGGCTCCGCCCGCATTGGACATGAAGATAGCCAAGGTGAAGCCTGCGGCCAGACCGCCCGTAAGCAGGCCCAACACACCGGCCACGCCGAGCACCACGCCCACGATGACGGGAATGATGATAGCCAACAGCGAAGGCAGAATCATTTCGCGCTGCGCGCTGCGGGTACTGATAGCCACACAGCGGCCATAGTCGGGCGTGGCCTTGCCTTCCAGTATACCCTTGATTTCGCGGAACTGCCGGCGCACCTCGTCAACCATGGCTCCGGCCGCACGGCCTACGGCCCCCATGGTGAGTCCGCAGAACAGGAAGGCGGCCATAGCGCCGATAAAGGCACCTGTCAGCACCTTGGGATTGATGAGTGTGACTTGGAAGAACGACATGAAATCGTTGATGCCCGCCTCTGCGGGATTGAACACACTGCCTGTGGCATCGAGGAAGGTGCGGCCTTCCTCTACGGCACGAATCATGGCAATTTTGATTTCTTCGATATAGGAAGCCAACAGGGCGAGCGCAGTCAGGGCAGCCGAACCGATGGCAAAGCCTTTGCCGGTGGCAGCCGTGGTGTTGCCCAGCGCGTCGAGCGCATCAGTGCGCTTGCGCACGTCTTCGCCCAGACCGCTCATCTCAGCGTTTCCGCCGGCATTGTCGGCTATAGGGCCGTAAGCGTCGGTGGCCAGCGTAATGCCCAGCGTAGAGAGCATTCCGACGGCAGCAATACCGATGCCGTAGAGGCCGCAGCTAATGGAGGCGGCACTCATGGACAGGTCAAAACCGTTGGCAAATAGATAGCTGAGCATGATGGCTACGCAGATGGTCACCACAGGGACCATGGTCGAAATCATGCCAGTGCCGATTCCCTTGATGATGACAGTGGCCGAACCCGTTTGCGAAGCCTCTGCGATAGACTGCGTGGGCTTGTAGCTTTGGGAGGTGAAGTATTCGGTGGCCTGGCCGATAATCACGCCTGCGGCCAAACCTGTGACGACTGAGAAAGAGAGGCCCAGCCAGCCGGGCATGTCGAGCAGATAAAGGATGACAAAGGTGGCTGCGGCTATCAGGGCGGCACTGAGGTTGGTGCCTATGCCCAGCGACCGGAGCAGCTGGAGCGTGCCGGCACCTTCCTTGGTGCGAACGGCGTAGATGCCTGCCAAGGAGAGGAAAATGCCAACCGAGGCGATGATCATGGGCGCAATCACGGCTTTCAACTGGAGCTCACCGTTCAGCGCGAAGGCTGTGGCTCCCAAGGCAGCTGTGGAGAGTATAGAGCCGCAGTAGCTCTCATAGAGGTCTGCCCCCATGCCGGCCACATCGCCCACATTGTCGCCCACGTTATCGGCTATGGTGGCGGGATTGCGCGGGTCATCTTCCGGTATGTCGGCTTCCACTTTACCGACAAGGTCGGCTCCCACGTCGGCAGCCTTGGTGTAGATGCCGCCGCCCACTCTGGCAAACAGGGCCTGCGTTGACGCTCCCATACCGAAGGTCAGCATGGTCGTGGTGATGGTGACAAGGGCTGTCGGCTGGCCGCCGTAGTAGCTGTTCAGGATGAGGAACCACAGGGCGATGTCGAGCAGTCCCAACCCGACTACGACCAAGCCCATGACCGCACCGCTGCGGAAGGCTATGCGCAGGCCGCTGTCAAGTCCTTTGCGGGCTGCGTTGGCCGTACGGGCCGAAGCGTAGGTGGCGGTCTTCATGCCGAAGAAACCGGCCAGGCCGGAGAACAGACCGCCTGTGAGGAAGGCAAAGGGAACCCAGGGGTTCTGCACCTTCATCACATAGGCCATGAACGAAAATACGAGGGCGAGCACGATGAATACAATGCCTACCACTTTGTACTGTTGCTTGAGGTAGGCCATGGCACCTTTGCGCACATGGGCGGCAATGTCCTTCATGCGGTCGGTGCCTTCGTCTTGGCGCATCATAGTGCGGAAGAAGTGCCAAGCCATGCCAAGGGCTGTGATACTGGCTAAGGGTACAAGCCAGAATACCAATGGAATGTTGTTCATTTTGAGTTGTTGGTTAGATGGTTATAGATTGAAGAAAATCAGATGCCCGGTTAGCGGCTTCTGCCAAGCAAAAGTACAAAAAACTGCCTGCTTGCCGTCCGTCAGACCCAGATTTTGTGGCTTCGAAGCCTGCTTCCAGTTGTCTGATTCGACACAGTCTTGGCCCAAAGCGCCTCTTTTCATGAAGGTGATGAGATTGTGAGGCGTTATTTAGGTATTAGTGATAAAGAGTATCATTGATTAGGTTGTTCTTATCGCCCACAACCTCGGGAAAAACTTAGTTTCTAAGTATTAGTGATTAGGTTGCGCTTATCGCCCACAACCTCAGGAAAAACTGAATCACTAATACTTTATCACTAATACTTAGAAACGCTTCATAAACTCACCCCTCATTACCTTAGCATCGTTCTGTGGACTTACTTCAACACGACGCGGTCGCCCAACACCTGGGCAAACATGCGTTCGACATGACACAAGGCCATATACTCCTTCATTACCGCGTTGTATCGCTCGGGTTGGCTCATCACCTCCGGACGGCCCAGCTCCCGGAGCAATTCTTTCAGCCGCTCCTTGATGACCGCGTGCTTGAAATCGTGGACCAGTCGTGGCACAACTTCTTCCAGACGGTACCGTTCCTCGACATACTGCGCCTGCTGGTTGCTGCTCAAGGCGAACGGCACTTCCGACAGACGGCTTGCCAAAGTGCTGATTTCCACATTGGTGTGCTGGTTGAAGTAGACTATCGGATTCCACTCATTTTCAGTGCAGTGCGCAAGGGCTTCTTCGAGTATTTGGCGACAAGGTGCTGAGGGCAGTTGCATATTGTCAGTCTGTAGCTGTTCATTAATAAACTGCGCCACAGGCATTTCCATTTCCTCGTCTTCCTCGGTGCGGCATTTGATGGGGTTGTTGGCGTAGCGGATGACCATGGTGACGAGCAGTTCCTCCTCTCGTTGAACCATGGGCACCGACAGAGGCAAAGGAGTGGGAGAGGGGGCCTCCTTTCGTGCGTCGCCGGAGCTGTCTGGCGTTTGAGGCCCTTTTCGTTTGGCCACCCGCTGCTTGTTGATTTCGCCCACAATGAGTTCTTCGGCCACTTGCAGCTTCTGTGCACATTCCTGGATATAGGTCTGCTGTACGATGCGGTTGGGAATGACCGATATGCTCTTCACGACATCTTCAATCAGCTCAGCCCGTTTCAGCGGGTCGCCCTTTGCATCGCTCAGCAACAGGTCTGTCTTGAACTTGATGAAGTCCACTTGGTGCCGGTCGATATAGGCGCGCAGCTCTTCGGCACGGTGTTTACGCGCAAAGCTGTCGGGGTCATCGCCGTCGGGCAGCAGCAGCACCTTCACGTTCAACCCCTCGGACAAGAGCATGTCGATACCGCGCAGACTGGCCTTGATGCCGGCGGCATCGCCGTCGTAGAGCACCGTGATGTTTTCTGTAAACCGGTGGAGCAGCCTGACCTGTCCTTCTGTCAGCGAGGTGCCCGACGAGGCCACGACATTCTCAATGCCGCTCTGGTGCATGGAGATAACGTCGGTGTAGCCTTCGACCAAGAAGCAGTTTCCTTGCTTCACAATGGCACTCTTGGCCTGGTAGAGTCCGTAAAGTTCATGGCTCTTGCTGTAGATTTCACTCTCGGGCGAGTTAACATACTTGGCTATGTTCTTGTCGCCGCTCAATATACGGCCACCGAAGGCCACAACCTTGCCCGACACGGTGAAAACGGGAAAAATGACACGGCCGTGGAAGCGGTCGCACAACTGTCCGCTGCCTTCTTTCTTGTAGCAGACACCCGTTTTCAACAGATATTCCTCCTTGAAACCGTGCGACAGTGCCGCATGGACCAGAGCCTGCTTTTGTTGCGGCGAAAAACCCAGTCCGAACTTGGCAATCATGTCGTCACGGATGCCACGCGAACGCAGGTAAGCCATGCCTTGTGCCACACCGTCCACACCGTTGTGCAGCGTATCCTGAAAGAATCGGTTGACCCATTCGTTCACGGCAAACATGCTTTCGCGCGTGCTCAGTGCCACGCGTTCCTCATCCGTCAGTTCCTTCTCCTGGACTTCGATACCCACACGCCGGCCCAGCCATTTGATGGCCTCGGGATAGGTCATCTGCTCCAGTTCCATCACGAAGCTGACCGCATTTCCGCCTTTGCCACACGAAAAACACTTGCACAGCTGGCGTGCCGGCGAAACGGTGAACGACGGCGTCTTCTCGTTGTGAAACGGACAGAGGCCCTTGTAATTGGCGCCCGACTTACGGAGCGTCACAAATTCCTTTACCACGTCGACAATGTCGGTGGCATCCAGAATGCGCTGTATGGTGCTCTTGTCAATCATAGGTTATCAGGGAACTTCGGCAGCCCGAAGCCTCATCTATATATAGGGGTGTTCTATCAATTAGCCCGAGCTGGATGCTGGATATTTAGAGATGACATTTTGATAAGATTGGCTGCGTTCGGCAAAGCTCAAGCAAGCTTGGCTCTGCGCTCACTTGCACAATCTTTATAAAACAGCAGGCAGCCGGAATAAATGAGTTCACTCATGGGGTATTCTTTAAAACCTAATTTATAGAACACCCCTATAATTATGCCTAAGCCTTTCGGGCTGAAGATTTCAGCCCGTCTTTTCTATTAAACATAACCGTGCTTCGAAAGTTATCTGATATAAGTGCGGAAGTGAGCTGAAATTGGGTTGAAACTTGAAGAGTTCGGAGTTTGTCATCAGGCTGTCCGGGCGGTTCGAAACGGCCATTGAACAGTTGCACCACAAACTCCAAACTCTTCAAACACGTGCTTCTGTCGGAACTTTATCCGTTCATAGAAGCCAGAAATTCCTCGTTGTTCAGCGTATTCTCCATACGTTTCTTCACGTCGGTCAGTGCTTCGAGCGAGTTCATTTCTGAAATGTAGTTGCGCAGCACCCACATACGTCCCAGCGTAGCAGGATCTTGCAGCAGGTCGTCGCGTCGTGTAGACGAGGCAATGATGTTGACTGCCGGGAACACGCGTTTGTTGGCCAGCGTGCGGTCAAGCTGCAGTTCCATGTTGCCCGTACCCTTGAATTCCTCGAAAATCACTTCGTCCATCTTCGAACCCGTGTCAATCAGTGCGGTGGCGATGATGGTCAGCGAGCCGCCGCCTTCTATATTGCGGGCTGCACCGAAGAAGCGTTTCGGCTTTTGCAGGGCATTGGCATCAACACCACCCGAAAGAATCTTGCCCGAGGTAGGTGCTACCGTATTGTAGGCACGAGCCAGTCGGGTGATTGAGTCAAGGAATATCACCACGTCGTGACCGCATTCAACCATGCGTTTGGCTTTGTCGAGCACAATGCCGGCAATCTTCACGTGGCGCGAGGCAGGCTCGTCGAAAGTAGAGGCAATCACTTCGGCCTTTACGGTACGCATCATGTCGGTCACTTCTTCCGGACGTTCGTCAATCAGCAGCATCATGAGGTACGTGTCGGGATGGTTGCGTGCGATAGCATTGGCTATATCCTTCATCAGCATGGTCTTACCCGTTTTGGGCTGGGCCACAATCAGGGCGCGCTGTCCCTTGCCAATGGGTGTGAAAAGGTCAACAATGCGGCATGACATGGCATCGCTCTTGTTGCCTGTACAGAGATTGAACTTTTCGTCGGGGAACAGCGGGACCAAGTGTTCAAACGAGACACGGTCGCGCACGGCTTCGGGAGTCAGACCGTTGATATGGTGAATGTCAATCAGTGCAAAGAACTTTTCGCCTTCGCGCGGGATTTTCACTTTGCCCTGTACCACATCGCCGGGCTTCAGGCCGTACTGTTTGATCTGTGCCGGCGACACGTAGATGTCATCGGGCGAAGCCAGATAGTTGTAGTCCGACGAGCGCAGGAAGCCGAATCCCTCGGGAACGACTTCGAGTACTCCCCTACCCTCCAGCAGATGGTCTTCGGGTGCAAACTGTACCACGGGCTGCTTGACCACGGGTTCAGCCACGGCAGGCATAGGCTCTTCGGCCTGCCGGGGAGCAGACACCTGTTCGCTGCTTTCGGCAGCTTGTGGCGCATGGGCAGCCAGCCGCTCTTGCATCAGAGGATCATCCTTGAAGCGGCGGAAGCGTACCCTGCCGTTAGGCCAGTTTTCTGCTGCGGGCTGTGACATGCCTGTCTGCCGGCGCATGGGCTGCATGGGTGCCGGCGCGGTGTTTAACCCGGGCACATTGAGTTCAGCACCTTCATACATGACGGGAATGTCCTTCACAATGATAAAGTCGTCTTCATTGTTCGGGTTATCTGTTCTGCTGGCGCGCGGCCATTTGGTGTGACTTTGTTCCATGGGTGTGTTGCAAGCTTCGAGCGTACGCTTTACTTCTTCCATGTCGAGCACATCAGGATTTTGCGCCACGCTGTTTTCCGGGCGGTTGTTCAGTTGTTCAGCGAGAAAGTCAGGCAAGTCATTGGCTGCGCTCTCAGCAGCTTCCTGCTGCGCTGCGGCAGCCTGGGTTTCAGTTTCGGCAGGTTCTGTCCGTGCCGTTTCGCCATTATTTGCATTCAGTTCGGCAGCTTTCAGTGCAGCCTCGCGTGCGGCAATTTCAGCTTTGCTTGGTCTTCCTCTTTTGCGTTTGGGCAGTGCGGGCTCCTCGGCGGCGGCCAGGTTGGCTGCATCGTTATCATTGCCCGTTTCGTTTTTGTCCTTTTTAATGGTGCGTGTACGTTTCTTGGGTGAAACGCCTTCAGCCATCTGTACGGCATTCATTTCGGCCTGAGCGTCCAATATGTCATAAACCAGATCGTCGTGTGACTTGCTTTCGGCCTCGCCGATATGGAAGTCGGCAGCCAGTTTCAGGAGTTCGGCCTCGTCTTTGCCCAATAAGTCTTCTTTGGTGTAGTTTGCCATATAGCTGTGTACTATAATATATATAGGAGGAATCTTGGTAGTTTTCTGTTTTAAGAAAAGGTGCACGTACGTAAATTGGCAGCATGGTGCAGGTCCGTGTTGACCGTTCACAAAGGAGGGGGACAAGCTGGTGTTTGTGAAACAGGAAAGCAGAAATAACAGATGAAGAATAACGGCGGTGCACGAGGGAGAGTGCAACAACTGACAACTGCCGGACCGACTGCAAACAAACAATTTGTGCTGTTAGTGTTGTTTTATGCCCAATGTATTTGGGCCATCCAGCTCAAAAACTGGTGCAAAAATAATGGTTTTTCTTAAAGTGGCCTTCCTGCGGGGATTTTTTTTGCGTAAAATCGGCTGTAAAGGCGCAAAATGTGCATAAAAGCTGCCAAATACGTACGTTTCGGAAGGCAAACCGGCTTTTTGCGGGCTGCGGTTACTTGATGCCGCGCTTGTTCAGTGCTTCGGCATAGCGGCGGGCATTGGCCAGGTGTTCGGCATAGGTTGCGGCAAAGTTGTGCGTGCCCGAGAAGTCCTCCTTGGCACACATGTACAGATAGTTGTGGCGGTCATAGTTGAGCACGGCGTCGATGGCATCGGCTGAGGGAATGCAAATCGGTCCGGGAGGAAGTCCCTCATTCATGTAGGTGTTGTAGGGGCTGTCGGTGGTAAGATGCGCGTGCATGATGCGCCGCAGCCCGAAGTCGCCCAATGCGAACTTCACCGTAGGGTCGGCCTGGAGCTTCATGCCCTGACGCAGGCGGTTGATATACATGCCCGCAATGGCGGGGCGTTCGGCCTGGTTGGCACTTTCCTGTTCGACAATCGAGGCCAAGACGGCCACCTCGTAGGGCGTGAGTTTCAGGTCGCGAGCCAGTGCCAGGCGGCCTTCGTCCCAGAAAGCCTCGTGTTCGCGCTTCATGCGTCGCAACAGGTCGGCAGGCTCAATGTCCCAGTACACTTGGTAGGTGTTGGGCACAAACAGGGCTGGCGCAGTAGCCGTGTCCGCTTCGAGTTCGGCCAGCAGTCCGGCATCGGTAAACGCCTGCATGAGTGCTGCCGAGTCGGCTTGGAGCTTGGGGGCAATGCGGGCGGCCATGTGAGCCAGCGTGTGGGTCACTGGTATGACCAAGTTGACGGGCTCCTGTCGTCCCGCACGCAAATTGCGCATCAGGCTGAAGGCACTGACATGTTTGCCCGTTTGGTATCGTCCGGTGTGTAACTTGGCTGAATAGCGCAACGCGTTGCCCCAGAAGCGGGCCAGATACATGCGGCTGTCAGGCGTTTGCGAGAGTTTGTGGTATACGGAGTCGGCGGTGTCGTCCTTGTCGACATATACATACGAGGCGGAGTCTGTGCTGCTGAATGGCATGAGCGCAGCGAATGCCGCACAGGCCAACAGGATGACAACTACTGCACTGCCGCCGATGGCTGCTATCAGCCAAGCTCTTTTCTTGTTCATTTTGGATCAATTGGTTGGTTGGATGCCGCGCCCCGGGCGCAGCATCGCGGGTGATATGGGCGCAAATGTAGACAAAATCTGCGAACCGTCTCTTTCTCTTTGGCAGGAAAGTTTGGAACTTCGAGGCTGTGGTGGAAATGTAATCTCTCTGGAATGACAGCCCAAAGCATGGGTATGTCGTTTTTGTTTGTACTTTTGCACTCTCACTTGCACAATCCTTGCATCATTTCCCGCAACGATTCAACAGCGACCTACAAATCATGAAAGAGTTCAGACTGCAATCGGCCTACCAGCCCACCGGCGACCAGCCTGAGGCCATCAGGCAGCTGGTCGAAGGCGTACGCGACGGCGCACCGGCCCAAGTGCTCCTGGGGGTGACTGGCTCGGGCAAGACCTTTACAGTGGCCAATGTCATTGCGCAGACAGGCAAGCCCACACTGGTGCTCAGCCATAACAAGACCTTGGCAGCACAGCTCTACACCGAATTCAAGGGTTTCTTTCCCGACAATGCGGTAGAGTACTATGTGTCCTACTACGACTACTACCAGCCCGAAGCCTACATTGCCTCGACCGACACTTACATCGAGAAGGACCTGGCCATCAATGAGGACATCGACAAGCTGCGCCTCGCTGCCACCTCCTCGCTCTTGTCGGGGCGCAGCGACGTGATTGTCGTGTCGTCTGTGTCGTGCATATACGGCATGGGGAACCCTGCTGCCTTCTATGAGAATGTGATTGAACTGGTGGTGGGTAAAACAATGAGCCTCAACAAGTTGCTATGCCAGCTGAACGACAGCCTCTATGTGCGCAACGATGTGCAGCCCAAGGCCGGCTGTTACCGCGTGAAGGGCGACACGGTCGATGTATTCCTGGCCTACGCCGATGAAATTATCCGCATTTGCTTTTGGGATGAAGAGATTGACGGGATCGAGCAGGTCGATGCCGTTTCGGGTATGCGCATGGCCACCTACGACGCCTATAAGATCTATCCGGCCAACCTCTTCCTCACCTCTAAGGAAACTCAGGAACTGGCCATACGCAAGATACAGGACGACCTTGTCGCGCAGGTGGCACTCTTTGAAGAGGCTGGCAAGACTTTGGAGGCCAAACGCCTGAAGGAACGTGTGGAGTATGACATTGAGATGATTAGGGAGCTGGGCCACTGTTCGGGCATAGAGAACTATTCGCGTTACTTCGACGGCCGCGAGGCGGGCACACGTCCTTTCTGCCTGCTCGACTTCTTTCCCGAGGACTTCTTGTTAGTCATCGACGAGAGCCATGTGACAGTGCCCCAAATCAGAGCCATGTATGGCGGTGACCGTTCGAGAAAGGAATCGTTGGTGAACTATGGCTTCCGCCTGCCCGCCGCGCTCGACAACCGTCCGTTGAAGTTTGAGGAGTTCCACGAAATGGCCAGACAGGTCATCTACATCAGTGCCACGCCAGCCGAATACGAGCTGGCCGAGAGCGAAGGCGTAGTAGTCGATCAGGTTATCCGGCCTACAGGTCTGCTGGACCCGCCTATTGAGGTGCGCGACACGGACTATCCCGTCGACGACCTGATGGAGGAAATATGCCGGGTGCGCGGCGAGGGCGAACGCGTGCTGGTCACTACACTGACCAAGCGCATGGCTGAAGAGCTGACCGACTACCTGCAAAAGCATGGTGTCGAAACGGCCTATATTCACAGCGATGTCGACACGCTGGAACGGGTGCAGATTATGGAAGACCTGCGTCGTGGTGTCTACGATGTGCTGGTGGGAGTCAACCTGCTGCGCGAAGGGCTCGACCTGCCCGAGGTGAGCTTGGTGGCCATACTCGATGCCGACAAGGAGGGCTTTCTGCGTTCGGCCCGTTCGCTGACCCAGACAGCCGGACGCGCCGCGCGCAATGTGCACGGCCGGGTCATCATGTATGCGAAGGAAATTACGCAGTCCATGCAGCAGACCATCGACGAGACGGAGCGCAGACGTGCCAAGCAGCTGGCCTACAACGAACTGCACCACATCACGCCGAAGCAGATTGTCAAGTCCATAGCCGAAAACGAACTGGTGACGCTGGCCAAGCGCGGCGACAAGTCTCAGTCCGACACCACACTCTCGGCTGGCTATGGCCAGCAGGCTGCCGGCCAGTCCGACTCACTGTCCATGGCAGCCGAAGGTCATCCGCACTACGGCAAGAAGGCCGAAAGCCCGGAGGAGCGTGTCGAAAGGTTGCGCAGGCTGATGAAGAAGGCTGCCGCCGACTTCGACTTTGTGCTGGCAGCGCAGTTGCGCGACGAGCTGAAGCGGGCCGAAGCCCAACTGGAATGACAAGCAGAGGGTGCCAACGGCTGGAAGAGCTGGCCAAGGCCTGCTGTGGTCAATCCACAAGTTGAAGCTGGCCGAGAAGCCTGCTCTCCCAGCCTGCCACACCTCCTTTCACGCCTCTATGTGGTTATTGAGGGCTTTGATTTCATCCACCGTTACTTTCTATGTGTCGACCCGGAAATCCTAAGTGCCGCTCAGAGAAAACCAAGTGCCGAGTTGTTTTTCCTAAGTGCCGAGTTGTTTTTCCTACATGTCGTGGCAGTTTTCGGACACGCAGTGGCTGTTTGCCGACATGCCGATTTGTTTCTGGAAAGGCACAAACAAGGGAGGCTTGCCAAAGCCCTGCTCCTTCCTGTTGGAGCGGCGACTTTGACAAGCCTCCCTTTGTTTGATAGATGCGCCGACCGTCCTTGCCGGCGGTGCGGACACTGATAGCCCGGATTAGAGGTTGTCCTTCTCGATGTCCTTGAAGTACTTGTAGGTTCCGTGGGTGATGCTTTCACAAGCGGCCTCGTCACAGACGATGATGCCGTGCTGGTGCATCTGCAATACGGAAATGGTCCACATCTGCGTCACAGGGCCTTCGATGGCTGCCTGCAAGGCGCGGGACTTGTTGTGGCCGTTACACAGAATGAGCACTTCCTTGGCCGACATGACGGTGCCCACACCAACGGTCAGTGCAGTGGCGGGCACATCTTCGGGCTTGCCGCCGAAGAAGCGTGAGTTGGCCACGCGGGTGTCGGTGGTCAGTGTCTTCTGACGGGTGCGGCTCGTCAGCGAGCTGCCCGGTTCGTTGAAGGCAATGTGGCCGTCAGGACCGATACCGCCAATGAAGAGGTCGATGCCGCCGGCTTCTTCAATCATCTTCTCGTAGTTGGCGCACTCGGCTGCCAGGTCTTCGGCGTTGCCGTTGAGGATGTGGATGTTCTCCTTCGGGCAGTCGATGTGGTTGAACAGGTTGGTGGCCATGAAGGAGTGGTAGCTTTCGGGATGCGATTCGGGCAGGCCTACATACTCGTCCATGTTGAAGGTCAGCACGTGCTTGAAGCTTACGCGGCCTTCCTGGTTGGCCTTGACCAAAGCCTTGTACATGCCGATGGGCGACGAACCGGTGGGCAGACCCAGCACGAAGGGCTTTTCGGCTGTGGGGTTGGCAGCGTTAATCTTGTTTACTACGTAGTCGGCAGCCCACTGCGACAGCTTTTCATAATCGGGCTCAATGATTACTCTCATGATTTTAGATGTTGGTGTTCCACGCGCGCGGAACGGGTTGGTTATGTTTGGATTGACAGATTCAAGGTGGCTTTTGCCTTGTGCACAGCAAAAGTAGTCGAAGTTTAATAACCTGCCAAAGTTTTTGCTGAGTTTTTCCAAGATTTCGTAATTTCGCACCCGCCACACTGAATTTCGGAAAAAATGACTCCACTGCTTGACATACAACATCTCACCAAGCGCTTCGGTGCGCTCGAACTCTTCAGCGACATCAGCTTCAGCATTGCCGAAGGCCAAAAGGTGGGACTCATTGCCCACAACGGGGCCGGAAAGAGTACACTGCTCAACATACTGGCGGGCCATGAGGACTACGAAGAAGGCTCCATCGTGCTGCGCAAAGACGCACAGGTGGCCATCCTCGAACAGACACCTGCATTCAATCCCGAACAGACGGTCATCGACGCCTGCTTTAGCCGTGCCGGTGAACTGGCTTCGCTTATCAGCCGCTACGAACAATGTGTCAACTCGCCCGGCAACCACAATCTGGATGCGTTGATGGAAGAAATGGAAAGGACGGGGGCATGGGACTTCGAACTGCGCGCCAAACAGGTCCTGTCGAAGCTGGACATCACCCACTTTGAGCAGCCGGTAGGAGAGCTCTCGGGCGGGCAGCTCAAGCGTGTGGCACTGGCCAATGTGCTGCTGGCCGACCCCGACCTGCTTGTGCTCGACGAGCCGACGAACCACTTGGACCTCGAAATGATCGAGTGGCTCGAAAACTACCTGAAGCGCAGCAACAAGGCCTTGCTCATGGTCACCCATGACCGCTACTTCTTGGACAACGTGTGCCAAACGATTCTCGAACTCGACGAAGAGAGACTCTACACCTATGCCGGCAACTACGAGTATTACCTCGACAAGCGTTCGCAGCGCATCGCCGCCACCAATGCCCAGATAGCCCGTGCCAACAACCTCTACCGCACCGAGCTGGACTGGATGAGGCGTATGCCCTGTGCCCGAGGCACCAAGGCACGCTACCGCAAGGAAGCCTTTGCCGAACTCGAACAGCGCGCCAAGCAACGACGCGAGGAGAGGCTGGCGCGCTTGGAGGTGAAAAGCGGATATATAGGAAGCAAAATCTTTGAGGCCGAATACGTGTGCAAGGCCTTCCCCACCGTGAACGAAAACGGCGAAGCCGCCGAGAAGTGCATTCTCCATAACTTCTACTACAACTTTTCGCGCTACGAGAAGATGGGCATCGTGGGCGGCAACGGTACGGGCAAAAGTACATTCATCAAGATGCTGCTGGGCATCGAACCACCCGACAAGGGACGCTTCGTGGTAGGCGAAACCGTGCGCTTCGGCTACTTCTCGCAAGAGGGCATGGATTTCTGTGAACAGGACAAGGTGATTGATGCGGTGCGCAAACATGCCGAATACATCGATCTGGGCGGTGGCCACAAGCTTACCGCCATGCAGTTCCTCACGCATTTCCTATTTCCCCCTTCGCGCCAGCAGGACTATATCTACAAGCTGTCGGGAGGCGAACGCCGTCGCCTGCAGCTCTGTACGGTGTTGCTGCAAAATCCCAACTTTCTGGTGCTCGACGAACCTACCAACGACCTCGACATTGCCACGCTGCAGGTGCTCGAAGCCTATTTGCAGGACTTCAAGGGCTGCGTGATTGTCGTGAGCCACGACCGTTATTTCATGGACAAGGTGGTCGATCACCTGCTGGTGTTTAAGGGTGAAGGCCGCATCAACGACTTTCCGGGCAACTACTCGGAATACCGTGTCTGGCAGGAACTGCGCGACAAGGAGGAACAGCAAGAGCGCGAAACTGCCGCCAAGAAGGACAAGCCGGCCAAGGCGAACACCTGGAGCGGCGAGAAGCAGCGCAAGCTGACCTTTAAGGAAAAGCGTGAAATGGAACTGCTCGAAGCCGACATTGCCGCGCTCGAAGCCGAACAGGCCGAACTCGAACTGGCTCTTTGCTCCGGCACGCTGACTGTAGACGAACTGACCGAAAAGAGCAAGCGGCTGCCCGCACTCAAGGAAGAGCTTGACGAAAAATCCATGCGCTGGCTTGAACTCTCGGATATCTGAGACCATCCGCTCCGCTGCCGTGACAGCACGGAGAACACACTATCGACACTCCTTATATATAATATAATGAGGGTGTTAGGTTGTGAGGTTGTAGGTGATGAGGTATAATATTACGGTTTGAGTGGACGATAATCAAGTGTTACAACTGTTACATTATAGTCTCATAACCTCATAACCCGGGAGCGAAGCGACCATAATCTGATAACCCTCAACTATAGAACAGCCCTATGCAACCTTTAGCCGAACGTTTGCGTCCTTCGACGCTGAACGAATATATCGGGCAGAAGCATCTGGTAGCACCCGGTGCCGTGCTGCGCCAAATGATAGATTCGGGACACATTGCCTCGTTCATCCTCTGGGGCCCTCCCGGCGTGGGAAAAACCACCTTGGCCAAAATCATTGCGCAACAACTCGAAACGCCCTTCTACACCCTCTCGGCAGTAAACAGCGGCGTGAAGGATGTGCGCGAAGTGATAGAGCGCGCCTCAAACAGCCGCTTCTTCAACCGGCAAAGCCCCATCCTCTTCATCGACGAAATCCACCGCTTCTCCAAGTCGCAACAGGACTCCTTGCTGTCGGCCGTCGAAACCGGAGCCATTACGCTCATCGGGGCTACGACGGAGAATCCCTCGTTCGAGGTCATCCGTCCCCTGCTTTCACGCTGTCAGGTCTATGTGCTGAAGAGTTTGGAGAAGAACGACCTGCTCGACCTGCTTCACCGGGCCGTCACGACTGACGTGGTGCTGAAGGAGAGGCAGATAGAACTGCGCGAAACCGATGCCATGCTGCGCTTCAGCGGTGGCGATGCCCGCAAGCTGTTGGGCATACTCGACCTGGCTGTGGCCTCGGCTGCTCCCCAAGGCCCGGTGGTCATCGACAATGCGACCGTCACTACCCTGCTGCAACAGAACCCGCTGGCTTACGACAAAGAAGGCGAAATGCACTACGACATCGTGTCGGCCTTCATCAAGAGCATACGCGGCAGCGACCCCGATGCGGCTCTCTACTGGCTGGCCCGCATGATAGAGGGCGGCGAAGACCCCAAGTTTATTGCCCGCCGGTTGGTCATCTCGGCAGCCGAGGATATCGGACTGGCCAACCCCAACGCGCTGCTGCTCGCCAATGCCGCCTTCGATGCCGTGGCGAAGATAGGCTGGCCCGAAGGCCGCATACCCTTGGCCGAGGCCACTGTATATCTGGCCACCAGCGCCAAGAGTAATTCAGCCTACATGGGCATAGGTCATGCACTCGACTTGGTAAAGCAAACCGGCAACCTGCCTGTCCCGCTGCCCATACGCAATGCCCCGACCAAACTCATGGCCGACCTGGGTTACCACGACGGCTACATCTATCCGCATGATTATCCGGGAAACTTTGCACCGCAGCAGTATCTGCCCGACGAGCTGGCCGACACCGTGCTGTGGCATCCCTGCAGCAATGTGGCCGAAGACCGGGCACGGAAATACATGGATGCCTGCTGGCCTGAGCGCAAGCGGTAAGGACGGCCTCCGGACCTGGAAAACGGCCTCTCACACCGCCTCCGAAGCACGCCGTACACGAAAAAAGCAACTTTTCTGCAAAAAAATGCGCCAGAGATTTGGAGGTTTCAAAGAAAGTCGTACCTTTGCACCGCGTTTGAGAGAAAACGCTACTGCTAAGCGGTAACCAAGCGGAAATAGCTCAGTTGGTAGAGCACAACCTTGCCAAGGTTGGGGTCGCGAGTTCGAGTCTCGTTTTCCGCTC
>CALZRA010000016.1 GCA_945828345.1 uncultured Bacteroidales bacterium
TTTTCAAAGTGTGCGTCCCTTCTTCGGTCATACGAGGAAGGGACGCTTTTTGGTGTGTATAGGCATGGGAGTTGCCTGTTTGGACAGGGCTCGCCATGGAATTGTTGCAGTCGTTTGTCGCAGCTGTCAGTCCCGAGCGATGAAAAAGGATGCTGTAACGCGCCGATATCAGAATAAATCCATATTTTTGCCTCGTTCATCCATGTGCTCCTTTGCCAGCTTCTGTGCGGTCCATTGCTCCAACTGGGCTGTGCGTCGGCAGGACGGACAACGGCGAAGGGTGCGACGACGGACACATCAACCTGTATAATCCACCCCAAAAAACACAAGCATCATGTTCGAAGCTCCTGTTGTGATGGTAGGCTTGGTATTTGCCGCCATTATTTTTCTTTCGGTGTTCTTTCATTTCGTGCCCTTCTTCCTGTGGCTCTCGGCCAAGGTATCGGGCGTACAGATTTCGCTGGTCCAGTTGTTCCTGATGCGCATCCGCAATGTGCCGCCGGGCGTGATTGTTCCTTCGCTCATTGAGGCACACAAGGCCGGTTTGCGTACCATCACGCGCGACAACCTGGAGGCCCACTACATGACAGGCGGCCACGTGCAGCGCGTTGTACACGCCTTGGTGTCGGCCTCGAAGGCCAACATCGACCTCAGCTTCGAGAAGGCCACGGCCATCGACTTGGCAGGCCGCGATGTGTTTGAGGCGGTTCAGACCAGCGTGAATCCGAAGGTCATCGACACACCCCCTGTGGCTGCTGTGGCCAAGAACGGCATCCAGCTCATTGCCAAGGCCCGCGTCACGGTGCGCGCCAACATCCACCAGTTAGTGGGCGGTGCCGGTGAGGATACCATTCTGGCCCGTGTGGGCGAAGGCATCGTGTCGAGCATCGGTTCGGCCGAAACCCACGAGCAGGTGCTCGAAAACCCCGATTCCATCTCGAAGTTAGTGCTCTCTAAGGGTCTTGACGCAGGCACAGCCTACGAAATCCTCTCGATTGACATTGCCGACATCGATGTGGGCAAGAACATCGGTGCCACCCTGCAGATGGACCAGGCCAACGCCGACAAGAACATAGCCCAGGCCAAGGCCGAGGAACGCCGCGCCATGGCTGTGGCTACGGAGCAGGAAATGAAGGCCCGCGCCCAGCAGGCCCGTGCCGAAGTGATTCAGGCCGAAGCCGAAGTGCCCAAGGCATTGGCCCAGGCCCTGCGAGACGGCAACATGGGGTTCATGGACTATTACAGGCTCGAAAACCTGAAGGGCGACACCGCCATGCGCGACACTATCTCGAAGATAAACCCTGCCGACGTGCTGGGCAAGAAAGGATAAGATAAGGGCGAAGCGCGCCCCTGACCTAAGTTGAAAGCATTAAGGGGTGTTCTATAAATTAGGTTTTACAGAATACACCATGAGTGAACTCACTAATTCCGGCTGTCTGCTGTTTTTTTGCAAGTCTAATCAGTCGCATAGCCCGCTATGCCCCCCCTCCGACTCACCGCCCGCGAAAAGATTGTGGAAGGAGCGGTATCGATGGTGAAGATGGCCGTCGACAAGCTGGAGCAGGAAAAGGTCGTGCAGCTCTCGCCCGCCGACAAGGCCGCCATGGTCAGCAACCTCATGGTCGTGCTCTGTGCCGACGAACCCGCCCAGCCCATAGTCAGTACTGGTGCCTGACCACCTGTACTTTCACCGGGACGGACAAACCGAAAGTTCTAACCAAACATAATAAAGACTAACCATGAACAACAAACTTACTCGCATTTTCTCCATGCTGTTGTGTCTGGCCATGGCCTGCGGACTGAACGCCGCCACGCCCTTTACAGTCACAACCATTCAGAATGGCCAGTTTGACGAAGGCACAGTGTGGTACACGCTGACCATCGGGGCCAGCAAGCTGCGCATCGCCAACAACGATGGGGCAGAAAGCATCACCCTGGGCGGACAGATTACGGGGGTTGATGCCGAACTGTGGTGCTTTGTCGGAAACGAGTCCGACGGCTACCTTATATATAATAAGGAGGCAGGACCGGCCATGGCCCTGGCCGCACCGACCACCATGCTGGGCAATACGGGTGCCGAGTCCTATGCCATACTGAAAGATGCCGCTGCGCCCGGCGACGGCTACACCAACCGCTGGGACTTTGCCGAAGCCACCCAGACTTCAAGTGGAGGCTCGCTCTCGGTGACGGGCGGCTACTATGTGAACGAACATGGCTATGCCTCTAACATTCTGAACAACCGTAGCAACAAGCTGGCCTTCTGGTCGACGGGCTACGACAACGGTTCGGTCATCCTCATGGAGGCTGTGACCTCGACCTACACGGTCGACATGACCACGGGCTCGTACACCTCCGCCAACGCCACCGGCACGTATGCTTCGGTGTGGTCGTCAACCCAGACCACCCCGCAGCTCACCCTCAGCACGGGAGCCAACAACATGGCCACAAACGGCAACAATCTCACCCTGACTCCGGGTACGGCTGGTAACAGCGTGTATACCCTCTCGGCAGGTAGCGACTACAAGGTGACGGGCTACAAGTTCACCTACAAGAACAAGGCTGCCAACACCAACGCCCTCAAGATTGTGGCTGGAGGCGTGGAATATGCTGTGACCGATGAAGCACAGACTGTGGAGCTGTCTGGCCTGAATGACGTAACAGCCCAGTTCACCTTCACGGGACACAACCATGAAGTGGAAGTGAGCAACTTCACTGTAAACGTGAGCCGCAGTTTCCGTCAGCCCGAACCGCAGCAAGACCTCTTCGTGACCGACGGCAGCCGTGCGCCTTATCGCATTCCCGCCATAGCCAAGGCATACAACGGCGACCTCATTGCCATCAGCGACTATCGTCCTTGTGGCGGCGACATAGGCTTCGGCGAAGTGGACATCGTGGCCCGTATCTCGACCGACAACGGCCAGACCTGGGGCGAGGAGTTCACCATCGGCAACGGAACGGGTACAAGCGGTGCCATAGACTGCGGCTTCGGTGATGCCGCTGTGGTGGCCGACAGCGAAAGCAGCGAAGTGCTGCTCATCAGCGTCTGTGGCAACACCGTCTACGGCGCAGGAACGACTACCCGCCAGAACCCCAACCGCGTGGCCCGCTTCCGCAGTCATGACAACGGTCATACCTGGTCGGCCTACGAGGAAATAACCGAAGACATCTACACGCTCTTCGACGAAAGCGCGCTCGGTCCTGTACAGAGCCTCTTCTTCGGTTCTGGCCGCATCTGCCAGAGCCGTCAGGTGAAGGTGGGCGACTACTACCGCCTCTATGCCGCACTCTGTGCCCGTCCCGGCGGCAACCGCGTGGTCTACTCTGACGACTTCGGCCAGACCTGGAAGGCACTGGGCGACATTGACATTTCGCCTGCACCCTCGGGCGACGAGCCCAAGTGTGAAGAACTGCCCGACGGAACGGTGATTCTCAGCTCGCGCATGTCGGGTGGACGCTACTTCAACTTCTTCACCTATACCGACGTGGCCAAGGGCGAGGGCAGCTGGGCCAATGCTGTCGCCTCGAACAGTTCCAACAACGGTGTGATAGCTGAGGGCAACTCGACCAACGGCGAGATACTCATCCTGCCTGTCAAGCGCACTGCTGACAATGCCGAGATGTATCTGGCCCTGCAGTCAGTGCCTCTGGGCAGCGGACGTGCCAATGTGGGTGTGTACTACAAGGAACTGTCTTCGCTCAGCGACCTGAAGGACGTAGCATCTTTTGCCTCAAACTGGGATGGCCGCCACCAGGCCAGCTACATCGGTTCGGCTTACTCCACCATGATCATGCAGGCCAACGACTCCATCGCCTTCTTCTATGAAGAGGAAACCTACGGAAGGGCTTACACCAATGTCTACAAGCAGTATTCGGTGAAGGGCATCACCCAGGGAGCCTACATCTATGACCCGCAGGTCGACCGTGTAGCCTTTGTCACGCGCCTGCTGCGTGAGCGTGTGTCCGATGTGTCTAATCTGGAGCAAGGCCAGGCTGTGGGCATGATTGATGCCGACAAGGCCGACGAACTTGCCACTTCGCTTGACGGTATCGTGGAGGGATACGCCGCAAACCCTACCGTCGAGGGATATGCAGCCGCCCTGAACGAGTTGAACAGCAAGATAGATGAAGCTAAAATCCGCTTGGAGAACGGCCGCGTCTATACGCTCGAAAACAAGGAACGCGCTGCAAATCCCTATTTGGGCACCATCACCATCACCGACAACAATGGGACACACCAGATCTATCAGGGATATGCTTCGGTGAACGGCAACGAGCAGAAGTTCGGCTTCGTGCTGAACGAGGACGGCACGTGGAAGATATTCAACGAGGCTGCCCAGACCTACGTGAGCGTCACGCAGGACTACTACAAGTACGTGTTGCAGGTGGCCGACGTGGCTGAAGCGGGCAACTACCGCGTTACGTCGTCGACCGACGGCTGGTCACAGCTGGTGTGCACCACCCCTGTAGCGGCAGCCATTCCGGCCCTGCACCTCTCCGGCGAGAACAGGCTGGTGCAATGGACAGCCAGCGAACCGGCTTCGCAGTGGAAGATTGTGCCGACCAACGATATGCTTACGGCCATCGGACAGGTGGAGCGCGAAGCTTCGCAGACCGAAGTGCGCATGTATGACCTGCAGGGACGTCGCCTGCAGCAGATACCAGCCCAAGGACTCTACATCACGTCCGACAAAAAGAAGCATCTGCGCTGAACAGATGTGGACTGAACCTTAGGTTATCGGGTTTCAGGTAGCCACAGAGGTTATCAGGGATTGGATGATGAGGTTATAACATTGCTATTCGAGCGTACGAAGTATCAACCGTTCTGACAGTGTCTTTATAACCACATGACCTAATCCTTGATAACCTGATTTGTATCTTATGACCTGAAGTCCGAAAGTCTAACCCCTATAACTAAAACATGAACCTATGAAAGTAATCAACCTGGGGGAGTATTCCTCTGTCATCAATTCCTACATGGCCCAGCTCCGCGACACGCAGGTGCAGGTCAACCGTCCCCTGTTCCGCCGCAACTTGGAACGCGTGGCGCGGGCCATGGCCTACGAGGTGAGCCGCACGCTCGATTATTCTGAAAAGGAAGTACGCACGCCGTTGGGCATCAAGCGGGTGCCAACCTGTGACGACCACATTGTGGTAGGCACCGTGTTGCGCGCAGGCCTGGCCTTCCACCAAGGTTTTCTCGACACCTTCGACCAAGCCGACTCAGCCTTTGTGGCAGCATACCGCGAGGAGGGAGCAGGAGAGCTGAAAATCCATGTCGAATATATGGCCGCCCCCGACCTGAACGGCTGCACCTTCCTGCTGGTCGACCCCATGCTCGCCACGGGCGGCAGCCTGGACCTGTCCTATCAGGCTTTCCTGAAGCACGGCACACCCCGCAAGCTCCACATCTGCTGCGTCATAGCCGCGCAACAGGGCATAGACCGCCTGCAACAGGCATTCCCTTCCGACGATGTGACCCTGTGGCTGGCCGGTATTGACCCGCAGCTCAATGCCGACTCCTACATTGTGCCTGGCCTCGGCGATGCCGGCGACCTCTCGTTTGGTCCCAAACTTTGAGAAAGCCAAGCCCGACCATGTCATCCATCCTACAGAAATACCAAGCCTACATCCTGTTGGAGAAAGGGCTGTCGCCCAACACGCGGCAGGCATACAGCAGTGATGTCGAAAAGCTGCTGGACTTCTTGGCCGACGAGGGGATAGACCTGTTGCAGACCACCCTCGACGACCTGCACCGCTTTGCCGCCTCGCTCTACGATGTGGGCATTTCCTCCACCTCGATAGCCCGCATACTCTGTGGCGTACGCTCCTTCTTCGGCTATCTGCTGCTCGAAGGCTACATCGATGCCGACCCGACAGAGCTGCTCGAATCGCCCAAGAAGCCCGAACACCTCCCCGAGGTGCTCAGCCTGGACGAGGTCGATGCCCTCGAAGCCGTTATCGACCAGAGCCTGCCCGAAGGCCGGCGCGACCACGCCATGCTGGAGGTGCTCTACAGCTGCGGACTGCGTGTGAGCGAGTTGTGTAGCCTGAAGCTCAGCGACCTCTTTCTCGACGAAGGCTTCCTGCGCGTGCTGGGAAAGGGCAGCAAGCAGCGGTTGGTACCCGTGTCGCCCAAGGCTGTCCGAGAGCTGAACCTGTGGCTGACGGAGCGCAGCGACATCGACATTCGTCCGGGCGAGGAGGACTACGTGTTTGTCAGCCACCGCCGGGGCCGCCATCTGTCGCGCATCACCGTGTTTCACAACCTGCAGTGCTACGCAGCGCAGGCCGGCATCACCAAGCACATTTCGCCCCACACCCTGCGCCACACTTTTGCCACCCATCTGCTTGAAGGCGGTGCCAATCTGCGTGCCATCCAGTGCATGTTGGGCCACGAAAGCATAGCCACCACCCAGCTTTACACCCATCTGGACCGCAGTTTCCTGCGCCAACAGGTGCTCGAACACCTGCCGCGCAACCAAAATGACGCTGACGGCGACCAGTAGGGAACAAAAACACAGCTTCGAGAGCAATTTATGGTGCAGAATGCTGTGCCAATTTTGCTGATTTCCGTAAGTTTGCCGCATTTAACGCTAACTCTATTGACAAACCGATTGACATGAAGAAAAACTCTACGCTTAAATGGATGTGGGCGCTGTCTCTGTGCTTCCTCACCTGTTGGACAGCAGCGGCACAGCAGGCCCAGCCCGACAAGACCTTGCAGGGCCTGCAGGCCCGGACGACCGCCAGCATGAAGCGTGCGGCCCAGCTTTATGCCACCCAGCCCTTGCGCGCAGCCGCAGGCACACCGCTTGTTCGGGCTGCCGAAGAGGCAGCCCCTTCTCAGGACCCCAAAACCCTGACCAACCTGCCGGCTGACTCGGCCATCTTCTACCAGAACTTCCTCCCCTCCGAAGCAGGCGACACCCTCGGTTTCAGCACCATGTACGACGTGGATCTGCTGGAATACTTCGTCGGAAACACCATCACCCAGATTCAGACGATTGTGCCCGATGGCGCATCTTATGGAACGCTGTGGATTCTCGACCCCAACCATCCCACCGACACCCTCTTCAGAGCTTCTGTGCCCCGGGACTGTCCCCAAGGTGAGCCAGTGCTCTTTCCGTGTGACTTCAAGATCGATTCCCTGCGCCTGTTGCAGGTGGGCCTGACCCTGGTGTTTGAGGAGTCCATGCCAGCTGACTCCTACCTTCAGGTGCCCATCGTGCCCTGTAACCGCAACGGTGCTTTCCTCGTGCTCGACACCAAGGTCAGCAGTGAGCAGTACTACGACTATACCTATATGCGCTACATGCTCTACGGCGACCCGCACCTGTGCTACGGCTACTACCTGAACTGTATCACCGAAGGCGAGGCCGGACTGAAGCCTTACGAAATCAAGCTCGACGATGTGACGCATACGCGTGCTTATATCGGCGAGGAAGAAGCCACCTTCTCTATTGGTATCACAAACTACGGCTATATGGGCATTCCCTCGGCCAAGCTGCGCTGCAAGTTGGGCGATACGACGGAGGAAGTAGACTTCAACAAGACGCTGGGCTATATGTACTATGGCTACATCGAGACCGACCTGCCTACCCCCCATGAGGCTGTGCGCGTGCCCCTCACTGCACAGATTATAGAGGTGGCCGGAAAGGACGTGTCGGCCGAGCAGTCCACCGAGAGCGGCTCAATCACCATGGTGTCTCCTGCGCTCTCGGTGATGCGCCGTGCGGTGATGGAAGAGTTCACTGGAGGCTGGTGCGGCTGGTGTCCGCGCGGAGCACGGGCCATTGAGCTGCTCAACGAAAAGTACGGCAGCAGCTTCATCCCCATAGCCATCCATCAGGGCGATGACTTGCAGTCGGACGACTTCCTCTACGTGTTGAGCAACTACGGCTCAAACGGTTTCCCGGGTTTCAGCATGAACCGCCTGTTCACGGGCGACCCCTACTATGGTAGCGGCCTGTATGGTGGCGGCAATCTGGGTGTGACCCACGATATCGACCATGTAGCCGTGCTTCCCTGCGAAGCCGACCTGAAAATCACCGACTGCACGCTCGATGCCCAGGGCACAGCCATTCAGGTGACGACTTCGACCTCCTTCAGTATCGACTGCGCCACGGCTCCCTACCGCCTGGTCTATGTGCTCACCGAAGACAGCCTGCAAGTGGCCCAAAGCAACTATTACTCCACAGCCTACGGCGGCTCGACCGACTCCACGCCCGATGACCTTGACTACTTGGTAAGCCTGCCGGGCAAGTACTGGGCCGAAGCCAACCACGTAGCTCGCAGCATGACCGCTCCCACCGGCATAGAAGGAAGCATCAGCGCACCCATTGTGAAGGGTGAGACCCAGACGTACACCTACTCGGTGCCTGTCAGCGACAATGTGGTCAACTTGGCAAACACGAACCTCGTGGTATTGCTGCTTGACAGCGACACTGGCGAAATCCTGAATGCCGATGCCATGTCGCTCAGCTCCCTGAGCGGAGTGAAGCCCATTCAGGTGGGCGATGCACCGCAGGTGTCGGTGGTTGCAGGCCGCTTGTGCGTGCGCGGCTCTTCAGCCCGTGTGGCCGTATACAATGCCGCCGGGCAGCAGGTGGTCCAGCGTACGGTTGACGGCCAGGCAGCCTTCAACCTGCCTGCCGGTTGCTACGTGGTGCGCACCATCCAGGCCGACGGTGTGCATACAGCCAAGGTGCTGGTGCCGTGAGGCAAACCTTAGGTTATAAGGGATGAGGTTATGAGGTTATAAAGTAACTGTTAAAGTATACGGAGTTCCAATCGCTCTAACAGTCACTTTATAACCTCATAACCTCATCCCTTATAACCTCAATAAAGCCTTCCTTTCCCTCCATGGGCCCCTAAAGATTTTGATTTTCTTGCCCAAATGAAAAACAAAGCCTACTTTTGCGCGCAAAAACATCAAAATCATGGATATATTTACTCAGGCGGCGGAGTTCTTCGCTTCGCCCTCAGGGCAAATCGGCATTGTTGTGGCCGTATTTGCCCTCACAATCGTTGCGTTTATTGCCGACAAGGTTCGTTCCGACATTGTCGCGTTGAGTTCAATGGCCTTGTTGTTGGTAACCAACGTGCTCACGCCCAGCGAAGCCTTGGCGGGATTCTCCAATTCGGCTGTAGTGATGATGATTGGCCTCTTTATTGTGGGCGGTGCTGTGTTCCAGACCGGTCTGGCCAAAATCATTTCGGGACGTCTGCTCAAGTTGGCCGGAACCAGCGAAGTCAAGCTGTTCTTTCTGGTCATGATCGTCACTTCGGTCGTGGCAGCCTTTGTGAGCAACACAGGCACCGTGGCCCTGCTGCTTCCCATCATTCTGGCCATGGCCAAGTCTGCCGGGACCAGTCCGAGCAAGCTCATGATGCCCTTGGCCTTCGCCAGCTCGATGGGTGGTATCTTGACGCTCATCGGTACGCCTCCCAACCTCATTGTCGACGGTTATCTGCGCGACAACGGCAAGCCAGGCTTTGAGTTCTTCGACTTCCTGCCCATCGGCTTGATTTGTCTGGGTGTCGGCCTGCTGCTGCTCTATCCCCTCTGCAAGTTCTTCTTGGGCAAGAAGGGCAAGGAGCACGAAGAGAAGGGTGAAGAGCAGAGCCTTGCTTCGCTCTTGCACGAATACCACATCAACGACCTCGTGTTCCGCCTGCAGGCCAAGGAAGGTACTACGGCACTCGAAGGCCGCACCGTGGGAGAGCTTGACATTCGCCACCACTATGGTGTGACTGTGCTCGAAGTGCGCCGCACTAACCGTTCGGTGTTCAGCGCGAGCATTCAGGAGCCGGTGAGCACCGACACCGTGTTCCAGCACGGCGACACCATTTACGTGTTGGGTAATCCTGATAAGGTAAACCTCTTTGCTGCCGACCACAACCTCTCAGTGTTTGAAGACGAGGAGCGCGACGGCAAAGGCAAGCTCGACTTCTACGAAATCGGTCTGGCCGAGGTGCTCGTGTCGCCCGATTCGGCCATGATCAACCGTCCGTTGCGCAAGGCCAACTTCAAGGAACGCTTCGGCGTCAGCGTGCTGGCCATCAAGCGACAGGGCAAGTACATCTTCGAGGACGTGCTCGACTCGAACGTCAAGAACGGTGACATGCTGCTCGTTCACGGAGCCTGGAAAGGCATCGAGAGTATGGCCAAGAAGAACCGCGAGTGGATTGTCATCGGTTCGCCTTCGGAGGATGCCGAGAGCGTGGCACTCGACCACAAGGCACCCTTGGCCGCCATCATCATGACCGCCATGGTATTCTGCATGATTTTCGCCGACCAAATCGGCGTCAAGCCCGTGGCCTCCGTCATCATTGCCGGTCTGCTCATGGTGTTGACGCGTTGTGTGCGCAGCGTCGATGCAGCCTACAAGATGATTGGTTGGGAGAGCATCGTGCTCATTGCCGCCATGATGCCCATGTCTACCGCATTGTCCAAGACCGGTATTTCCGACTGGATAGCCCACAACTGCATCATGAGCCTGAACACCTACGGCATCTACGCCGCCTTGGCCGGTGTCTACTTGGTGACTTCTGCGCTCAGCACCTTTATCAGCAACTCGGCGACTGCTATCCTCGTGGCCCCCATTGCGTGGGCTGCTGCCGAGGGTCTTGGCGTCTCGCCCACTCCCTTCATGATGACGGCCGCCGTGGCTGCCAGCGCCTGCTTCGCCACGCCTATCTGTACCCCGCCCAATGCCATGGTCATGAACGCCGGTCACTACAACTTCATGGACTACGTGAAGGTAGGTCTGCCCCTCCAGATCATCATGGGCATCGTGGCCATCCTCACCATACCCCTCTTCTTCCCCCTTTAAGCAAAGAACAACCAGGGCAGCGTGCTCTCCGGCGCGCTGCCCGCAATCTATCATCCGTATGAAACGAATCACCACCCTCTGCGCCGCCCTCCTGTTGCTGCTGGCCACAGCCGTTCCTGCTGCCGCCCAGTCGTTCAGCTGGGGTGTGACGGCCGGTATGAACCTGTCGAAGCTCAGCATTTCAGGCAACGTGAAGCAAACGGCCCTTCAGAACTTCAGCACCGACAACAAGGCAGGCTGGTATGTCGGCCCCAAAATCACTTTCAACACCGTCATTGGTCTGGGTGTCGACGCGTCGCTCCAATACTCTGAGCTCAACCTCAGCATCGACGGCGAAAGCGAGAAGTACCGCACTGTCGAGATTCCCCTCAACCTGCGCTACACCCTCGGGCTGGGCAGCATAGCCAGTGTCTATGTAGCCACCGGTCCGCAGTTCGGCTTCGGCTTGCAGAACATGTCATGGGAGAATATGTTGCCCGGCTATCCCAGCAACTTCAGCAAGAACAACATGACCACCACCTGGAACATCGGTGCCGGCGTGCGCCTGCTCAAGCACCTCGAAGTGGGTGTCGGCTACAACTTCGCGCTCACGGGTATGGGCAAGACCATCTTCGACTACACGACCGGTATAGTCGGTGCCTCCAACGACTACCAGCTGCGCTACAAGACCAACACCTTCCAGGTGCAGGCAGCCTACTACTTCTGATTCTCAACTCCAACTCAAAACAAACCGATATGCTCAGACTGAATTGTTTTTTCAAGGCCCATGAAGGCAAGTATGCCGAGGCGCTCGAAGCAGCCCTGGCCTTGACCGCCCAATCGCAGCGCGACCCGGGCTGCATTGCCTACGACACTTTCGAAAGTGCCACCCGTTCGGACATCTTCATGATCTGCGAAACCTGGGCCGACGAAGCATCGCTCCAACAGCACATGAATGCACCTCACTTCAAGGAAATCGTGCCCCAGCTCGAAGCCTTGGGACATCTGAAGCTCGAACAGTTCCAGTTCCCTGAGAAGTAAGAAAGCACCCATCGTCTAAAGGCGGCACCGGCAAGCGACTTCAGTGATGAAGGCTTGCCGGTGCCGCCTCTTTGGTGCGTCCGCAGCTTGTTCCAGCGGGGGCTACACCATAGGCAGCGAGTGTCCGTTGATTTTGCGGTACAGGTCGAGCGCGTACACGTCGGTCATGCCCGACAGATAGTCAAGCACCGCCATGATGCGGTTGCCCATGCGCTCGTGGCCTGTCTCATACTGCGGCGGCACCTGCGCCAGCAGCAGTTGCGAGTAGGCCTTGTCGGGCGACAGGACGGCATCGGTGAAGAGTTCGAGCAGGGTGTAGATGATGCGGTAACCCGCCAGGTCCACGTCGGTCACCTCCTTGCAGCGGTAAATGCGCGTGGCGGCCACCTTTTCGCAACGGCGGTAAGCCGACAGCAGCTGTGCGGGCAGATGGTCGATGAGCGAACCCTTGAAACATCCCCCCAGAATCTCCGCCTCATGCTCCACAAAGCAGCGCACGCAGGCCCGTTCCAAGGCATTGATGACACAGGAGCGGAAGTACACAATCTGGTCGTCGGTGTCCGTCTCGTGGCTGTACGCCTCGCGCAGCTTCCAGGCCTCTTCGGGAGCGAAGAAGCCCAGAAACAGCTCCGTCGTCTGCTCGTCAGAGAGCAGTCGCAGCTTGTGGGCATCCTCGATGTCCATGATTTCATAGCAGATGTCGTCGGCCGCCTCCACCAAATACACCAACGGATGCCGCGCAAAGCGCACTGGTGCGCCGTTCTCCGTTTCGAGACACTCGATGCCCAGTTCCTGTGCAATGTTCAGGTAGGTCAGCCTTTCCGCCTCGAAGAACCCGAATTTAGGCTTGGCCACCGCCCGCTCAGCGCCGAAAGGGTATTTCACGACCGAGGCCAAGGTAGCATAAGTCATGACAAAGCCACCTCGCCGCCTGCCATTGAAGTGGTGGGTGAGCAGTCTGAAAGTGTTGGCGTTGCCGTCGAAGCGCGTGAAGTCCAACCACTCCTGTTGCGACAACTTGTGGGCATCGGCGGTGATGTGTTGGGCCAGCGGACTCCCCCCGCCTTCGGTGAAGAAAGTGCGTATGGCCCTTTCGCCCGAATGTCCGAAGGGCGGGTTGCCCATGTCGTGCGCCAGACAGGCCGCACTCACAATGGCTCCCATGCCAGTCACTTCGGTGTCGGCCAGTTCGGGATGCCGCGCTATCAGTTCGCGGCTCACGTCTGTGCCTAACGAGCGGCCCACGCTCGACACTTCGAGGCTGTGCGTCAGTCGGTTATGCACGAACACGCTGCCCGGAAGCGGAAACACCTGCGTCTTGTTCTGCATACGCCTGAAGGCCGCCGAGAAAATCAGGCGGTCATAGTCGCGTTGAAATTCCGTGCGCCGCTCTTCCAGCGGCTTGTGCTGGTCAGTCTTGCCGAACCGTTTGGAGGAAATCAGGGTACGCCAGTTCATCATAGTCTGTAGGGGGTTGGATCAGTGCGGGCGGCAGCCGTTGTCGGCACAGGCCCGTTGGTTTTGCAAATGTAGCAAAAACTCGCTGCAACACCGCTTTTTCGATGGAAACTCACAGCAGTTTTGGCTAAATGATGTACTTTTGCCGCTTAAACAGAAGGCATTGCACATGAAAATACAGATAGTCAACCGCTCGAAGCATCCGCTGCCTCGCTACGCCACGCCGCTGAGTGCCGGGGTTGACCTCTGCGCCAATCTCGACGCGCCGGTCACGCTGGCCCCCCTGGAGCGCAGGTTAGTGCCCACGGGGCTTTACATCGCCCTGCCCGCAGGCTATGAGGCCCAGGTCCGGCCTCGCTCGGGGCTGGCCCTGAAGCATGGCATTACCCTGCTCAACAGTCCCGGCACCATTGACGCCGACTATCGCGGCGAACTCGGCGTGATACTGGTCAACCTCTCCGACCAGCCCTTCACCGTGGCCGACGGCGACCGCATCGCCCAGTTGGTCATAGCCCGCCACGAAACGGTCACGTGGGAACCTGTCGAGGCTTTGGGCGACACGGAACGCGGCGAAGGCGGCTTCGGACATTCGGGCGTTTAGGTGAGGGCGCGCTTCGGAGCGCGCAGCCCACCGATACCAAGATACCACAGACCCAATCCCTCAACCCAACCGCGCACATGCGCCGCACCACCTTGCATCGCATCGTCTTACTCCTGGCACTACTCCTTTGCCTGCTCTGCGCTTGCCGCACGCAGGCACCGCAGCCACCTTCGGACAGTTCGGGCCTATCCTCCCGGCATCCGAAGGCCTCCCAGCGTGAGTGGGTGCCCGAGTTGGACTACGAGACCCAGCGCCGCTTCGACCGACTATTCTTGGAGGCCGTGCGCCAGAAGCAGAAGGAAGGCATCGATGCCGAGTACGAGCTGCTGCGTGCCGCGCTGGACATCGCCCCCTACGCCCCCGAGGCCCTTTACGAGATGGCGGTGCTCAAGCTCTCCTATTCGGTCTACTCCGACACCCTGGCCCGGGCCGAGGGCGACTCCCTGTTGCGCCAGGCCGTCGAACTCGACCCTGACAACCTATATTATAAGGAGACGCTCGCCACATACTTGGCCAACAGTGCCCGGTACCGCGATGCCATCCGCCTCTACGAGGAGATAGCCGACGTGCGCCTGAGCGGTGAGACCCTCGCCACGTTAGAGTGGCTCTACAAGACCAGCGGCGACTACGCCGGAGCCATACGGACGCTCGAACGGCTCGAACGCATGGACGGACGCAGCGAGGCTCTCAGCATGGAGAAGTTCCACACCTACTTGGCCATGAAGGACACCGAACATGCCTATCAGGCCATCGAGGACCTCTGTGCCGAATATCCCCTCGACCTGCGCTACCGCGTGTTGCTGGGCGACCTCTACGACCAGAACGGCTACCACGAGCGCGCCCTCGACATCTACCGCGACGTGCTGGCCGCCGAGCCCGACAACAGCTATGCGCAAATCTCCCTCCTGGCCTACTACAAGGCGGCCCGCGCCGATTCGCTCTACCTCAACCTGCTCCACAGCGTGGTGCTCAATCCCCGCACCCAGAGTGCGGCCCGCATCGAGGCCATGCGCGCCTACGCCATCGACAACATCAAGGCCCAGGCCGATTCGACACCCGTGCTACGCCTCTTTGCCAAGGCCCTGTCGGAGCCGCAGGAGAGCCGCGACATGGCCGAGTTGTGCGCCTACTACATGATCGAGCGCAACATGCCCACCGACTCCGTGCTCAAGGTGTTCTACCGTATGCTCGAAATCGAGCCGGACTACACGAAGGCACGCTTGCAGATTCTGCAGGTCATGTTGCAGCGCGGCAACATGGACCGCGTGCTTCAGATCTGCCGCGACGGCGAGCTCTATGACCCTTCCGAGGTCACCTTCTACTACTACGAGGGCGAAGCCTACTACCGCCGGGGACAGAATGCCGAGGCCATACGCGCCTTGCAGCGCGGCACCGAGCGCATCGACGAACACACCGACCCGCTGCTGGCCTCCGACATCTACGCCCTGCTGGGCGATGTGCTCCACGACAGCCGGCTCGCCGACGAGGCTTATCTGGCCTATGACCGCTCCCTGTCGTACAACGAGCTAAACCTCTTCTGTCTGAACAACTACGCCTACTTCCTGGCCGTCGAGGGCCGCGAACTGGACAAGGCCGAGCGCATGAGCCGCCTTACCGTCGAGGTGGGCGAGGTAGAGCCCACCTTTGTTGACACCTACGCCTGGGTGCTCTTCCGCCTGAAGCGGTACGAAGAGGCCCGCATCTACATCGACCAGGCCCTGGCCGTCCTACCCGAAACCGTCGAGAACGCCTCCGTCTTCGACCATGCCGGCGACATCTACTTCCTCTGTGGCGAGCGCAGCAAGGCCCTGGAGTTTTGGAAAAAGGCCCTCGCGCTCACCGACGACGCCTCCCTGCGCAAGCAGCTGAGGCGCAAGATAGCCCGCCGCAGGCTGTAGCGGCCCTGTCAGCCCCGTTGCCGCCGCGCCGCCGCCAGGCCCATCCTCATTCACCCCTTCATTGCGCGCAAAGCGCACCCCTCTGTTATGAACCGATTACTCACCTCGTTGCTCTGCCTCGTCATCGTGATGTCAGGTTGCCGTTCCAGCAAGCACCTGGCCGAACGGGGCCAAACGCCCTCCATGGGCTCGTCTGCCGAAACGCTCTCGCCTGCCGGGGCCCAGAAGGCCGCTGCCGAATGCGTGGCCCGCGTGGCAGCCGTGCAGGCCGGCAAGCCCTGCCTTACCGCCACGGCCAAAGTGGCTATATCGGGCAAGGGCAAGGACCTCAGTGCCAGCGGCCAGTTGCGCCTCAAGCGCGACGACGTAGTGCGCCTGTCCATCCGCGTGCTGGGCATGGAGGTCGGACTCTTGGAGTTCACCCCGAGCGACGTGCTCATTGTCGACCGCTTCAACAAGCAGTACGTCAGGGCCTCCTATGCCGAAGTTCCCTTCCTCAAGCAGGCCGACCTCGACTTCTATGCGTTGCAGGCACTCTTCTGGAACGAAATATTCGTGCCCGGCCAGCGCAAGCTCGACGAGCGTGCCCGCAGCCGTTTCAGCCTGAGCGAGGCCGAGGGCCGCAACCAGCTCAGTCTCACCGACACCCCCCGGCTGAGATATGACTTCTTCGCCAATCCCCAGACCGACTGCATCGAGGCCTTGCGCGTCGAGGGCCGAAACGCCTCCGACCACGGCACCTTCAGCTTCACCTACGCCGACTTCCGTCCCTTCTCGGGACGCAGCTTCCCCACCCAGATGCAGATGCGCGTCACCGGGGCCGGCACTGACCTGGGCCTTGACCTCAGCCTTTCGGGACTGAAGACCGACAGTGACTGGAACACCCGCACCACCGTCTCGGCCAAGTACACCCGCCGCCCCCTCGACCAAGTGCTCAAAGCTCTAAAACTCTGAAACCATGCCCTTCTCGACACACCTGCCGCACCTTTCGGCCATGCCCGGCCTCGTGGCCCTTGTCCTGATGCTTGCCCTCTGGGCCGGCGGGGTGGGGCAGCTGCCCCTTGCCGCGCAGACCAACAAGCAGATCCGTTCGCTCCAGAAGCAGCAGACGACCATTAAAAAGGACATTGCCAGCAACGAACAGCTGTTGCGCAGCACCAAGAAGGACGTGACTTCGCAGCTGGCCAACCTTCAGGTAATCAGTGCGCAAATCGACCGCCAGAGCCGCTACGTTGACACCATTCAGGCCGAGGTGGGCCAGCTTTCGGCCACCCTGGCCACCTTGGAGGAGCAGCTCACCCGGCTCGAAACCGACCTCAGCGAGTGCAAGCGCAAGTACCAGCGCGCCGTGACCTACATGTTCCGCAACCGCATGCAGACCTCCAAGTGGCAGTTCATCCTCTCGGCCAAGAATTTCAGACAAATGTACCGCCGCCTGCGCTATGTCACTGAGTTCTCCAAGTTCCAGAAGGCCCAGGCCCAGCTCATCCGCCAGAAGGAGCAGACCATCCGCGCCAAGCGCGACGAGGTGGCCGGCGTGAAGAAGGAAAAGAACCGCCTCATGGCCGAAGGCCAGGCCCAGAAGCAGCAGCTGGAGGGCCAGCAGCGCGAACGCCAGCAGGTGGTCGACGAACTGAACAAGAAGCAGAAGCAGCTGCAGGGCACGCTGGCCCAACAGCGCAAGAAGGCCGCCCAGCTCGATGCCCGCATCGACCAGCTCATCAAGGAGGAGATTGCGGCTGCCGAACGCCGCCGCAAGGCCGAGGAGGCCCGCAAGGCGGAGGCCGCCCGTCAGGCCAAGCTCAAGGCCGAGCGCGAAAAGGCTGCCCGCGAGAAGGCCGAGGCCGCCCGCCGCAAGGCCGCCGCTTCGGGCAAGTCGGGCAACAAGGGCAGCGGCAAGGCCACAGCCTCGTCCTCCTCCAAGTCGGCCAAGTCCAAGACGCGCACCGAAGAACCCAAGCCCGACACACCCCGCTTCACTGAGGCTGACAATGCTGACCGCGCCCTTTCGGGCAGCTTCGCCGCCAACCGGGGCCGCCTCCCCATGCCCATTACCGGCTCCTATGCCATCACCACCCACTACGGGCAGTACAACGTCGACGGCCTCCACGGCGTGCAGCTCGACAGCAAGGGCATCAACATCACCGCGCCCGCCGGGGCCCAGGCCCGCGCTGTCTTCAAGGGCGAAGTGACCAGCATATTCACCTATGGCGGCATGTACAACGTCATTGTGCGCCACGGTTCCTACATGTCGGTCTACTGCAACCTCGCCTCGACTTCCGTGCGCCGCGGCCAGGAAGTGTCGGCCCGCCAGATACTGGGCACCGTAGCCCCCGACGCCACCGGCAACTGTACCCTCCACTTCCAGCTGCGCAAGGAAACCGCCAAACTCAATCCCGAGCAGTGGCTGGGCCGCTGATACCGAGCTGCCCGCTGCCTCGTTCACCCCAAGCACCTCTCTCCCCATGTTTCTGCTCCGACTCCTGTCACGCCTGCCCCTGTGGTGGCTCTACCGTCTGTCAGACCTGCTTTTTCCCCTCGTCTACTACGTGGTGCGCTACCGCCGCCGCGTGGTGCGCACCAACCTGGCTAACTCCTTTCCCGACTACAGTGCGCAGCAGTTGGGCCGGGTGGAACGCCGCTTCTACCGCTTCTTCTGTGACTACGTGGTCGAGACCCTGAAGCTCCTCACCATCAGCCGGGAAGAAATGCAGCGGCGCATGCGCTTCGAGGGCTGCGAGATACTCGATGCCCAGCTGGAGCACCAGCCCTTCTGTTTCCTGCTGCTGGGCCACTTTGCCAACTGGGAGTGGATATCCACTATCGCTATGAGCTGCCGCCAGCCCACCTCGCAACTCTACACGCCGCTCCACAACAAGGCCATGGACCGCCTGTTCTACGAAATGCGGTCGCGCTTCGGCGGCGAGAACATATCGAAGTACGATGCCCTGCGCCGCATCCTGGGCTGGAAGCGCGAGGGCCGCCGTATGCTCATCGGCTTCATCTCCGACCAGAGCCCCAAGCCCAACAGCACCCACGCCTGGATGGAGTTCCTCCATCAGGACACGCCCCTCTTCACCGGTGCCGAGCGCATCGGCAAGAAGGTAGGAGCCGCCGCCTGCTTTGCCCGTGTCATCCGGCCCCGCCGCGGCTACTACGTGTGCCGCATCGAGCTGCTCACCCCCGACATGAGCCAGTACCCCGACTACCAGCTCACCGAACGCTACATGCGCCTGCTGGAAGAGGAGATACAGGCCAATCCCCACCTCTGGCTCTGGACGCACCGCCGCTGGAAACATAAGCGCGCGGCGGCCACAGCCGGATAAGCCGGAAACTCCGGAAAGTCCGGAAGATCCGGAAAGTCCAGATTATCCGGAAAATCCGGAAAGTCCGGACTATCCGCCCCCCCTCCCCCCGAACAACAAAACAACCCAACCGCAATGAAAATAGAGAACCAACTCGCTGCTGCCGCCGCAGCAGCCGTGAAAGCCCTCTACGGGCACGAAGCCGACGCTTCGCAGCTCACCCTGCAGAAGACCAAGAAGGAATTTGAAGGCCACCTCACCCTCGTGGTGTTCCCCCTGTTGCGCATCTCCAAGAAGAAGCCCCAGGACACCGCCGCCGAGCTGGGCGAGTGGCTCAGCCAGAACACCACCCTCATAGCCTCCTACAACGCCGTGGGCGGCTTCCTCAACCTCGTCATTGCCCCAGCCTGCTGGGTGGAACTGCTCGACAGCATCAACGCCGACCCCAACTACGGCATCACCGCCCCTACCGAGAAGAGTCCGCTCGTCATGATCGAGTACTCCTCGCCCAATACCAACAAGCCCCTCCACCTGGGACACGTGCGCAACAACCTGCTCGGCTGGGCCTTGGCCAATGTCGTCGAGGCCAACGGCAACCGCGTGGTCAAGACCAACATCGTCAACGACCGCGGCATCCACATCTGCAAGTCGATGCTCGCCTGGGTCAAGTATGGCAACGGCGAGACACCGCAGTCCTCGGGCAAGAAGGGCGACCACCTCATCGGCGACTACTATGTGGCCTTCGACAAGCACTACCGTGCCGAAGTGGCCGAGCTGGCCGCCCGCTACGTGCAGGAAGGCCTCGACCCCGAAGCCGCCGAAGCCAAGGCCAAGCAGGACAGCCCCCTCATGCGTGAGGCACACGAAATGCTCGTCAAGTGGGAGCAGGGCGACCCCGAAGTACGTGCCCTCTGGCGCAAGATGAACGAGTGGGTCTATGCCGGATTCGACGAGACCTACAAGGCACTCGGCGTGCGCTTCGACAAGATTTACTATGAGAGCGACACCTATCTCGAAGGCAAGGAAAAGGTTGACGAAGGCTTGCAGAAGGGCATCTTCTTCCGTAAGGAAGACGGTTCGGTGTGGGCCGACCTCACCGCCGAGGGACTCGACGAAAAGCTGCTGTTGCGCGCCGACGGCACTTCGGTCTACATGACGCAGGACATCGGCACCGCCAAGCTGCGCTTCCGCGACTTCCCTATCGACAAGATGATCTACGTGGTGGGCAACGAGCAGAACTACCACTTCCAGGTGCTCTCCATCCTGCTCGACAAGCTCGGCTTCGAGTGGGGCAAGAGCCTCGTCCACTTCTCCTACGGCATGGTCGAGCTGCCCAACGGAAAGATGAAGAGCCGCGAAGGCACCGTGGTCGATGCCGACGACCTCATTGCAGGCATGATAGCCCAGGCCCGCCAGACAGTCGATGAGGCCGGCAAATTCAGCGACATGACCGAGGAGGAGAAGAACGAGGTGGCCCGCATTGTCGGCATGGGTGCGCTCAAGTACTTCCTGCTCAAGGTCGATGCGCGCAAGAACATGCTCTTCAACCCCGAGGAAAGCATCGACTTCAACGGCAACACGGGACCATTCATCCAGTATACCTACGCCCGCATCCGCTCCATCCTGCGCAAGGCCGCCGATGCCGGCATCCGCCTGCCCGAACAGCTGCCCGCCGACGTGGAGCTGTCCGTCAAGGAGGAAGAAATCGTGCAGCACGTGGCCGACTTCGCCGCTGTGGTACGCCAGGCCGGCACAGACTACCAGCCCGCTGCCGTGGCCAACTACTGCTACGAGCTGGTCAAGGAGTACAACCAGTTCTATCACGACTTCAGCATCCTGCGTGAGCCCGACACCAAGAAGCAGGCCTTCCGCTTGGTGCTCTCGCTCAACGTGGCCAAGGTGGTGCGCATCGGCATGGGCCTGCTGGGCATCGAAATGCCCGAGCGCATGTAGGCCGCCGTCCCTTCACCCCTCTTCAAGCATGGCATCCAAGAAGTTCTATGTAGTGTGGCAGGGCCGCACCCCGGGCATCTACGACAGCTGGCAGGCATGTAGCGAGCAGGTGCAGGGTGCGCCCGGCGCATGCTTCAAGTCGTTCCGCACCGAGGCCGAAGCGCAGCGCGCCTGGCAGTTAGGACCAGACGCTCCGCCTGTTGAGCCGGCCGCGACGCAGGTTCCGGTGGAGCTGCCCGACGAGGTGGCCTGTGGCGAAGCCCTGGCCGTCGATGCTGCCTGCTCGGGCAATCCAGGGCCCATGGAGTACCGTGGCGTACACCTGCCGTCGGGCCGCGAGGTATTCCACTACGGTCCCGTGTACGGCACCAACAACATCGGCGAGTTTCTGGCCATTGTCCACGCCCTGGCCCTGCTCACCCAACAGGGCCGCCGCATGACCGTCTATTCCGACAGCCGCAACGCCCTGATGTGGGTCAAGGCGCGCCAGTGCCGCACCACCCTGCCGCGCAACGAGCGCACCGAATCGCTCTACCAGCTCATCGAACGGGCCGAACGCTGGCTGAAGACCCACAGCTACGCCGGCATCCCGTTGCGCAAGTGGGACACGGCCAACTGGGGCGAAGTGCCGGCCGACTTTGGCCGCAAATGACCCAATCGGTTGGGTGGCAAGCGTTCAAGGCACGCCCCGAATCCCAATCGGTTTGGTGACAAGCGTTCAAGGCACGCCCTGAATCCCAACCAATTTGGTGGCAAGCGTTCAAGGCACGCCCCGAATCCCAATCAATTTGGGTGGCAAGCGTTCAACGTCCGCCCCGAATCCCAACCAATTTGGTGGCAAGCGTTCAAGGAGCGGGCTGAAAGCCCAACGAGCGCATAGCCCAGGGCATCGCCCTGGGTAGGTAAACCGCCGCAAATGCGCCCTGAAAGGGCAAAAGCATATATATAAAACGCCTGTATTCTAACTCTTTTGCCCTTTCAGGGCGCACTGTATCGCCTCATTCTACCCAGGGCGATGCCCTGGGCTATGCGCTCATTGCCCCTTCGGGGCGTGCCTTGAACGCTTGCTACCCGACCTCCTCGGGCCGGCAAATTTGAATCACCGTTTCATGTGCCTGAAACAACTCGGCACTTAGGATTTACAACTCGGCACTTAGAAAATCCTAAGTGCCGAGTTGTTTTTGCTAAGTGCCGTGTCAACTTCCTGCCATGCCGAGTTGTTTTTTCTAAGTGCCGAAGCGTTGCCTTATCGCTTCGTCTCCCCTCATCCGAACGAACCTTAAACCCTCCAAGAGGTCGCTCCGCAACCCCCAAAGGACGGATTGAATTTTTTGAAAAATTCTCAAAAAGAATAAAAGCAAATGCCGTGTTAAGGGCGTGTTTTGTTAGCTGAAAATGACACCGAGGCGTAAAAAATGGCCCTTTTGTTTATATTTTTCTGCTTTTTTTTGGTAGTGCAAAGCCTTGTGTTTATTTTTGCGCACGAAAAATGGAATGTAAGAAACGCCCTGCTGGTCACCATACAGTCGGGCTGTTTTCATCTAAACTACGAAGTGTAATTGTGTAGCTTTATCCAAATTTCTTTTATATAACTAACTTATGAACCTTTACAAGAGTATTACCTTTATCGTGCTGTGCCTGTGCTGCCAGCTCGTAGGGGCCCAGCCGCAGCGTCGCGCCGAGGTGGCATCCACCCTGTTTGGGGGTGCTACAGGGCAGCCGGCCATGCGCGCCACGGTCCTGAACGACGAGAGCGACGACGAATGGACGTCGTTGGGCACAGGTCGTATGCGTGATGACTTCTTCACCACGCTCTACATCGTAGATTGCGTCGAGTTTGACGTCGAAGTCGAAGAAAACACCAGCAAGCCGGGCCTCTACCGCCTGGTCACGCCTTACCGCAACTATCCCTATGCCCCTGTCAACGAGATTGAGCAGGACAATTACATGATTGTCGATGCCACCGACCCCGACCACGTGTTCCTGGGCCGCTGCAAGACGGGCTTCGACTTCGGCGACGGACCCATCGAGGTCTACTCGGTCGCCGGCTACAAGTACGACCAAGAGGGCAACCTGGACGGTGCCATCGACGACGGTGCGTGCGGCGTGCTCCGCAACGGCCACATCACCTTCCCCACCGCCTCGCTGCTGGTGAAGTATGAGACTGCGCCCGAGGACCAGTGGCGCTTTGCCAACTACAACGGCCAGTTCCGCATCAAGCTGCCCGGCGCGCCCAACCTCGACGTGAACATCACGCTGGCCGGCTTCGTTGAGGGAGAGACCGACAAGGTATCGTTCGACATCGCCATGGGCGACGGCTGCGAGAAGGTACGCGTGGCCCTGTTCCAGGGCGAGGCCAGCAACGACTCGCTCCGCGCCATGTACGACGGCACGTGCAACTATCAGGACATCACCTCCTCGCGTGAGGTGCTCTTCGACTACCGGGGCGACGGCGTCTACACCATCATCGCCGTGCCCTACTACCAGGGCGAACCCGCCAAGTCCGCCCATAAGACGCAGGAGCTCAACTACTACAATGTGGGCTGGAAGCGCATCGGACAGGCCACCTACAGCGAGGGATTCATCGCCGACAGCGAAGTGCCCATTTCGGGCATCTCCACATGCACCTACCAGGTGGACATCGAGGAGAGCACCGACCGTCCCGGCTACTTCCGCCTGGTCGACCCCTATGGCGACAACTACATCTACTCCAACTCGCTCAGCTACGACTACACCCGCCACTACTACATGGAAATCGACGCCACCGATCCGCAGTGTGTCAGCCTCAAGCTGATGGAGGACGGTTGCGGCTACGACATGGGCTACGGCCGCATGCAGCTCTGGTCGCGTGCCGACCGCGCGCTCGGAGAGGGCAAGACCAAGGACGAGGTGAAGGAGCTGGGCTACTTCGGCAAGGTCGAGAACGAGGTCATCACCTTCCCCACCAACATGCTTCTCATCCGCTACATCGACATACCCAACACCGGCTGGTACTGGGCCAACCTCACCAACACCTTCAAGCTCGTGCTGCCCGAAGGCTCCTACACCGGCATCCAGGGTGTCGAGGCCGACATGCCTCAGGGCGAGCCTCTTTACTACAACCTGCAGGGTTGCCGCGTCAATGCCGCTACACTCACGCCCGGCGTGTACGTGAAGCAGCAGGGAAGCACGGTCCGCAAGGTCATGGTGAAGTGAATGGAGGCCAAATCTTTTAGGTTATAGGTTTAGGTTATATGCTTAGGCTATGAGATTTAAGGTTATAAGGTTATAAAGTTACGCTTGCGGCAGAAGCTCCGTACACTCCAGCAGTAACTTTATAACCTCATAACCTTATCCCTCCTAACCTCCTAACCATCGAAGAAAACTCCGAAACAGAGACGACAACACTTATTTTATAAACCCGCCGTCCCACCCCTCCGGGCGGGGCGGCACAAACTTTCAGCTTATGAGAAAAGTAACTCTACTTTTTAGCTTCCTGCTCGCGCTGGCAGCTACAGCTCAGGTGAAGGTGAAGAAGGCATATCCCAGCCTCTTCCCCAAGCACGCTGTAGTCAACCAGCCGGCTAAGGCAGCAGGCCTGAACGACCTGAAACTGAAGGGCGTGGAATGCTTCGCCGCCACTCAGACCGATTACAACAACGAGCCGGGCGTTATCCGCTTCTACAGCGGCGACACCTACGACGGTCGCACCAAGCTCTTCTGCATGTCGGACTACGACCGCGACCCGATGCACATCCGCACCATGCTTGGCGGCGCACTCTACAAGGACCCCGCAACGGGCGAAACCTCTTATGTAGGTTACGAAGCCACCAACGTTGACTTCCCCTGCAGCTATCCCGAGCGCTTCATGAAGGTAGACCTCGCCACGGGCGACACCGTGACCATCAGCCGCGAGATTGCCGAGATGAAGTTTGGCTGGTACATGGTGGAAAGTGCCTACCAGAACCCCGTGACGGGCGAACTTTGGGCACTTTGCCGCAACGATGCCTATGACAATGAAACCTTGGAGCCGCTGGACGACGCCTTCGTTTCGCGCATTGGTACCGTGCTCATGGAGAACGGCGAATTTGACGAAAAGGCCAAGCTCGACAAGTACTACATGGCCATCGCCTTCGATGCCTGGGGACAGCTCTGGGCACTCCGCCCCATCCTTACTGAGGTGACCACCGATGACGGCGAAGCAGGCTTCACCATCGACGGCTCCATCCTGACCCGCCTCGACGTGGAGAACAACTTTGCCGAGCTCGACGCCATCGAGCTCCACACCGTGGAATGGGACGGCAGCGTCAACCCCTTCCCTGTATGGTGGACCAACAGCCTTTCGTTTGACTACGCTACGGGCGAGCTCTACGGCCTGCTTTGCAAGTACAACGAATACGGCGGCTACAGCTACCAGTACATGTACCGCATCGACCCCAAGACGGGTCAGGTGAAGAACCCCATGAGCGAAGACAGCTGGGGCAGCTCCCTCATGGACATCAGTAGCGGTCTGGCCATTCCCGCCCTCACGGGTGAAGCTCCCGAAGCACCTGCCCGCGTGAAGAACCTCGCCGGCAGCGCCATTGAGAACGGCACGAAGGTCAGCCTCACCTGGACCAACCCCGTGACCTCTTGGGCTGGCGACCCCATCGATGCCATCGACGAAGTACGCATCTTCCGTGGCAGCCTCGAGGGCGAGCCCGCCGGTGTGGTACAGGACGTTGAGGCCGGCGGCGAATCCAGCTGGACCGACGAGTCGCCCGCCGACGGCGTGACGACCTACTACGTGGCCGCTTATGTCAACGGCAAGCGCGGTGTGCCCGACACCTGGAACGTATTCGCCGGCGAGGACACTCCGGGCGAAGTACAGAACATCCAGCTCGTGCGCAACGGCAGCCGTCTCGAACTCTCCTGGGAGGCTCCCTTCGAAGGCGCACACCAAGGCGCGTTCGACGCTGCTTCGCTCACCTACAGTGTGATGCGTCTGCCCGACTCTGTCATGGTAGCCAATCACATCCCCGAGACTTCGTTCGTTGACAGAGATATTCCCGCCCTCCTGAACTACGCCTACGAAATCACTCCCTTCACAAGCAAGGGTGAAGGTCTGACCGCCACTTCCGACTACGTGATGGCAGGACCCGCCTACGACGTGCCCTACGAGACAGCCTTCCAGAGCTACGCCGAGGCCGACGCATGGACCCTCATCGATGCCAACGAAGACTGGTCCACGTTCTACTACTCCAACTGGGATCCCGCCAGCACGGGTCTGGCCTTCTACACCAACAGCTACGGCAACAGCGATGACTACGCCATATCTCCCTCTGTAAAGCTCCAGGCCGGCAAGACCTACAAGGTAGCATTCGAAATCTACTTCGCTTATCCCGACACCGACGACTCTCCCACCAAGCACGACTTCGACATCACCATCGGCGAAGGCTCGACTGTCGAAGCCCAGTCGACCGTGCTGAAGGAGGTCCGCCAGTTCGGCAACGACCAGTACTACAGCCGCCACAGCTTCAGCGCACAGTTCGTTCCTGAGACCGACGGCGAATATAACTTCGGTCTCCACATGCTCTCAGCCAACGTCTACGACAACCTCTCGATCGTAGGTGCATCCATCAAGGAAGTGGTAGACTACGACCTCGCCGTGAAGAGCTTGGCCGGTTCGACCAACCCGAGCTGCAAGACTCCCGCCGACTATAAGGTAACCGTGAAGAACGAAGGCCGCCTCGAAGCCGCCGGCTACAAGGTGAAGGTCGTTCGTCTCGACGGCGAGAATCAGGTAGTACTCGGCGAAACCCTCGTCGACGATGCCCTCGCAGCCGAAGCTGACACCGTTGTCAAGGTATCTGCCACCCCCGATGTCGAAGGCGACATGCAGCTTGCCGCTGTCGTTGAGCTCGAAGGCGACGCCATCTCGGCCAACAATGTTTCAGCCCCCTTCGCCATCACCGTATCGCCCGAAGGCACCGTGCCCTTCAACGTGGAGGTGAACGACGGCACGAACCTCGCCCAGAGCACCGACACCCCCATCTACTTCTATAAGGGCTACAGCACCATCCAGTCCATCTACTACCCCAGCGACTTCAACGAGCCGCTCGACCCGCAGGAGGAACACGCCATCAGCCGCCTGGCCTTCGAATACAGCGCCAACGGCGATGCGACCGTTGCCGACGTGCCCGTCAAGATCTACGTAGGCACGACCGACATCGAAGCCTACACCGCCGAAGAGTGGGGTACGAAGGTAGACCTCGGCGCCTGGATTCCCCTCACCGACCAGAAGCTCGTGTTCGACGGCACCATCTCGTCGAAGCTCGGAGAGAACAACCTGCTGTCCTTCGACTTCATCGAGCCCTATGCCTACGACGCATCGAAGAACCTCGTAGTGACCGTAGTCGAAGAAGGCGTCTGGGAGAACCAGTTCCCCTTGCTCTTCAACGTCTACGCCTCCGACGGCTACTCCGACATCTACCGTACGCTCCGCTACGGCAGCAACACCCAGCAGTTCGACTTCGAGACCGCCGACCTGCTCTCGAAGAACTGCTTCGCCCGTCAGGCTCTGGCCGTGATGCACCTGGCCGTTACCTCGGCTACAGGCATCCACAACGTGAGCGTGGCAGGCGATGCCCTCGCAGCCTACGATGCCGCTACGGGCAGCATCCGTCTGGGCGGCCTGAAGGCTACCCAGGTAGCTGTCTACAACGCTGCCGGCCAGGTAGTTGCCCAGGGCGACAACAGCAAGCTGGGTCTGACCACCGGCGTTTACGTAGTGAAGGCCGTGGCCGCTGACGGCAAGGTCTACACCTCGAAGCTGCAGGTGAAGTAACCATTCTTTAGGTTATAAGATTTAAGGTTATAAGGTTATAATATTACTGTTTGAGCGGACTAAGCTTCTGCCGCAAGCGTAACTTTATAACCTTATAACCTTAAATCTTATAACTGTCTTAATTGAACAAATACATAGAATTTTCCCCATGAAACACTTATTCCTCTGCGCAGCCTTGGCAGCCGCTTCGTTGACAGCCAGTGCGCAAACCTTCACGGCAGGGCTGAAAGCACCTTTCGCCACAGCCGCCAAGAGCCGTACGGCCACCATGGGAGCGCAGGCTTCCAGCCTGCTTCATAAGGCCCCCGCACAGCCACAGCGCGTCAATGCGCTCGACTACGGCACCAAGGTCACCGTCCTCACCGAGGACTTCGCCAAGTTCGAAACAGGCTCTGTCGGCAATCCCGACGAAACCGTTTCGCTCATCAACCCCAACTACAAGTACCCTTGGATCAACATCCTCGACGAGTACACCCAGACACCCGGCTGGGGCGGCTTCAACCTCTTCCCCGCCGGCGGTACGGCCTGTATCGACACGCGCAAGGACTACGGCCACATCAACACCCCCATGCTCAACCTCGCGCAGTATGACCGCGTGGCCGTGCTCACCTTCAAGGCGCGCACCGACGACGGCAAGACCGTCGACAACATGGCGGTCGAGGGAGCCGAGACCTACAACATGTCGCCCACCTGGTCCTTCCTCGAAAGCCACGTCTGCCCCACCATTACCGACGAGTGGCAGACCTTCGAGTTCCAGTTCACCCAGTGCGGCGAGTACACCCTGCTCAACATCGTGCCCACAGGCGAGGAAACCGTCTACCTCGACGACATCGAAGTCTATGTCATTGACCCCTACGTGGCCATGCCCCTCACCAAGCCCTACACCAACTACCAGGGCACCAGCTTCGATGCCAACTGGCAGCCTGTTGAAGGAGCCGAGTACTACCTCGTGAACCTCTACACCTACAGCTCCCTCCTCGGCGAGACAGAGCTTTATCGCAGTGACCTCCGCGCCGAGACCAACCAGCTTCACATCGACGGCGTCAACTCGGGCGAAACCTACTACTACACCGTGCGCGCCGTGAAGGGCGAACACCAGTCGCTCGAAAGCGTCCTCGAACCCGTGTTCGACCTCGAAGCCCCCGTGCTCAATCCCGTTGACAGCCAGGGCGAGGAACTCGAAGCCTACAACGCCACATGGAATCCCGTGCCCTCCGCCCAGAACTACAACTACTGGGCCTACAGCCGCCGCGTGGCCGAAGCCGACGGCGAGTTCACCGTAACCGACGAGAACTTCGACCGCCTCAAGCTGGCCGACGGCAGCGACCCCACCTACACCATGGAGGAACACGACTTCAACGTCTATGGCAACACCTACCTCAACGGCCTGAACCAGGCCGGCTGGAACGGCCAGAACTACATGGCCTATGCCGAAGGCTTCGCCTGTGTCGATGCCTACCACTACCTCTACAACGGTGAGCAGGCCGGCATCATCTCGCCCGAACTCGACCTCTCGAAGGACGGCGGCAAGGTGTCGCTCAGCGTCAAGCTGTGTGGCGAAGTGGCCGCCTACTGGGATGTGAACGGCGACAAGCACGAAGGCTCCGTGCAGTGCGCCGTGGCCCTGTTCAACTTCAGCGAAGAGACGGGTGAGTTCGAGCAGGCCGAACTCGTCTACACCGACGAGGTACAGCCCGACTGGCAGACCTTCAACGTGCAGCTCACTAAGGGTGCCGCCCGCTCCAAGCTCGGCATCTTCGGCGTGCGCTATCCCGGCAACCTCTACATCGACGACGTGCGCATCACCCAGCGCTACAAGGCCGGTGAGAGCCTGCTCGACCCCTACCACTACGCCTTCATGCACACGGGTGCCTCTATCGAAGTGCCCCTGCCCAACAGTCTCGCAGGCCGCGACCTCTACCACAAGGTGAGCGCGGTGAAGGTGCCCAACGTGCCCGGAGTCAATGTCAGCTACAAGGAGAGTGCCTTCTCGCCCCTCGAACAAGTCCACGTGAAGGCCAGTGGCATCACCGCCGCCCCCGTCGGTGCAGCTACCGTTCAGCTGCAGGGTGGCCGCCTCACGGTGAGCAATCCCGAGGGAGCTGAAGTAGCCGTTTACAGCACCGATGGCCGTCTCGTGGTGAGCGGAAGCCAGGCTCAGACCGCTGTGCGCCTGCCCGCCCGCGGCGTTTACCTTGTCAAGGTGGGCAACCGCCTGACCCGCATCGCCTACTAAGCGCGTTCGGACCCGTAAGATTACCCTACACAAATGTGCGCCCTGCCAGGCTTCATTGCCATGGCAGGGCGCAGTCTGTTCGGGCCGTCTGTAACGCAGTATATCTTCTCCGGTCAAGTAAGATATCTCCTTCGGTCAAGTAAGATATCTCCTTCGGTCAAGTAATATATCTCCTTCGGGCAAGTAAGATATCTTCTCCAGGTCAGGTATACTCCCGTGTCGCAGGTCTTTCTGGTTAACTGGCGTTTAAGGCACGCATCTGGACCGGTTTGGTGACAATCGTTCAAGGCACGCCCCGAAGGTCAACAGCCTTGGAATACCAGCGTTCAAGGCCACGCCCCGAAGGGGCAACGAGCGCATAGCCCAGGGCAACGCCCTGGGTAGAACGAGGCGATAAAGTGCGCCCTG